>JAOUME010000023.1 GCA_029881655.1 Deltaproteobacteria bacterium | reverse complement strand
TGATGAACTTCAAGCTCCTTTATAACCTGCTCAATTGGTGTCCCGATAAAAAGATGGGTCTTGATTAAAAACTTCAAACTGTTTCCGGCACTGATCCAATCGCCAAGATCAACACCGACTTGATAGGCCTTGTTTAAATAATCAAGATTCTCATGAGCGTCATTCTTCCAGTGATTGATATAACTGCCGAAAAGGAAATAGAGTTTGGCAAGCAGACGCGGGTCTTGATATTTTTCGTTCAATTTTAAGGCCAGCTTTCCAATCGCGTAGCCTGTTTGATAATCCTCAAGTCCAGAACAAAGTATAACAGCCAAATTCATATAACCGTATGATGAATAAAAGCAATTGCCGTGCTTTAAGCTTTTTTGTACCATTTTGATCGTCAGTAGGATCCAAAGGTGTCTTTTGGCGATATAAGCAGCTGGAATGATGTTGGTGATCAATTCCATAATCATGATTTCTTCTGATTTTTTCATTGACGGTAGAAAGAATAACTTTTCGACATTACTGATTTCCAAATCAGATTGCATTTCCTGCATCATAACCTGGGAAATAATAGTAACCTCAGCGTCATTTACGGGGATTTTCTCGCTAAAGAGATCTTTTAGGGCACTTATCCCTGTTTGGATCGCTTCCTTCAACTCCCCGTTTTTGATTAAAAGATTCAGCTTCCTTATAATGACTTCGACTTTTTCTTCAATGGTATGTACATGTTCTAAAAGAAGCGTAAAAATAGGTTTGGCCGCCTCTGTATTACCACTATAATATTCGCACTCCGAACGTCCAAGGTAAAGCTCCTTGGTCAATTCGTAGTCCGTTTGCCAGCTTTTTTCATCAAGCAAATCGGTCCCGTAAGCAAAATATTTCCATGCTGAATCGTGAGCGGCTGATGCTTTTGAAAGAATCCCCGCCGTAAGATTTAACTTGGCCAATTCCAGCTTTTCGCTTCGCTTGGTTAAAAGAATAATAGCCTGGTTGAGTTGGTTAACGATTTGATATGGGTTGGTTTTAAGGTCTTTAGATTTAGTGTTTGATAAAATGATACGGCCTATCTTAAGATGGTTTTGCTTTTTTTCCTGCGATGACAAAAGGGAATAGGCAGCCTGATGAATACGGCTGTGAAGAAACTGAAAATTTTTGATTTTCTTAATATTTGACTTGGAGATAAAAGACACTTGACGGTCTGATTGTTCCCATGACTTGGTCTTTGGTAAAATCAAGCCCGATTTCAAAGGAAGTTCCAAAAGAGCCGCGATCTCATCATTGTCCTTGCCGGTTATAAACTCCAAAATATTGATATCAAATTCAAAACCGACACATGCGGCAATTTTTAAAATTTCGATTAATTCTCCGGGTAATTCATTGATCTTATCAGTGATCAGTACAACCACATCCTCAAAGATTTCCAACTGTTTTATCTGTTTGATTTCCCAATGCCATTTCGATGTGGTCACATCAAAGGTGATCTGTTTTTTTTCATAGAGAGACTGCAAAAGTTGCCTGACAAAAAAAGGATTTCCCCTGCTTTTTTCAAAGATCAACTGGGAGAGAGAGCGATAATTCTGTTTAACCCCCAACGAATCTTTGATAAAAACACCGATATCTTCCACCGTCAGCGGAGAAAGCTTGATCTCCTGAATCCGAATCCCGAGATTCCTGAGTTCAGTCAATGCTACAAAAAAAGTATGGTTTTGCTCAAAAGCACCTTCCCTATAAATAATCACGACTAAAACGTATCGATTCCCGGGATCACTTAAGAAATTTTGGATAAACTGAATCGAGGCCGCATCAGCCCAGTGAAAATTATCCAAAACGATTAAAAAAGGCTTTCCTCTATATGAAAAAGACTGAATGAATTTTGCGAAGAGATGATTAAAACGTTTCTTTGACTCAAGGGGATCCAAATTCGGGAGAGGGGGCTGTTCACCAATAATGATTTCTATTTCAGGAATAAAATCGATCAATATCTGCCCATTTTTACCTATATTTGTTAAAAACCGCTCCTTCCATTTGTCTATATCAACATCTTTTTCCGTCAGAATTTGTCTGATGATCCCTTTAAATGCGTTAATCAAGGGATAATAGGGCGTATCAATATATTCCTTTTCAAACTTTCCCTTGGCGACAAAACCTTTTTTTTGATAGACTGCGTCAATAAGCTCCAATACCAGAGAAGACTTGCCCGTGCCGGCGGCGCCTTGAATGGTCGCCAATTCGATGTTCCCCTCGCAAACTCTATTTAGGGACTCAAGCAACAGAGTAAAGTTTTCCTGTGAACCATAAAGCCTTGTAGGAATATGATATTGGTTCATCAAATCAGATGAACCCAATTCAAAATCAGAAATGGTTTTCTTATCAAGGTATTCTTTCTGACACCTCTCCAAATCCTTTAGTAGTCCAAAAACACTCTGATAGCGGTCTCCCATGCCTTTTGAAAGGAGTTTTCGGATAACCTGGTTTACCATCTTGGGTAGAATGGGGCAAAACTGGTAAAGTTCAGGTGGAGTTACCGCTAAATGGCCAAAAATCCTTTGATCCGGAGTCTCTCCTCTAAAGGGGACACACCCACAAACCATTTCATAAAATATAATCCCCAGAGAATAAAGATCACTTCTTTGATCCACCTCCCAATTAACCCTTCCGGTTTGCTCAGGAGAGGTGTATACATATGCTTCAAAAAGTGGTGTCAGAGGAAAAATATCAAAGAATTTTTCAATTTTTGGATGGTAGCAAATCCCGCTTAACACAACCTGTTTATTGATCTCATCGTAAAGGATGTTAATTGGCCTTAAATCCCCATGAAACAGGTGCTTATCATGAAGCTGCGTTAAAATCTCTGAAACCTTAATCGCCACGTCAAAAAAAACCTCCAATCCAAAGGCTCCTTTGGATTGGAGAAGCGGTAGAAATATTGCACCTGTATCTTCAAACACCAAGAAGACAGTCTCATCGCTCAATTCTAAATCTAAAGGGAAAAGAACATTACTTAGCTCGATTGGTTCGCATATGGAAAAAGCCTGCTTTAAAGATACGCACTGAGATGGGGAAAGCTGATGTCTAAACGATGCAATGATAACCTTTTGCTTGCTTTCAGAGGACACTGCTTTATAAAAAATGTAACCTGAAACCTCCTTCAGCTTTTTAACCGATTCATAACCTGCAATAAAGTCCATTTTTTTCCAGTAATGAAATGATATCCTTCGCTACCAATTATTATCTAACAATCTCCCATAAATTAAAAGCCCAAAGCTAATTGAATAATCCTGTCTCTTCTTATTGGCTAAAAACTGTACCTCTTACGGCAAACAACGAACCCCTCTAGTGGGCCCTTTTGGATTTCAATCAATTTTACTGATGAGAAAAGGTTGAATTCCTGTAGAGATTTTATAGATTCTGATTCGTATTTTCCCTTCAGGTAAGTTGAATAGATGTTAGGATAAACGGGTATCGCCTCATATTTCAACATCAATTCATGCAGTGAGATCATCAGCATTGACAGGGAATGCATGGAGAAAACCCGGTTATTTTTCGAGTTCATCAAAAAACGTATTTCAAGATTTGACAAGGGGAGACAGCCAAAAGAGCCATTGATTCTAGTACGTAACTCCGAAAACGTTGTCTTCTGATCAAGATCCCCTGAAAAATAAAAAATATCAAATTTTCGGTTCAGGGCTTCATAAAGAGCATCAATGTCCTCTTCCACAATCAGGTAAAAAGGATGAATACCCTGAAAAATATGCTGAAAACGACGCTCCTTCCACAAATCAAGCACATCCCTGTTCAAAGAATCATCAGGGTTTAGCCATTTAATAAAAATAGTATCGGCTCCCATTCGCGTTTTATCGAAAACAACGGAATTTTTATAGCCGATCGGCAGATAAAAAGGCTCTAAAAGCGACCTCTGCCTGGAGCAGGCTAAAATAGACATAAAGGCCCCAAGCAATAAAACAAAATTGAGAGATCGGTAAATAAATATCATTTGTTAAAATTAGTGCCCTAAGTAAGCCTTTTTAACATCCTCGTTACCTAATAGTTCTTGACCCGTTCCTTGCAACTTGATCCTGCCTGATTCAAATACATAGGAAAAGTCGGAAATTCCAAGAGCCAAATTAGCGTTTTGTTCAACCAGTAAGATCGTGGTTCCCTTTTGGTTCAGATTCTCGATGATAGAAAAAATATTGCTGACGATCAGGGGCGCAAGTCCTAATGAAGGTTCATCCAAAAGCAGCAACTTCGGGGTCGACATAATTGCTCTACCAATGGCTAGCATTTGTTGTTCACCACCACTTAAGGTGCCTGCAATTTGTCTTGATCTCTCCTTTAAAATCGGGAAAAGATCAAAAACCTCGTCCCGTCTCTGGCTTATTAACCCACTATTTCCTCTCTTGAAAAACAAATAGGCACCCAGGTTTAGGTTGTCGATGACATCCAGATGGTTAAAAAGCTGTCTACCTTCAAGAACATGTGATATTCCTTTTTTGACGATGCTATTGGCCGAGAAGTTAGTAATAGAATTTCCTTCGAAAATGACCCTGCCTGTTTTTTTTGAAATCAACCCGGATATGCATTTTAAAAAACTGGACTTCCCAGCTCCGTTTGCGCCGATGATGCTGACGATTTGACCTTGTTTGAGAGTAAGGGAAACATTGTTTAGAACCTCCAAATCACCGTAATAGGCACATAGCCCTTCGATACTCAGCATTGCCCTGTTAACCTCCTAAATAGGCTTCGTGAACCACCGGGTCGTTTTGAATTTCTATTGGAGTCCCTTCGGCTATTTTTTGACCATAATTTAAAACCGTCAGTTCATCTGAAATCTTCATCACCAATTTCATATCATGCTCAATCAACAAGATGGAGATACCTTTTTTTTTGATTTCACGAACCAGAATTGAGAACTGGTTCGTATCCGATTCATTTAAGCCTGCTGCCGGTTCATCCAGACAAAGCAGTTTCGGCCTGGTCGCCAGTGCTCTCGCAATTTCAAGAATCCTTTGTTCCCCAATGGGAAGGCTCGAAGCCTCCTGATATTTCTTATCCAGCAAACCCACAAAATCCAATAACGCCAATGCTTCATTCTTGACCCTATCTTCTTCCCTGCGAACATTAAAAAGGCTTAACCCCGAAGTGAGCAGATTAGCTGACATATGAGAATGACAACCGACCATCACATTTTCAAGCACTGACATTTTAGCGAAAGTCTCGACATGTTGAAACGTTCTCGATATGCCGAGTCTGGATATTTTATGCGCCGCCAGACCGTTGATTCTTTTTCCATAAAAGTGGATATCGCCTTTTGTGGATTGAATAACGCCAGTGATCACATTCAACATGGTGCTTTTCCCTGCGCCGTTAGGTCCAATCAAGGACTTGATCACTCCCTTTTGGATCGTAAAACCAACATCCTTCAAAGCGGCCAAACCCCCAAAAATCACATCCAAACTATCAACTGATAAGATTAACTCCATTTGGTCTCTTTTTATTATGCTTTTATCTTTGATAGGTATTTGTTGATTTGCTCGCTGAATTTGCCCGGTAAACTAACCAGTCCATCTGGCAAAAAAATCGTCACCAATAACAATATCGCTCCATAAGCCAGCGTCTCAAATTCATGAAAGGCGCCCAACCATTCGAAACTCAAAAAAGCGATAATGACCGCACCTATGATAGCCCCCCAGATACTTCGCATCCCGCCCATCACGATCATTATCAAAAGCTTGATGGAGAAAAAAAGGTCAAAACTGGTCGGGTTTAAAAATTTGATGTAATGGGCATAAAAAGAGCCGGATATCGATGCCAATATCGCGGAAAATACGAAAATCTGGATTTTATACCCTGCGACATTCACACCCATCGAACTAGCCGCGACCTCACTGGTGTGAATCGCCCTTAAAGCCCTTCCCACTCTAGACTGAATTAGGTTCACAGAAAAAAGCAAAGCCAGAACGACTGTCAACCACACCAAATAATAATATTTCATATTGGTATCGATCGGAAAACCCAAAAGTTGAAGCTCCTTTATATTCCCCATCCCATCAGGACCACCGGTGTAGGTAATCTCTTCGTTAAAAATAATAAAAGTGATGATTCCAAAAGCCAAGGTCCCCATAGCAAGATAATGCCCATGTAGCTTTAAGGTCGGAACGCCAATACAATATGCGATAAATCCGCTGACAAAAAGAGCGATCAAAATACAAACCCAAGGGTTTAAGCCGTACTTGGTGGTCAAGATCCCTGATATATAAGCTCCGATACCAAAAAAAGCCGCGTGACCTAAAGATATCTGACCCGCATACCCCATCAGCAGACTCAAGCCGATGGTGATCAAACAGTAGATACCCGCGAAAATTAAAATATCAAGATAGTGTGAGACGGCAGGAATCAAATAAAAAATCCAGGGACAAATAAGAACAATGGCGATGAAGACGATCCTTGATTTTATCGTAATATGAAACATCGTTAGAACTTCTTGAATTTCGCAACGGTCGGGTTACCCAAAATTCCATGAGGTCGAACAAAAAGCAAAATCAATAAAACGGCCAAAGCAAAAGCATCTTTATATCCAGAGGAAATATAGCCCGCGACCAAAGCCTCGATAAGCCCTAGTAACAATCCACCGATGACAGCGCCAGGAAAACTCCCAAGTCCCCCTAGGATCAGGGCCGCAAAACCCTTCACCGCCAGCATCGCTCCACGGTCATACTCCATAAGGGCAATCGGAGTGACAATGACCCCTGCCACCGCACCGATCGCCGCACTTAAAGCAAAAGAAAGCAGGATCATGCGCTTGACGCTAATTCCTACCAACAAAGCCGCATCCTGATTATCAGAGCAAGCTCTCATCGCCTTGCCAATAATACTTTTTTCAAAAAAGAAACTCAACAAGCCCACAACCACAACCAAAATTCCAATAACCCACAGTGCCTGTGGCTGAATCACGGCTCCAAAAAAATTGATTGCTTCACGCCCTGAAAAAGCGGGCAGATCATAAGGGTTTTTCCCCCAGATGAACATAGCCGCTCCCTTTAGTAGGATGGAGGTGGCGATCGTCCCAATAATAAGGGTTAGAACCGTCGGCTGTTTGATCGATTTAATCACGATCTGGTCGATCAACAATCCGATCATGGCGACAACAATAACCGTCATGAGAAAAGCGATCAGAATCGGCAAATCCAGCTTGTTATAAAAAATCACCATGATCAAACCGCCCAGCATAACGAACTCACCCTGAGCGAAATTGATAATTTCGGTTACGTTGTAGATGATATTAAAACCCACCGCCACCATGGCGTAGATACTGCCAATCGTAATGCCCGAGATAACAAACTGAAGGAAGTATGTAAAAAAAAAGGCACTATCCATGAGGCTTCTTTTTAAAGCAGATAATGAGGTAGGTGAACTTGGGGAAAAAGCGGATAGACCCTATTTCCCCCAAGTCTTTAAGAGCTTTGATTAATCAGCAAAAGCCCATTTGCCGTCTTTGACAACCAGCATGTTAAAGGCGGTTTTATCCAAACCGTTGTGATCATCAGCAGACATATTAAAAATACCGTGTTGACCGACAAACCCGCTAATTTTTTCCAACTCGTCACGAATCTTTGCTTTATCAGCACCCGCTTTTCCAATGGCTGCGAAAACCATCTTCAAGGCATCATGGGCATGTCCGCCAA
This sequence comes from Deltaproteobacteria bacterium, assembly GCA_029881655.1. Lineage (GTDB taxonomy): Bacteria > SAR324 > SAR324 > XYD2-FULL-50-16 > XYD2-FULL-50-16 > JAOUME01. The sequence continues at coordinate 18,342 of JAOUME010000023.1, read as the reverse complement.
ACGATGATAGAGGCTCATTATACTTAGCATTATAATCATTTACATACTGCCTGGTCACAGTTTTCTGAGGATGATTCTCAGGCAGGATATCGGCGATAGCCACCGAACCTAATGGCAGATAGACTCCTTCGGCCGCTCCGGCCGCAAGCTCGACATTCTTCAAACTTCCAAAACCATGACTTTGGTAAAACTTGATACCATCCATCTTAAGATCCTTCCAGTTTCTAACAACCGTTACCTGCGTCGGGCCGATCGACCAATTCACGATCGCCTGAGGATTTAATTTCTTGATCTTGGTTAATTGTGGCGTCATGTCGGTGTCTTTTGGACCGTAGGTCTCATCGGCGACAATGCTCATGTTATAATCCTTAGCAAGCCTTTGAAGCTCGGCCCGACCACTGGCACCGAAACCGGATGTGTCGCTTAAGATTGCGATTTTGTTGATTTTCTTAGACTGAAGATGGGTGAAAATTGCCTCAACGGCCATACTGTCTGATTGAGGTGTCTTAAAAACCCACTTGTAAGGCTTGTTCGTATCGGGGTTATTAACGATTTTATAGCTCGCGGCACAAGAAACCAAGGGTGTCATCGTTTCTTCGGCCAAAGGAATAACCGCAATGCTGTTTCCGCTGGTTGAAGGACCAACCACGGCCAAAACCTTATCCTGAGTCATCAGTTTTTTCACAGCTAGATTGGTTTTGGTAGCATCGCCTTCGGTATCCATGACGATCAGTTCTACCTGAACCCCATTGATTCCACCTGCCTTATTGACCTGCTCCACCAGCATTTCAGCCGTTTTTTTCTCCGGGTCGCCTAAAAAGGAAGCCCCCCCCGTCACAGAAAAGACCGCTCCGATTTTAAGCTTCTGAGTTGTTTTTTTCTCACATGATACGACTGAAAACATCGTGATCAACGATAAGGCTAAAATAAATAATGTTTGAAAGGAAATTTTTTTCATTTATTACTCCCTATTGATTGTTTTTAACAGATATCCCGCTTGAAAAATAAACCAACCAGGCAAACCACATCAATCTCAATTTCTCTGTGCGAATCATTAGACCGCATTTTGATCTAATGACCGGAATCGGGTACTTTCTTTTTTTATAACACTACTTACTTAAACTAATTTAGCTCCTTTTAACAAGCCTAAAGTCAAAAAAACAACTATTATTCTTTGGCACTCCGACTTTTTTACTCCTCAAATATCAAACCCGCTCTTATCGAATAAATTGAGACAACCCAGGTAGGCCATATTGCTAACCGGCGGTTCTTTTATCGATGACTCTCACAGCCTTACCCATGCTTCTTTCAATGGAATCCGGTTTTACCAATTCCACCTTCGCGTTGACATAGAGGTTGTTTAAAAGATCCTTTTCGATTTCGCCAATTAATTTTTCGGCCAGATTGGAGTCCTCAACAAAACGAGTCTCGCTAACTTCAAGCCGGATATCCAGTTTGTCCATAAAACCTTTTTTGTCAGCGATGATCACGTAGTTCAAAGTGGCCCCCTTGTGTTTGGATAGAGCATGTTCAACCTGTGAGGGAAAAACGTTGACTCCGTTAACGATCATCATATCATCGGTTCTTCCGATAATGCTTTCCATCCTGACGGTCGTTCTTCCACAACCGCAAGGTTCCGAATGCAAAACGGTCAGGTCTCCGGTACGATACCTGATCAGGGGAATCCCTTGTTTGGTAACCGTGGTAAAAACCAACTCACCTCTTTTACCGTAGGGCAGGGCTTCGTTGGTGGCTGGGTCGATCACCTCGGGGATAAAATGATCCTCAGCGATGTGCATCGTTTCGCTATGGCTACAACTGGCCGAAACGCCAGGCCCGATAATTTCCGAAAGCCCATAGACCTCGCAGTAATGAATACCCCATGTTTTTTTAACTTTCTCCCTAAGACCCGCACTGACCGGTTCGGCGCCAAAAATCCCGGCTCTCAGCTTAAAATCTTTCTTTAAATCGTATCCTTCCTTAATGGCCACTTCCGCCAGATGAAGCGCAAAAGTCGGCGTGCAGGTCAAAACGCTGGCTTCAAAGTCCTTCAATAGCATCACCTGCCGACTGGTGAAACCTCCGCCACTAGGAATGACTGCCGCGCCGAGCTCCTCGGCTGAGCTGTGAAATCCGAGTCCACCGGTAAACAACCCATAGCCATAAGCATTGTGAATAATGTCTCTTGAGGTGACCCCAGCCAGTTGAAACACCCGAATCATCACCTCGTTCCAGACGTTCATGTCTTCTCGGGTATAGCCCACAACAGTCGGTTTCCCCGTCGTACCACTGGATGAATGAATCCTTACCAGTCGATCCTTTCCCACCGTAAAAAGTCCAAAGGGATAATGATCCCGAAGGTCTTTTTTTGTGGTAAAAGGCAAAAGGGACAAATCCTCAAGGCTCCTGATATCATCGGGATGAATGCCTTTATCATCAAAGACTTTTTTGTAATGAGGTGTCAGGGTATAGACCCTGGTTGCTGTTTCTTTAAGCCTTTTGAGTTGTAACTGCTCAATTTTTTCTCTTTGAAAAGATTCTACCGGATAAATCGGCATAATACCTCTTTTAAAACATTGGGTTAAGGTGACTGGCTTAATCCGAGATGAAAAACCTCCAGGTTCATCGGCGCGATTTTGGGGTTGATTTCATAAATTGCACCCTCGATTTCTCTTACGCTAAAGGGGAAATCACTTACATGGCTTATAGCGAATCCCAGCATAAAGATGTTTAATGCCTGAATGTTAAAAACACCCTTTTCCGCCAGGTGAAATGCATCCAATCTGTAGGTAGGGTGGTTAAGCTTGGGAAAATCCTTTCCCGCATTAACGACAATCGCCCCTGATGGACTGAGATATTGAACCACCCTTAAAGCTTCCTCAGGATGAAGGCCTATCATCAGGTTTGCCTGAGCAAGGCTAATGACCGGAGTATAAAAATCGCCGATTTTGATATCTGTAACCACGGTACCGCCTCTTTGGCTCATGCCATGATTTTCCGTCCCCAAGCATTCAACGCCGTTATGAAGGGCGCAGATCGAAAGTAGCTTGACCAAAAAAACCGTCCCCTGACCGCCAAAACCCGTAGCCACAATCTGATATTTTATTTTACTCATCTATCGTCTCCGATAAAAGCGTCTGTCGGGCATACGATATTCATACAAGCCCCACAACCGACACAAAAATTGGGATCAATTTCGATCTTTTTATTATCATTCCAATAAAAAGGTGGGCAATTAAATTCGACCATACATCTTTTGCAAGAATTACATAAATCCTGATCAACCGTCGCAAACTGTCCCGGCAAAGGCTTTTCTAGCATCATCGGCTTATCCAGCACACAAAATTCCCTGACCAGAGCGACCGTCGGCAACTCGCTTTCCTCACTGTGTTTTTGAACTGCTTTGAAAAAATCGACCGTTTTTTCCATCTGGTTTTCATAAACATACTCCAAAACCTGCAATCCCAGTCCCTCAACGATTTTTTTAATGTCAATCTGTGGACTTTGCTCAGCGGTCGGCTGCCTTCCCGTCATGGCCGTTGTTGAATTATCCAAAATAACCAGAACAAATTTCTGCTTAGTATAAATCGCGGTTATCAAAGGCGGTATACCAGCATGCAAAAAGGTGGAATCCCCAATCGTAGCCACGATCGGTTTTTTGATCTTAGCGACGCTAAAACCGATTGCCATCCCGATGCTGCCTCCCATACATAAGACCGTATCGATGACCCCCTGGTTAATTCCCAGCGTATAACAACCGATATCAGAGGGATAAACGGCCCTTCGCTTGAAGACTTTTTTTAAGGCAAAATAGACATCTCGGTGAGGGCATCCTGCGCAAAGCTTAGGAACTCTGTCTGGTATCTCTCCTTGGTAAGGTAGGTTAGGATAGATATTTTCTCCTTGATAGACCCCTATTTTTTGAAAGGCCTTTAAGAGCTTGTCGTTAGTCATCTCGTCAACCAGATGCATGTCACCCGAAAGTTTGCCTTTAACTTTTGAAGTCAGGATCTGCTCTTCGATCAGGGGAGTGGTCTCTTCGACCACCAACACCATTTCATAGCCATCAAAAAGTGACCGTATCTCTTTTATCGGCAACGGATAGGGCATATCAAGTTTCAGCACATCAAAAGCGAGTTCTAAACTCTCCATCGTCTCCAATACGAAATTATGGCTGGTTCCTGCGGTCAAAATCAAAAGTTTCCCAGGTTTCAAGCCCAGAGTCTTGGGCTTTATTAGTTTTTCCCAATTGTACTGGGTAAGCTCTTGGATTCTTTCCATTTGCTGGTAGGCCTGTATCAGCCTTGTTTTCCTAGGTAACGCAGCCCAGCGTGAGACATCTTTTACGAACTTACCCTCTCTGGGTTTAAAGTCAGGCTCTTCAATTTCAACGATCTGTCTGGAGTGACAAACCCTTAATAACGATCTAAGCATAACGGGTGTCTCAAATTTCTCAGACAGTTCGACCGCATGCCTGGTAAAATGATAGGCTTCCTTTGGATTAGCGGGATCAAAAACCGGTATGCGCGCCTGTTTTGCGACCATCCGGCTGTCCTGCTCGGTCTGGGATGAGTAAAAACCCGGATCATCTGTTACAACCAGAACGAAGCCGCCCTTGTTGCCGATATAAGCCGCGCTCATTAAAGCGTCACTGGCTACGTTCAGCCCGACCTGTTTCATTGTCGCGCAACTTCTCTTATTGGCGACTGCCGCAGCATAAGCCACTTCAAAGCCAACTTTCTCGTTTGTCGACCATTCCGCAAACGCTTCAATATTAAATTGCCTTTGAATGAACTGATAGGTGGAGAGGATTTCGCTGGAAGGGGTCCCAGGGTATCCCGACACAACATCAACGCTACTGTTGATCAAGCCCCAGGCAATCGCTTCGTTCCCTAGTAATATTCTTTTCATTTCGATACCATCACAAAGATAATCAATCAATTCTTAAAACGCCTGGTTCCATTGTAACCATTTCCTGGAAATAAAACCATAATTTTTCAGCGGAAATTTTCTCAAATATATCAGCTTTCCCGATACCACGCAAACCAATAAAATGGATTCCTTCATCAGTATTTTTTTTATCGTGTTCAATAATCTCGATAAAATCTTCTTTTTTTATCTTTCCAAGCTTCAGATTGATTTCTAGAGACAAGAGGTGTCGTTTTATATCCAAATAGGAATCCCTGTCCAAATAATGGTTTTTATATGACCAATAACTGGCGAATTCCATTCCCGCGATAACCGCTTCTCCATGAAGAAACCTATTATATTTTGTATAGGTCTCGATAAAGTGTCCTAATGTATGCCCATAATTCAAGACCGCTCTTAGGCCTGATTCCATCTCATCGCTCTCAACGATTCTCGCTTTGACTTCGCATGAACGGTAAATCGAATCGGTCAAAAGCTCCTTATTTTCACTCAATGATTTCATATCGGTTCCCCTTAAAATCTGGTAGAGATATGAATCCTTGATTAAACCATGTTTTAGGAGTTCCGCGTAACCCGCTTTAAATTCTCTCATGGGCAGGGTTTTTAAAAAACTGGTGTCAATTATCGTCTGTAGAGGTTGTTTAAAAGCCCCGATAAAGTTTTTTCCCGCAGGGTGATTGATCCCCGTTTTCCCGCCGATACTGCTGTCAACCTGTGATAAAAGGGTGGTTGGAATCTGGATATAGGACATCCCCCGCATGAATGTCGCCGCGGCGAAACCGGTCATATCCCCGATTACGCCTCCTCCGAAAGCCAATAAATAACTTCTCCTATTAGCCCTGTTTTCTGTCAAGAAATCATAGATCCGCTTTAGAATGTCGGCGTTTTTGTACTTTTCTCCATCAGGCAAGACCAAAAGATGGGCTTTTAACGACTCGGGGATATATCTTTTAATAAAATCAGGATAAAAACCCAGTATCGTTTCGTTGGTGACAATGAAAACGTTTTTCTCAGAGTAATTCCTAAAAAGGTCGGCCATGCTTTCTTCTAAAATACTCTCTCCGATCTTGATCGCGTATTGATAGTGATCCTTTGCGATGCTGACCTGTAACGTCTTCATAATAACTTTATCTTAATAAATGGTATGAAACAAGATGAACTCTTTTTCGACGTGAACCTCATTAACAACAACATTGGACACCACTGCCGCGGGAGACCCTTTCCAGCACCAATCGATCAATTCCTTTAACACCTGATCTTCTCCTTCCGCATAAATCTCTACATCGCCGTTTTGAAGGTTCATCACCGTTCCTTTAAGCCTCAGCTTTAATGCCGCCCTTTCAGTATAATACCGATAAGACACTCCTTGGACTTTACCCTTGATTATAATGTGAACCTGCATCACTCATCCAAGCAAAATCTATCCGTCATATTAATCCCCTTTTTATTGTATAATCACCCTCAATAACACCAATACCTTTTTTATGAAATAAAGCGGGGTCAATGAGTTTTTGTTTCATAAAAAGAATAGATCGCCGCTTCAAACACTGACAAGTCATAATTCCAATTAAATCATATTGCATCAGTCTTTAAAGCTTGTCCAGATCGAATCGGCTTAACCAACTTCCCTGGATTGGCATATCCAAACTTGTTAAGTTTTAGCCAAATTAATGATAAAAGCTAGAAAATTAAACATTTTTTTATTTTCAGGTTTCCCTATTATATAAAACAATGTAAATTGATAGAATAAATTTAAAACCCTATTAATAATAAACATCACTGATATTGTTATATCTATGGCCGAAGCAAGCACATCAGGACAGGCGCAACCGGAAAACGCATCAGAAGAGCAAGAAAAACAAACAGCTCCAGTCAGTACTGATCCTGAGGTCATCAAAAAAATTGAAAGTGCGATCACTATCCCAGATCCCGACCGCGACAAGTTCTGGGAAATGGAGAGTCCTATCCTAAAATCAAAAAAAAGCAGTTCTGGTCTTTTTGGGATTTTCAAGAAAAAAGGAATTACCGATGAGGAAATAGCTGAACTGAGAAAAGTTGCCATCCAGCAACCCGGCAACACCCGAACGAAAGTCCAAAGCCTTAAAAAAGACTACCCGAACAACCCCAACCTTCTGATGCTGTCAGCGATATGCACTCATGGGATGGTGATGAATTCCAGCAACCAGGATCATATTTTAGCGGGACTAAAAAACGCGACAAAAGAAGCGGCGATGTGCCTTTTAAGTGATGGTATCAGCGTTTACAACTGTGATAATTTTTTCAAGATTTATTATATCATGCTGGACCGTTTTAAAAGGTATCAAATTAAACAATACGACATAACCCGTCACGACCCCCGGCTTGAAAGCTACAAAGGGAGGATAACCAACTCTATGCGGGTTTGCGATTTTTTATCCCAGGACAAGGCTAAAACGATCAACATCACTGCGCATTTAAAGAAAAAATTAAAAACCTCTCATTACACGACTTCCTTGTCTATCATGGATTTAAGGAAAGCCTGTTCTCATATCGAACAGGGAACCTTAAAAGAAAATGTTGGAATTGGTACCGCCAGTGAATTCATAGCATATATATACGCGCTTTCAATCGCCTTTGCGAGGATTCCGATTTTAAACGGTCTGGTTGACCTGATCCTAGACGCGATCCCCAGCAATAATCGCGCGCTTTATTTAAGGAAAGTATCGATCCAATCAGTTCGTCTTTTCTCAAGGTTTAAAGTAGCGGCCCAGGAGGGAGAGCAGGAAAAGATGAAAAAGATCGCCATGACGATCGTCAAGGAAAACCACGCAGCAACCCAGAAAATGGACGGACAAGCCATTTATCAGGTCTACGAATCAGATCCGTTTTTTAATCTCGCTTTTATCGCTGAAATGACTTTTGGACTATTTGATCCCTCCGAACAACAACAGATGATTAGCACCGCCATCAAAGCTGCCGAATACGTCATTCAAAAAGATATGTCCAAAAATCATGTCTTCACCGAGTCAGCGAACAACCATACCCATAAGCTGATTTCCTTAAGCGAATCCATCAGTGGTAAAGGATCGCAGGAATCACCTCCAGGCGAAACTAAGCAAAGTAGCCAAGCCTGACCCGCATAATCCTTATTCAATTAAAATTCATCACGTATTATTTGAGAAAGCCAATCAACCCAGTTCTGATCACTATTTAGGGATAAGACCAATTTCAACTTCTCCCCCCCGTTTTTTCTGAAATTTTCAGATTCCTGGATTTGGATTTCTTCCAGAGTTTCCAGACAATCAGCCACAAAAGACGGACATAAAACCATAAGCCTTTTGATGCCCTTTTTAGCCAGTTGAGAAATGGTTTCATCGGTATAGGGCTCAATCCATTTGTCTTTTCCCATTCGCGATTGAAAAGCGGTGGAATATTCTGATGGTCCAAATCCCATTTCCTCGGCAATATTTCTAGTCGTCTGAAAAGACTGGTACCTGTAGCACAATCGGTTTTCCTCTGATTGTAAATCGCAGCAACTCGGATTGACAAGACAACCATTTCTTAATCTGTCGGCTTTTTTAATTTGACTCTCCGGCAAACCATGAAAACTAAAAAGGACATGCTCTGGCTTGAAATCAGCGGCCGCTTTCAGTTTGTCAGCCCAAAGAGTAGAGAAACCAGACCGATCATAAAAATACTTTATCATTTTTAGGCTTGATCGTAACTTAATTTTTTTGGCGTCTTTATTGACCTTCCGTAAAACCGAACCTGTCGTTGCGCCTGCGTATTGCGGGAAAAGCGGTAAAATCAGGACTCGATCGATTTTCTGTTTTTGAAATTCCAGTAAGGCTGTCTTAATCGAAGGATTCCCATAGCGCATCGCAAGTAAAACCAGATAATCCTCAGATAACTGCTTTTGAACTCCAATTGATAGGTTGATGGAATGAGACATTAACGGCGAGCCTTGTTGATCCCAGATTTTTTCGTATTTTTCTTTTATCGCTTGTGGTCTTTTTGGAAGGATAATACGCTTTACCAAGAACCAGCGCATTAAAAAAGGGATATCCAATACCAATGGATCCATTAAAAATTCATCCAAAAATTCCCGGATGGAATCAGCATCGGGTGACTGAGGGCTGCCAAGATTAATTAAAAGCACGCCTTTTTTTTCTTTTAACTTACTCATTAAACATTTTTTAAAATCGGTTGGGGTAAAATTTATAAATTCCCAGTCTAGTATTTTCACACCCCATTGCAACAATAAACAATCGATACAATGCCCCTCCCCAACTGGGCGGGGAACATAAAGGGTTTCAAATGATCATCTGAGTTTTGCTGTCAAATATGACTAATCATGTTTTTTTTATCCGAGGTGACTTTTGCAGAATAATTAACTTTGCCTTTTTTAAAAAGCAAAAACGGTTGCTTTAAAATAATTCAATCTCCAATAAATCATGCCCAATCATAAAATCGCAAAAACAATCTCTTGTGTCAGAGATTTTCAAAATCAAAATCCCGGGAAATCCATCGGGTTTGTCCCGACAATGGGCTATCTGCACGAAGGACATTTGTCCCTGGTTAAAAGAGCGGTTAAAGAAAACGATCTTGTCATCGTCAGTATCTTTGTCAACCCAAAGCAGTTCAACCAGGGTAACGATTTTATCAACTACCCCAGAAGTGTCAAAACGGATTTGGAGTTGCTGAGTCAATACCCGATCGATTTGGTTTTTATGCCAGAGAACAACGAGATTTATCCCACTGATTTTTCATCGAAGGTAAAGGTGGATAAAATCACCGATTACCTTGAGGGTCACTTTAGACCAGGACATTTCGAAGGTGTCACAACGGTCCTGGCCAAGCTTTTTAATATTGCCAGACCCCACAGAGCCTACTTCGGTCAGAAGGATGCCCAGCAGTTGATAGTCATAAAAAAAATGGTCGCGGATCTGAATTTTGATATCGAGATCATCGCTTGCCCAACAATTCGTGAAAAAAATGGTTTGGCAATGAGTTCCAGAAACGCCCGCTTAAGCGCAAATGAAAGAGATGAGGCTAAAATATTGTTTCAGGCCTTAATGAAAGGCAAGGAAAGCATCTTAAAGGGCGAAAGGAATTCAGGGAAAATCGAGGCTTTGATCGAGAAAACCATTCAAGAATCTCATTCCGCTGAAATAGAATACGTTTCGCTCAACGACGCAGTCAACCTCGCTCCCCTGACTGAAATTCAAGGAGAGATTCTGATCTCGCTGGCGGTTAATTTCGGCGAAGTCCGGCTCATCGATAATATCTTGCTCAAGACCTGATTTATTCATTAGTGCCCGACCGGGAACAAAAGATTTGAAGATGCGACAATGAACAAGACCAGTTCAATGACAACCAGGATTGTGATCAGAATTTTTCGCTGCCTGATCTGGTCGAAGAATAACCCGATATAACAAACAAAGGTCATACTAGTTAATATTGCGATACCGATGTAGTTGGAGTAATCTCCCCGGCTTAGATTCTCAACCCACCCCCAACCTGCGGGCGCGCCGCTTTTCTCCAAATACTCAGATAACGGCAGACTCCAATATTCAGGCAGTTTCTCGAAACTTACCAGAGGCTCTAAAATACCGAAGGCATAAAGCGCAAAAGTGATCAGCATACAGATCAAACCTAAGGCACTTCCCCAATTGAGTATTTGAGCGTATGTGTTTTGAAAAGACGAATTTTTATAGTCCAGTTGCGTCATCATTTCTTCCTAGATCCCAAAAGCCTTGAGAATTGAACGCACTCCGGCTAAAAGCAAAACGATAATTACCATTTTTCTAATCAAGGTTGGCTTAACCCTGGGCAATATCCTGGCCCCGATATTGGCGCCTGCCATAATACCCATGATCGAAGGCACCACGATAATAGGCAACACAGCCCCCTTATTCAAATAGACCCAAGCCGCCGTCGTATCGGTAATAGAAAGTGAAAAGCTGCTGGTGGCAACCGCGATCTTTAAGGGTGCTCCCATAAGTAAATTCAGAATCGGCACATTGGCCCACCCAGCTCCAAGCCCAAACATCCCCGCCAAAACCCCAACCAGCACAAAACAAAAAAGTCCGATTGCCGTCCGATGAACCGTCCATCTGACCTCCTTACCAGTGGCTCCCTCTTTATAGGTTCCGCTCAAACCTAAAAGCCCCGCCAAATAATCTCCTTCTTTGACCACAGGGTAGATCGAGCTTTTAGCCATCAGCATGATGACCACGATCATCAAGATTAATACGCCAAGACTCCCTTGGATAAAAGCCGGATTGACACTCGAAAGCCAAAGACCGATCATCGCTCCGACGATCGAGAACGCTGATGCGATCAAAGCTACAGGAATCGCCAGCTTCAAGCTCGCCAGGTCTTTCTTCAGTAACGTCGGCGCCGCCGCCAAAGAACTGCCCAATGCGATCAAAAGACCCGCTCCACGAACAAAATCGATATGAAACGGGAAAAAACTACTCACAAGAGGGACGAAAAGCACACCACCTCCGATACCGGCCAAAACTCCGAAAAGTCCGATAATAAAGGTGGTCAGAAAAAGGATAATCCCCCATCCCCACCAAGGCATATCAAGGTCACTTCCACCCGCGAAAACCAAGCCGGGTATAAGAAGAAACAATAATAAGCTTAAAAAAGTAAATTTTGAACGCAAGTTATATTTTGGATTATTTTCGGGTTGAAATATTGAGCTGCTAATGTTTATCGAAATATTCAAAATGTCTCTTTAACCCGAAATATCTATATTGGTTGTATTATATATATAAATATTTCAACACATTTCTGGCAACCACTTTGCATCCTTAATTTTTTAACTATTTTATCTGTTTAATTATAATCACGCAACCAAGCCCATATGGATAGTTTCAGCTATCAGGTTTTTCAATCGACCACACAGAGAAATCTGATCCTGTCAAAAGATAAAATTCTTATTAGTGTTAGCGGTGGCGTCGACTCAGTTAGTCTTCTTCATATTCTGTTAAATTTCCAGAGTAAAATCGATTTTGAAATCCGCTTGGTTCACTTTAATCATGGCATTCGTCCTGAAAGCGCATCAGAAGAAATTTTCCTAGAAAAACTGGCGAATCACCTGAGTATACCTATCGACATCATCCGGACCGATCATCTAAAAGACCAGAACGATCTACAAAACAAAGCAAGGATCTGGAGATATAACAAACTGCAGGAACTTTTAAAACAGTTGCGATTCAACAAGATAGCCCTGGGGCATCATCTAAATGATCTGATGGAGACACAGGTCTGGAGATTGATTCGAGGCAGTTCTGTTTATTCCCTCAACCCCATCCAGGACATCAATCTTCCTTATATCAGGCCTCTTTTGCGCTATACAAAAAGTAATCTGATTACATTTCTAAACAGTATACGGCAGGAATGGATGGAAGATTCATCTAATCTGTCCGATGACTACACCAGAAATACAATCCGCAATAAACTGGTCCCGATCATGCATCAATGCGCTGGCGGAAAACTTGAAGAAAAATTCCTGGGATTATATAATGAAATAGAGGAGTTGGAAGAGGTCTTTCACCATTATGTACCTAAAGAATGCTATCAGATAGAATGTTTGAATTTTAAGATGATACGTGATTTGCCGGCCCTTTTTGCGAAAGAACTGATCCATCGATTTTTATTATTCCATCAAGTTCAGATACTTAACCGCTATCAGATACAGACTATTTTCGACTTAATCAGGCAGAACAAGGGGAACTGGAAGATCTCTCTTCATGGTGAAACGGTCGCTCAGGGGAAAAATAAATTACTCAGGGTGATTCGAGAAACATAATATACGACTATTTACATTGAACTCTTTTTTTTCTAAGGACACCATATTTATGCAGAGACGAATCATTACCTTGGTGCTTATTATCTTGATGAGTGTATTTGCTCAAAATGCATTTGCCGGATACAACAATCCCATTTTAAAGGTCCTGCTTTTTAAGACCTCAAGTCCGGTTACTCTTTCTGATATTAACGGCCTTAGGGCCGAAGGGATGACTCTCAACAAATGGCAAGCCAGAAAAATCACCATCTCCCCTCTTAACTCTAACAGTATCAAGATCGATAATCAAATCCGTCATCGTGGTTCCCTCATGATTTCATCAGGGGGTTATATTCAGGTTCAAAAAAAAGGCTCCAAGTCTAAAAAACGTTATCTTGGAGATATCGAGGTCAAACCATATAAAAATGGCCTCTACATCATTAACCACATCCCGACGGAGTTGTACCTCGAAGGTGTACTAAACGCCGAAATCAGTACAAAATGGAACATGGAGGTCGTCAAGGCGCAATCGGTCATCGCCCGAACCTTTGCGCTTTTTAAAAGGCAACAGAGAAAAAACAACCCCTGGCATCTGACGTCGGACCATTCGGACCAAGTCTATTATGGAGTTGATATCTCTGATTCCAGAGGAAAATTCGCCATTAACGCCACGCAGGGCATGGTCGTTGACTACCGGGGAAAATTGGCTCAAACTTTTTATCATTCCAATTGTGGCGGAATGACTGAAGACCCCGGGAATCTTTGGCAGTATTCCTTACCATACCTAAAAATCAAAGAGGTGCCCTTTGGGAAAAACGACCCGCGCTATTATTGGGAAACTAGCCTGTCCGACGCAGAAATAAGGAAAATACTCAGAAAAAACGGCATTTATACCAATAATATCCAGAATATTGTCATCAACGAGAAAACTTCTTCCAACCGTGCCTACGAATTGCTTTTTACCGGCAAAACCAACTACACCCTTCTTGCTTCCAACTTCAGAAAAGCCGCAGGATACAGAAAATTCCAGAGCCTCATGTTCGAAGTGGTTAAAATACCGGGGGGTTATCATTTCAGGGGGCAGGGGCATGGGCATGGAGTCGGACTCTGTCAATGGGCGGCAAAGGAAATGGCCGAGGAAGGTTATAAATTCGATGAAATTTTAAGGTTTTTTTACTCACCGATCAACATCCGCCGCTACAAAGGTTAAGTTCCTTTTTATTCTTTCAAAGACGCTCACCCCGAGTCTTGCACAAAACCAAAGCGTCAATTTTACTGGCTCCGGCTTCCATTAAGTTTCTTGAAATCTCCTTAAGTGTCTGTCCTGTCGTACAGACATCATCAAAAAGCAGGATTCTTTCGCCTTTGAATTTTTTTGTAACCGCAAAAGATTGATGGAGATTGATTTCCCTTTCCCTTGAGCTTTTACCAGCCTGATGTGGTGTATGCCGGATCTTTTGGATTAAATTCGTATTTGGCTTGAGCTTGTTTTGAGCACTAAGCAGATATTGGGTCTGATTAAAACCCCGCTTTAAAAACCGCCGCCAGTGAAGTGGCACCGTCAGTAAAAAATCATATTTTAAAAAATAGCTCTCATTCTCTAGGCTCCAGAGTCGAACCAACTCTGATAAAACCCGACCGGCATTAAAATTTCTCGAGTATTTAAGTTGGGTGACCCAATTATTGAGCGGTTCCTGATACCAAAACAAAGATCGCAGATGGCCTATTTCATCTGACCATACGGTCTTACAATGCTCAAAAGGGTGTTGTTTGCAGCAAGCGAGACAATAGGTTTGCTCGATCCCCGGCAGTATCCCTACGCAATCGAGACAAAGGCTTTGACAAGGGCTTTGAAGTTCCTCCGTGATGAATCGTCTGCACTGAAAACACCAAGCTGGACAAGGAAATAATTTCATCAGTCCATCAAGGCCCCTCCTGATACTCACTTGATCCCCTGAAATGTTTTGGCCTTTGTCGCCTGGTAATAATAAATCCCAGCCTGATAAGAACTGCGAACCAAAGGTCCACTGGCGACATAGGCAAAACCCATTTCAAGTCCCCGAAGCTTAAACTCGGAAAACTGTTCCGGCGTAAGGTACTTTTTCACCTTGAGTTTATTTCTGGCCGGCTGAAGGTATTGACCCAGGGTCAGAAAATCCACGCCAACCGCCCTTAAATCCTCCATAGCTTCGAATATTTCATTCTCATCTTCCCCAAGCCCCAGCATCAACGAAGATTTTGTTAATGCTTGCGGGTTATATTTTTTTATGTTATCAAGCACTTCCAGTGATCGGTCATACCCGGCTAGGGGGTCTCTGACCTTCGGGGTCAACGAGCGGACCGTTTCCAGATTATGAGCGATGACCTCCGCTTTAGACTCGACTATCAAGGCTAAACATTCACTTTTCCCCTGAAAGTCTGGGATCAGCAGCTCGATTTTAACTTGAGGTCTCTCTTTTTTGATGGACCTGACACACTGATAAAAATGCCCTGCGCCCAAATCCGGCAAATCATCCCGGTCAACACTGGTTAGAACCGCATATTTTAAATTCATTTGCCCGATTGTCTGCGCGATTTTTTCAGGCTCCCCAGAATCCGGCAAAGGGGGATGCTTATTTTTATTGACGGCGCAAAATCCACAGGTGCGGGTGCAACTATCGCCCATCAACATAAAGGTGGCGGTCCCTTTTGACCAGCATTCCCCCATATTGGGACAGGCCGACTCCTGGCAGACGGTGCTCAGTCCCAGCCCGGACTGAAAATTTTTAATCTTGATAAAATTGTCCCCAGAGGGAATCCTGATTTTTAACCAGTCAGGTTTATGGATCCTTTTATTTGGCTTATTCACATTCTTCATAACTAAGATGTCCATTAATCAACCGCAACTTCCTTTGATCCGAGTCATCCCATTTATAACCGCTGATCACTTAACCAACATGGCAACCGACGAGTTAATGCTCTCCATGGAAACCCCGGCCTTGCGCTTTTATTGTTGGTCACAGGCCAGCTTGTCCCTGGGAAAATCGCCTACCCTCCCCGATGACATAGACTACAACTATTGTAAAAACAATAAAATCCCAATCTTTCACCGACTCTCAGGTGGTCAGGCGGTCTTACATCACCTAGAGTTGACCTATTGTTTCGCCGCCGATGTCTCTTTTTTCCCGCCTCAGATCACCGAGACCTACCAGATAATCTGTGAACCTCTTTTAAGGAGCATGGAAAAACTGGGTTTAGATCCAGCGATGAGTCCTTTTAATCCCAAACTAAACAAATCTTCGATTTGTTTCAACGAAATTTCCAATTACGAGTTGAGCGTCAAAAATAAAAAGATCATCGGCAGCGCGCAACACAGAAGAAAAAAAAGATTCTTCCAGCATGGATCAATCTTATTGGACATCGATTTTGAATTATGGAAAAAAATATGGAAGCTGGAGCAGAATTCTCAATTGCTAAATAACAGGATTACCACTTTAAAGGAGCAATTGGGAGTTGCGCCTGCCAATGATGATTTGGTGGAGATTTTTCAAAACGAATTTCTTAACTATTTTAGGGCAGAGGGTTATATCAACCCTCTTGATCATGAAGAATGCGCCAGCGTGAAAATTCTTACTGGAAAATATGCCCGTTTAAATGACTAAACAGGAGACGCTCCCCTGTTCCCGGTAAAATAGGCACTGAGCTTTTTCTATACCTTAATCTTTAAGCTTAAAGAAAGTTTCTCGCCCTAGCGACGGCTCGCTTGCGGTCTTTATGCCTTGTCTTCTCGGCTTCTTCTCTTTTGAGTTTGGTTTTTACGCAAGGCTTGGAATAAAACCTTCTTTTCTTTAGTTCTTTAAAGAGCCCCTCGCGAATCAACATCCGTTTAAGCTCCCTCATCGCTCTATCTACCTGATTGTTGACGACCTTGATCTCCATTTTAATCCTGAAAAATGATTGTAATTATGGTTGTTAATCTGCAATCTCACCACATGGAAGAAACCAAGTCAACCTTTTTAACTAAAATTTGTCTTGCTGAGGTCATCGAAGTAATAAGGGATATTGGTCCTAAGGCCTAATATTTTCCTTCTCAACAAGTCAATCGCAGTATAACTGGCGAGTTTTTGAAAATATGTCCTCCCAAATGGAAAAATCAGCTTTCTGGTTTCGAGATTCTTTTTTGATCCAAAGGCGATAAAAACCGTTCCAACCGGTTTTTCAGTCGTGCCGCCACCTGGGCCAGCGATCCCGCTCACAGCAATCGCCATATCTCCAGTTCCCGTTTCAAGAATCCCTCTTGCCATGCTTTCTGCGACCTCTCGACTAACAGCACCAAAGCGATCAAGGCATTTTTTTTTGACTCCCAAAAACATTTCCTTTGACTGGTTTGAATAGGTTACCAAGCCGCACTTGAAGGCTTCAGACGCACCCGGAACCTCGGTCATTAAAGAAGCGATCCTGCCGCCTGTACAGGATTCCGCCAACACCAGACTCAATTGCTTTTGTCTCAAAAGCTCGACCAACTCGACATTAAGTGGTTGACTATGACTGAAGATATAATCCTTGAAACATTCACTCAAGGCCGATCTGGTTTTTTCAATGTGTTCTGGATCTGCCGAGCCCGTTAAGCCCAGCTTAACCTCCACAAAAGGCGAATCGGCCCGAAAGCCCAATTTGAAAGGATTTAATAACTCGCTCGGCAGTTCTCTTAACAGCCTCCCCTGCGCTTGGCTTTCTCCTATACCAAACAAAAAAAAGCGCATCGACTCACGAGTATCGTCAAATTGAAAATTCTTTTTCAAATCCCCTAAAACCTCCTGAAGAAACATGTTGCGCATCTCTTTTGGGACGCCGGGTAAAAAATAACAATCTGCCCGGTTGATTTTCATATAAAACCCGGGAGCAATTCCAATGGAATTGGCCAGTATCTTGGCACCCTCGGGGTAAAGACATTGTCTTTCCCTGATATGGTCCAGGTTAATCTGCCTTTTTATCTCGATTGCCGTCAAATGCTCCCGGACGATCCCGTTTTCTATTAGTGGTCTGCCTGAGACCAGGGACGCGGCTTTAACCGTCAGGTCATCCAGGGTTGCGCCCATGCCACCGCTAACCACCAAAATGCGATGACTATTAGAAAGGTCGCTGATGGTCCGCATGATCATCTCCAGGTCGTCTCCAACTGTTCGCTTTTGCTGGACACAAACCCCGAGCAAGGTTAACTCTTTAGACATGAAGGCGGCATTGGAATCAACCACGTCACCCGTTAAAACTTCATCGCCGGTCGAGAGGACCGCAGCGTCAACAATATTGCCAGGCTGATATTTTTTCATTTCTTATCGATAGCTATAACCGGATTAATATAACGAAAATGCTAAAACTGGGAGTTATTGACGTCTTAAACGTTCTGCCCGTCTTTTACGGGATATCAAGCCACAAAATAAAAGTAGACTGCGAATTGGTTTTTGACAAGGTAACCCAGCTGAATCAAAAGCTGAATCGAGGGGAAATCGATTGTTCGGTTATCTCGTCATTTGAATATGCGCTTAACCCCGACATCTACTTCATCCTGCCCGATCTCTCCATCAGTGCCGACGGCCCGGTCAAATCCATTTACCTGTTTTTGAAAAAACCGCTTGAAGACCTCAGAAACGACACTA
>JAOUME010000148.1 GCA_029881655.1 Deltaproteobacteria bacterium | reverse complement strand
TGTAATTTAATTCGGTTTATCTTATTTTTATTAAGGAATCCTTTTTGTCGTAACTTAATATTTTAACAAAGATTTACAATCTTTCAATAAAATAAAAATATTCAATCAATATTCGACTCTTTAGAATTTAGAGAGTCCTGATTCGGAAAATAAAAATTAACTTTTCTTATAATATAGTTAATTCAATGATAATTTGTGAAGCTTATTATGGAAAGATTTTCGACTAAAGCTCAATATTTATTAATTGATTGCCATTTTAATCAATGTCAATCAACATCTACAGGTGTAATTTATTTTATTGGATTAGAAGAGGGCAATCGTTAGGGAAGATTATCAATATAATTCATTTTTATCGCAAGGCAGGGAAATAATCACTGTGGTTCCTTTTTCTAGTTCGCTACGAATCGATATTTCCCCCTTGTGGGCTGTAATGATTTTTTTTACCAGATGTAACCCTAAGCCATAGCCTCCTGTATTGATATTTCTTGACTTGTCTACTCGGTAAAAAGGTTCAAATATGAAGGGAATATCCTCCTCTGGAATACCACTTCCATGATCAATGATTTCGATCTTGACAACCCGGTCATCCGAATCGATCAGTATCTGAACAGGATTGTCATGAGTGTCTGAATATTTAAGGCAGTTTTCTATTATATTTTTAAAGGCAATCGATAATCTTTTTTCATCGACTGGTGAGTAAATTAGCTTGGAAGTCTCTTTGGTTATTTGGACATGTCCATTTTCAATATAGGGCCGCATGAAGCGATTTATCATATCAAATACATCTGTTCTAACCTGTTCTAAAACACCAAATCCGCTTTCCAAACGCTCAGACTCAAGGATTTCCGACGTCATACTTTCAAGGGTATCCAGTTCCTCAAGAATATTTGACTTCGGCTTACCATCTTCAAGAAATTCCAGGGCAATTCTAGCTCTCGTTATGGGTGATCGCAATTCATGACTCACATCCAATAGTAGTTGCTTTCTCATATGCAACATCTCTGAAATCCGCTGTGCCATAAAATTATAGGCTCTTGAAAGCTCTCCCAATTCATCTTTACCTGTTTTTTGAATTCGGTAATCAAAATTCCCAGTGCTGACTTCAGTAACTCCCTTCATTAAATATTTTAACGGGTTTAATGTCCTTTTCACAATGATCAGAAAAAAAATCAAGAAAAACGTTATTCCGACCAAGGATAGAATCAAACCCCACAAAGCACGGCTGAAACCAGAATTGGCATCCGAGGAAATGAGATAGATTCCGTTCTGATTTTGGTAAAGTAGATAGAAATCATCCTTGTAATGAATTGGATGAAATTCATTATCCATCATATGATGACGCCTCCTGACTTGTAAAAATCCCGGGATCGATTTATCGGTAGACCATGCGATCTGTTTTCCTTCAAAGCGAACTCTTAGACCATGTCCCTTAACAAAACGACTGATATCTTCCATGGTTTTTTGAGATTCAATATCTTTGACAATATAATTGGCATAATTTGATAAATGCTGGTGAACCCGGTCCTTTTGCCTACCTAGAAAAGTTCCTCTGAAAAAAACAGTGATTAAAATCTGAATAAGAATCCCAATAACTATAATTGAAAACAATAATTTAAAAAACAAGGATCCTTTAATCTTTTTAATGGAACGAAAAGGCATTAACGGTTTTTTGGGTGAATGGGTTATAATTAAATATCATAATTACATATAATACTAGGTTATTATCGATCAATAAATCCTGTATGAAAAGAAAGAAATTGTAACAAATTGTAAAGACAGCGGGCTTTATTAATATTTTATTGTTTCGCTTAGATTGATTGGTTATTTTTCTTTCAATTAAACCCAGATTGGTATATTATATTACTAAGATTAATATTGCCGAATTCTACTTCATAACCAAAAATAGACTCAACGAATGATCGATAAAATATTAATTTTAGAGGGTGATATTACAACTTTTGCTGTTGATGCAATCGTCAATGCTGCAAACGAATCCTTATTGGGGGGCGGTGGGGTGGATGGCGCAATCCATCAGGCGGCGGGCCCTGAACTCCTTAGAGAGTGCAAATCACTAGGAGGGTGTCCCACCGGTCAAGCTAAAATCACCAAAGCCTACCAACTTCCCAGCAAATGGATCATCCATACTGTCGGCCCTGTCTGGAAAGGGGGCGAAATGAGGGAGGCGGATCTTTTGAAGTCATGTTATGTCAATTCTATGCAAATTGCTGCTGAAAAACAACTGGAGTCCATCGCCTTTCCTTCCATCAGTACCGGAGTTTACCGCTATCCCATAGAAGACGCGTCTCGTATCGCTGTCAAGACAATCCTTGAGCAACTAAAAAGATTTAAATCCATCAAGCATGTTTTGTTCGTCTGCTTTTCCGAAAAAGACCTTTTGATCTATCAAAATACGCTGAATGAATTCACTTGAAAAAAAATCTTATTAATCAAGAAATCAACTTTATTCATGCAGCCCTCATTTCCCTTTCACTTTATTATGCCGATATTTTATGGAGGGCTTCTGGATGATCCGGCTTTTTTTCTTCAGATCAGACCTACCGGCAAGTCTTTGCTTTTTGATTTAGGCCAAGCACAGCATATTGCGAAAAGGGTCCTGAAATCTGTGGAGGCCCTATTTATCACTCATGCCCACATGGATCATTTCATGGGCGTTGACAAGTTCATCAGAAGTGTTCTTGTATCTCCTAAAACTATCCAACTATTCGGGCCTCCAGGCATTACCGACAAGTTTAATAACAAGTTAAATTCCTATGACTGGAATTTGACAGAAAAACACTATTGTCACTTTATCGTTTCTGAGATTTATGATGGTCATTTAAAAAGGTTTCATTTCTCTGGCCCTGAAGGATTTAAGATGAGTTATCTTAATGAGAAATCACTTTCTCACAAACTGATTTATGAAAATAAATTTGCTTGTGTCAGTGCTGTACTTTGTGACCACAAAATACCTGTCGCCGTCTACCACATCGAAGAAAAACTCCCTTTCCGTCTTTCAGATGAGAAGCTCTCGCGTTCCGGATATAAAAAAGGGTTCTGGATTAATGATTTAAAAATTCAATTTATTGAAAACAAATTAGGGGAAAAACCTTTGTGGTTAGATAGGAATTCTGAAGGCGCGACTTTTAGAGTCAAGATAACCGATACAAATGAACTGTACCAGCAGTTAAAAGCCAACCGGCCCAAGTTAAGCGTCGGTTATATCAGCGATGTTGCCTTTAATAACGATAATAGACATAAAATCAATTTATTGATGAAGAATATCACTTTTTTGATCAGCGAGTGTACCTACCTCAACGAGAATCACTCCAGAGCTTTAAGCACTTGTCATTTATCAGTCAGAGACGTTAATGAGTTACTAAAGGAATTAAAGCCTTCCTTCTTTTTGCCGATCCATCTATCAAAAACCTATACCAATAAAGCCTTTCAATTGTATGAGCAGCTCGAAATGCCGATGGGTTGCCGGTTGTTATATTTACCTGAGAGGCGAACCCCCGAGCCTCTTTTGCCCAATCAGGTCTTAATGGCTTGTAAAGCTTAAACCAATATTAAACGGTGCGAAATGCGGACCGCTCAATTTGGGTCAGTAATCAAAATTTATTCTTTCCTGGAATCATTGGAGGGAATGTTGGTCGTTTTTGAACGTTTAACTCCGTCACAGGCATATCTAACAGCGTCATGAGCCGTATCAGCCTTAATTTTACCGATATAGACCCCCCCCCAGACAATGTATACGTCCTGAGCGACTTCCTTGATACGAATGATACCACTTGTCCCGCTGGTTAGACACTGATAGTATCTCATTCCGTCGTTGTCTTTTCGTAAATACTGAAAAGCGTTTAAAGTACCGCCAATCAGCAAACTCATCAAAATCATTATACTGATGACTAATTTCATTCTATTCCTTGATGTTTGAAAAAGTTTTACATGGCTCAAAGATAATTGTTATGCAAAATACATTCATATCGAATCCATTCCTAAAAGTTATTAGGTATTTTAACCATGAATTAATAGGCTTGTCTCAAACAAAGTGGTAAATTTAAAAAATAAGAAACATTAAAAAAATAGAATCTATTGATATTTAACTTAAAATTAATTATATTAGTTTTAAGTTAAACGGCTTATAATAATATATTGTTTTTATTACTATTTGATAATGTTTTGTTCTTTTTATAAAAACTCGCGTCAACAAATCAGAACTCAGGGATGACAAAACATACCATTATTCCTATAGCAGGCGGTAAAGGTGGTATCGGCAAAAGCCTTATAGCGGCGAATCTTGGAATCGCCTTAGCCAGTAAAGGTTACAAAACGGTTGTTGTAGATCTGGATTTGGGGGGCTCTAATCTGCATACCTGTCTTGGGCTACCAAATAAGTTCCCTGGATTAGGAGATTTTCTGAAAGCTCATACAGTGCGGTTTGAAGACCTGCTTTATGAGACCCATTGGGAAAACCTGAAAATCATTCCGGGGGA
The DNA here is from genome assembly GCA_029881655.1 of Deltaproteobacteria bacterium. Classification (GTDB taxonomy): domain Bacteria; phylum SAR324; class SAR324; order XYD2-FULL-50-16; family XYD2-FULL-50-16; genus JAOUME01. Next base: position 2,471 of record JAOUME010000148.1, on the reverse strand, counting down.
TGGAAAAACTCCTTTCATGGCTAATATCACCTATGCACAAAAGCTAAACCTTATTCAAGGCATTAAGTCCATCGACGCCGATTTCATTCTGCTTGATCTGGGAGCCGGCACAACATATAATACCCTGGATTTTTACAGGACCTCACAATACGGATTGGTCATAACCACACCTGAGAAACATTCCATCTTAAATATGCTGACATTTCTCAAAAACGTTGTATATAGGAGTATCGACCGTGTACTCATCAAAAAATGGGACGCAAGGGAAATTTTCCATCAGGCCTGCTCAAGACCGATCGAACAACCGCAAATAACCCTTCAGGAGTTAACCGAAAAAATCAATCAAATCGACGCCGAAACAGCCGAGTTGGTCAAGGGAATCTGCAATCATTACCGCCCGAGGCTGATTTTAAATATGGCGAATCATCCCAATGAGTTGAAGAGTTTGATCGAAGCCAATAACGCTTGTAAAAACATCCTCTCCGTCGATTGTGATTTTTTCGGATTTATCTTTCAGGATGAAAATATCAGAGACAGTTTCATCAAAGGGGTTCCCTTCATAACCACTTATCCTGATTCAACGGCCACAAAAAATATTCATCAACTGGCAAACGATATTGAAAAATGGTGGCATAAAACCTTGAAGAACACCGATCAATGGTTGATGAAACAAACCACACATTTCTTTGAAAACAACCCGAGATAAAATTAAGCAATAAAACCTTTATGCGATTTTCCCGCATTACGGTATTAACGTTCGCCCTCAGGTAACAACTTGATCAATTTTGCGGGATTACCTGCGACCACATCCCAGTCAGGTACGTCTTTAATAATCGTGTAAAGTAACCTGTTCCTTGTCTCTCATGTTATTTTTGTGTATAACTCACGAATGGTGGTATTTTTCCCATTTTGAAGATCAATGATTTCTTTGTCGTTTAAAATATGAATCAATTCATGGGTATTTTTTAACAATAACTGGCCATTGCTGTCCCTCGCCTCACGAAACTTAGATTTATGAAAGGTTTTTGATAGTCCCAGTTTGCTTAATTTGCTATTTACAAGGTCATCTCGAACAAAAAAAGCGTTATTACCAGCTGAGTTCGTGCAGATAAAGGTATATCCCTTCTGCTTTCCGAGACGAATAAAGGCTTTGATTGACGCTCCAAAATACAAATTGGAAACATGGGCCTTTGATCTGATAAAATCGCTTCGGTAAGGAATGACAACTTCAAGTTGATCTCCAAAAAGACTATTATACTCGCAAATCACAATCGCCGGTTCGACGCAATCAATCTCTTCCCATACCCAATAATCCATTCCATCGATATCAACTGACAACAAACCAATTTCTTTTTCTTTTATCCGAGAAGAGATAAGTTCGTTTATATTTTCTCTCGTTATAAAAGAACATATTGCATCCAATTCGTAACGCCATGATATCTCATCATTTCTGATATATTGATAGTTTTCTTCACTTCCGTCAATTACCAGCCCGCTCCAGTTATTGTTTTTCAATAAAAATCTTGTGCTTGATTCGGTGTAATTTTCAACACCGAATTCTACAAATATTTTATTAGGTAGATCAATATGCTGAATTAGAAACTGAATGATCCCGTCCTCTCCCCATTGGGAATAGACTTTAAATTCAATATCTTCAACTCCTAAGATGTGCTTAAGCGAACCAACTCTTTGAACCTGAGCCAATCCTTGTAACATCAAAACTGTATCGATTTTTTTATCAAGTTCATATGTGCTAATCTTACCAAATTTTTTGACTAATTTTTTCATCCTCGGGTTGCTTTAATAATCATATAATCATAGTAGTTGATTTTTTGAGCTTGAATGTTTCAATATCTAAAACTTTATTCAATTTAAAAAGTCAGAGTATTAAATCCAATCAACCTGACCATTTATAAAAAGACAAAATATCTTTCAAACTCAAGTTGATTACGAATTATACTCAAACGATATTGATCTGTAAATCTGTTTGGGTTTCTCAAGGACTGATGGCTGCTTAATTATATTCGATACATTAAGTACCACATATTTATAAAATTGACCCATTTCATAAAAAGATCAATTTTAAATTAAATACAATGTCACTGATTCAATGATTAATCTATCATTGTTTGTCATGTAGCTCCGTCAGTTTTTTTCTCATCAATCTAGCGACCACAGATTTATTAATAATCCATTCGATCTCTTTTAGATATTGTTCATGCTCACTTTTATACTGCGATTGTTTAAAGCGAATATGAGCTAAATGTTCCATTATATTTTTTGTAGTTAATTTAACGCCGAAAACATTTTCCTTCATCGTCGTTTTAATGCGGCGACCTAATACCCTGTCTAAAACAAGATTTCCTAATTCCGGCTTAAAATGGGAAGACTCATAATACCATTTCATTTTTTTTGACCGATCATTTTTTTCTGGGACCTCTTCGGTTGTATACTCGTTGTAGCCACTGAAG
>JAOUME010000022.1 GCA_029881655.1 Deltaproteobacteria bacterium | reverse complement strand
GTATCCTGGAACTCAGGCCTGATGGATTTTCTTTTTTCAAGGGAGGGTTTCTTGAATATCTCGAAAAGCAGGGCAGGGATCATCTTGACCGGAATGTCGATCACCGCGCTCTTGAGAAAAAGAAAAACACCAAACAGCGTGAAAACCAGTCAACCAACAAGCAAAGCAGAGAAAACCAGAAGGAAGCCAATCAATTACAAAAATCAATTAAAAACAAGGAGAAAAAAGTCGCTGATATCGAATTAGAACTCGAAAAACTCGATCAGCTTTTATCCACGGCATTTCAGAGTAATCCGCGGAACCGTAAAGAAATTGATAGGATCACACAGGATAAAACCTATTACGAAGACCAATTGAAAAAAACCTATCAGGATTGGGAGAAACAACAGGAACGACTCGACATGATTTATCAGGGTTAAATCTAAGCCACTTAAAACCCGAACTGAAACTTGATTTGAGCCAGGGAATCCTTTCCGGTTTTCCCCTGCATGAATCCAAATTGATATTGGAGGGGATGATTGTCTGGCGGTAAATTCTCGTTTAATCCATAATATAGAGGGGCTCTGTCTGAGAAAACCGATTTGGTCCCCACGACGAGGCCAAGTACCGTTCCCAGAACAATTCCCATACCAAGGTAACGAGTGTTTTCCCGAGCGTTTTTCCCTTGAAGCAAGGCAAACCATCCTCCGACGGTGACACCCGTTCCAAGGCCGAAAAGAACATTATCCGGTAGGATGGCCTTATCCTTTTCAATAGCCGCCATTATATTGATCCTGGAAGATGGGGATACTGATCCGGTGGTTTCTTCGATTTCCTGGACTTCTTCCTCTCCGACGTAATCACCGACGGAGGTATCAAACTCGCGATTAACGCGGCCCGTTTGATCGACAAACCTTTCTTCCTCCCACAGGTTGCTCGTTTCATCTTCAATGTAATCGTAACCCTGAGCAAAGGAAATCGATCCATGAAAAAACAGGAACAAAACTAAAGCTATTGATAGGCGTTTTATAATAAGGGAATGCATTGTTAATTAAATATTTTTAATTGTTGATAATTCGTTTGCAAAAATCCCCTAAAAATGAATATGTTATCTATAGTTTCAGGCAATTTTTCATCGCTTGTATAATTAAATGCAATAGATATGCTAATAACGCGGATTGCATATCATAATACAAAAAATATTTCGCCCGGTTTGATTTACTAGATCCCTGTGGGATTTTTACTTAATCATTATAGCAAATCGGCAAATCAGCTGGAAAGAGGGTTTATGTACAATATATGCCAAAAATCATTGTTGAGGAAAATAAAACTTTACAAAAAGAGAATAGCCGATCATCAACAGGATGGGGTCAATTTTCTGGAAATCATGATCGTCATCGTTATCATGGCGGGAATCGCCGCGATCGTGGGACCGGCTCTTTTCGGCCGACTCGACGAGGCAAAGGTCGATACGGCGAAAATCCAGATGAAGAGTCTCGCTGCCGCGATGGATCATTATCACCTGGACAACAGCTCCTACCCTACTAGCGAACAGGGACTGGAAGCCTTGATTTCCAAGCCGGAAGTGGGACAAATCCCAAACAACTGGAACGGGCCTTATCTTAAAGGTTCAAAAGTTCCTAAGGATCCGTGGAAAAATGATTACTTTTATCAATCCGATGGAGACACTTTTTCATTGGGGTCTCTTGGCTCTGACGGTGAAGAGGGTGGTGAAGGATCCAAAGAAGATATCCTCTTTGAATAAAATGGAACGCCCTTCCGCAAAACAGCAGGGAGTTTCGCTTCTTGAAGTCACGGCGGTGGTTTTACTGATTTCAATGATTGTCGGTATTTCGATGCCGACTTTTTCAAATCTTTTCGAGCCTCGGCTGACAAAGGAAACGAATAAAATCGCTTATTTAATCAAAACACTGAGAACAGAAGCGATCTTATTCGGTGAAAACTACGAAATCATTTTTAATCCCAGCAAATCAACCTACCATGTGTTGGTCGAGGACCGTGAGTATCGTGGAAAATACGGAGTCCACCCCAAGCACAGCAAACCTTTCATCATTGACAGCCCCATTAAGGTTTTATCCATCAAAAGGAACATGGAGGAGCAGGCCGACTCATTCATGAGTTTCGATAAGATCGAATTTGATCAGATCTTCGGACAAGAATTCAGGTTGAGAATCGACTCGACCGGTTTTGTGGACATGTTTACCATCCGCCTGGCTGACAAGGATAACGCGGCGACCCTTTCCACGGTTAACATCATGGGAAAAATCAAAATCGAAAATATAAAGTCATTCATCTAGGTTGTTTTTTCATTGTGGTGATTTTGTTGCCGGTTAATTCATTTTTATAGTGCTTATATCATTGTTTTTTTATATTCATGCCTTAACTTTGATGCAAATTAAATCCGCTTTTTCCTTTAAAACAAAACCCCTTGAGGGCTTTACCTTTTTGGAAGTTCTGGTCGCTTTTTCGATTTTGGCGCTTCTTTTAACCGTCATCATCCAGTCCCAGGCTGATACAATCCGTTTTTTAGAACAAACCAACAAACAGGATCTGATTCGCCGAACTGCCATCAATGAACTCTTGAAGATTGAAAGAGAATACAACCAAATACCCCTTAAAGATGAAAAGGGAACGTTCCCTGATGATCACCCATTAAAAGGTGTGCAGTGGAATATTATCCTTACCGCCGAAGAGTTTATGGGAGTCATTCCCGTCAAAAAGGTAACCTACCGCATCACAACCAAAAAAAACGACCAGGAAAGCTATTTTGAAGCCTCAATTTGGGGCGAGGATAAATAAACCGGAAGGATCCATGAAAACCCAGATTTCAGCCATCAATAGGGGATTTACGCTTTTAGAGTTGCTTTTGACGCTCTCGATTTTTTCGGCCATCATGGCGCTTTTGTTGGATTCTTATTTTCAGTTTCATATCAACCAGAAAAAAACAGACGAAGTTTTTCTCCTGCGCCAGGAAATCCGGGCGCTTGAAAAAATCTTAAGGGACGACCTTCAGTCGGCGGTTTATTTGACCAAATTCGTCAATGACCCTCTTTTAAACCGCAAATCGGGTATTTTGGGCTCCAGTCACACAATTGGAGATGCCGAGCTTGACGAGATTCACATGCATGTCAATCACCCCAGCAAGTTTTACCGCGATCTACCACTGGCAAAAGACCCTTTTATTCATGAAGTCAGTTTTTTCATAGAAGAAGACGTTGATCAAAACCTTCTTTTCAAAAGGAGGGAAGAGTATTACATCGATGACGATATCAAGGCCGGGGACCGCAGCGTCGTCTATACCCTTTCACAAAAAGTTCTTTTTTTCGATATAAAATATTTCGACGCCAAAAATCCACAAAACGAACCCCTCGATGACTGGGAATCAAAAAGAAACAACCCGCTTCCATCCGGTGTCCGTATTACATTGAAGTTAAAATCGCCAAAGGGGAATAACCTGACTGAAACCTTTGAAATCAACATCCAGCCCGATATGGGGTCGTTTATCGCGTGGGAGTAATGAAATCCAAACATCAATTTTCTCAACCAGGCGTCGCCTTGCTGATGACCTTGACGGTCGTACTGCTCCTATCCGTCGGGCTGATGAAAACATTTGAAAACCGCGCGGTCGAAGTTTCTCACTTAAGAAACAACCTGGATCACTTCAAGGCGCTAACCACTTCAAGATCGCTTTTCAGAGCAGTTTTGTTCGCCTTAAAAACTCAGGGTCCCCAGAAAGTAAGATACGGGATTGACCAGCTTCCACCCTTGCCCATACCCTTTGGGGAGGCTTTTTTCATCAACTTAAAAGTTGTGCCGATCGACAGCCGTTTTCTGTTAAACCAGACCCGCCGTTGGGAAAACGATCCAAACCGCATCACGGTTTTCGCAAACCTTATCACTCAAATTAAAAAAATCCAGACGAAAAATCCCTATTATCTTTTTTTGGACAGCGATGCCGTCCCTGTCGTCAGTGCTCTGATCGACTGGGTGGATAAGGATGATAGCCCAGATATGATTTTTGGTTACGGTATGGAGGATTATTCTCAGGCCAACCCGGCCGTCTCGATCAAAAACAGTGAATTGGACCGGGTCTCGGAAATCAAGGCCATCAAAAGTTTTCAGGAACTGGAAATCGCGGAGCCTTTCATCGAAAAATATTTCCGGGTGGTGGGTGACGACGAAAAAATCGATATCAATCTGTTATCGGAAAAAGAGATCGTTCATTTTTTAGAACGTTACGAAAGTATCGCTGATTACGCCAAAGTATTCGACAACCGCGAAATTATCGCCAAAATCGCCAAACAGGATATCCTGGATATTTCCAGCATGAAATACAACCAGCCCTTGGTTAACAGAAACAGTCTTTGGGAAGTGGAATTGAAAAATCGGGGGATCGAACTCTCACAAACCGAGAAAAATCTATTCACCCATATATCCCGGTTTTTTGAGGTATCCTATCAGATCAATCACAATAAAACCAAAATTTTATTCAAAGCCATTATCGAACTGCTCTATACAGGAACCGATGTCAACAAAATCAAAATCATCAACTCCACTCACTATTAACGATGAAAACAATAAACCTTTTTGATTAACCCCCTTCGCTCTCTTTTTTCAGGGAATCGAAATCGAATGCGGGTTGCTCCGCCGATTTTTTTTCAATCCCGTTTCCTGCCTGTTCCTGATAATCATTGATATCGATTTTATGAGGATTGGATTTGAGCTCGTCTCTTAACTCATGAACATCTTTATAGCTTAGCGATATAAATTCGGTCTTTTCCATCGACAGTTCGATATGAAAGGAAGTGCCTTCGGCCTTAAATGAAAGTCTGCGGCAAAAATCCTTGTCAATATCATGCCCATCGATGGACAGGATGATTTCAGAGTTCAGCGCGATCGCCTTGGGTTGAGTATTGGTGGCGACCAAGCCATACTGCGTCTCCACCTGCCTTCGGACTTTCCCGATGATCTGGTTGATCATCTCGCCGATGCTATCGACCACCTCATCCGAAGTATAGGCGATAGCGAGTTCATCCTCTGGCATCCCCATATGGATCATGGAACCGCGATAAAGCGCCAGTGCCGACTCGGCGGAAAAATTAATGATCATCAACCCCGAATAATCACCGCTGAACAATACAAAACAGCCTACCTCCGGTTTCAGATGAACTCTCGGAATCTTCTGAATCGTTTCAGAAAAAGTAATCTCCATACCCGTACTTGACTCCAGCACTTCCTTGCTTGCCATACAGAGAATATTCGAAATCGCGTCGATTGTTTTCATTTTAAATCATCCTTTTTATCATAATCTATTTTTAACGAAACGTTTATTATAAAATATATGATTACCTCTTTTATGACAAATAGTTTTTATCAAGCATAATCAATATAGTTTATTGATGTTCTGTTTTATCTGAATTAAATAAGACCGGTCCGCCCTTATGCAAATCCGCCCGGGACGAATCTTACACAAAACTTACTTAAGCTCGATATTTTTCTCATTTGAAAGTTCATCCAGCAATTCCTTCCAAAATCGGTCCTCGATATCCCTCTTCTGTCTTGGCGGACATAAAAACCTCAGCGTTAAAAACGCTGTATCCCTTTTAATTTTTAAATACACCTTTGGGTCGAAATTGTGATAAAATATCAGGAATTTATCACCGGCGCTGTTCAGTTTTGATCTCGCATCTTCCTTGAAATTCATGTAGCTTCTTTGACCGACTTTCTCCAATATTTCGATCCCTTTCTTCCAATCGCTTTTAACTGACAGTCTGAGCGTGATTTCATTCCAGATGAAATCAAATCCCTGAGAGGAATTAAAGATCAAATGAGAAAAAACAAAATTATTGGGAACTTCCATCAACCTGCCGCTGCTCTGCTCAACACCCTTAAATCCTTCTACCTCCAGCAGGGTCGTCCGAAAAAATCCGATATCCACAACATCGCCCATCTTGTTCGCAACTTCGATTCGATCTCCGACACTGTAGGGTTTTCGCCACAAGATAAATATCAATCCAAAAAGACTCTGAACCGGCTCTCGCAAAGCGATCACCAGACCCGCGCCAACCAGACCCAAAAAATTGATGAAGCTACTCAGACCCGTAATCCAGATACGGCTAATCATTAACAAAGACATTATTAAAACAGTATAATTGACCGTTTTATGCCAGTTGTAACGTTTTTTTACGTCCTTGATCCTTCTTCTGATGATGTAGTTGATAATCAGCCGCGTCAAGAAAAGGGCAATCAAAGCCGCGATGGACCCCCCTGTCCGGTACATCGATTCCGGCGTTAAAGCGGTAATAGTCTCGACGCTTTCCTCAAAAAATGAATTCATAAACCTTTCATTCGCGACGACTTCTATTAAGCCGGGAGATGAATATTTAGAAAAAACAGATTAAAGAGATTTTTAGTTCAGATAAACAAACTAAAATCCGCCTGAATTTGTTTCATGACTTAAAACGCAAGTGGGGTTCAAATCGAAACTCCGAAATGAAGAGGCCCAGCTTGTTTTCCTCCTTGATCGGCAGTTTGTCTTTCAGGTCCTCAATCTCGCCTTTATAAGGTGGAATTTGACCGTTATAAAGACTTTCGAGCCGATTCAAATAAACTTCCTCGGAATGTTTCAGCATAACCAGCGCGTCGTAAAGGTGCTTGATCGATAGTTTGAACAAACGGTTTTTCTTGTTCTTTTTGATCAGTTTTTCGATAACTTCCAGGTTATGAAGCGTCAAAGTAGCCTCAGCCCTTAAATCGATCCCGACCTCAGCTTCCTCTACCTGGGTTCCGCATTTATGGGCTCTCCCAGCCGGCGACGTGAACTCGGAATACTCGATCGTCTTGCAGGACGGGCAGAAAAGCCAGACCATTACGGCATTGATCGGTTCTTCCTCCTGCTTCTTCTTTTTATCCTGGTATTTTTGAAAGGAAATGGGTTCTGAGGCGCTCATCGACAGGAATAAAAAAGTTAAATCCCTTTTAGCGTTTGTTTTTTAATTAGTTACAGCTGACATCCACACTTTAAATTATCACTTGAAATCCATTTTCGGGAAGGGTGAACCCTTATCCCATCCCCCTTCGGGGCGGGCAATGTTTGTGATCAAATATAAAAACCTTCGGAGGTTAATCATCTCTCATCAGAAAATATGTTAATCTATACAAAAATACTTTGTAAAACAACAATGGCCGTCACCGAAAAACAGCCTTCCAAAAAAGCGATGCCCCAATTTTCATCCTTATGGATTTCCTCGTCGAGTTTTTCCTGAGGAATGATGATCCGGTCCATCACAAAACGGAAAAAAGCCATGGTCGCACTTCCCACTAAAAACCAGGCGAGAAAAAAAACAATGGAAAAGGTATTTCTTAAAGGAATCGCCAGAAGCATCCCCAAAGCAATCAGATTAAATCCCAGTGAAATCCCCGCGGCCACGTTTCCTTTTTTTATCTCTTCCTGGAAATCGTATTTAATCATCTTTTGGTACAGCATGGTATAAATATAAAAGAAAACTTGGGCCAGAATAAAATAAAGAACCGTTAACCCGATATCCAATGCCCAGCCCAGACTTTCTCCCAGGATAATGCTACGAATGATGACCGCGCTACCGATAAAACTCCCCACTTCCACCGCGCCTACCGCCAGGTTCCTGTTCTCCAGCAATTCAACTTTATTGTCGATTTTTCTTAAGAGAATCTTATCGTTGATTTTCCCCGCCACCAAAAGCAGGACATTACCGATGATACTCCAGATAAACACATCGAAGAACTCCATCCAGGTGACCGTGAAATTGCCTTCCAGAACCCCTTCCATGATAATCGCCAATCCGGCGAGATAAGCCACAAAAGTGATGGTCACGGCTTTGTTGTCCTCTTTGACCAGCTGATGCTCCAGGGAATAGCTACTAAACAGGTCAAAAACCTTGGTCCCGATCCACAGCAAAACCAGAATCAAAAGAATCAAAAGCAGATTGGGCAGATAGCTGAGAGAGGCTATCCCCTCCAGGCTGGCGATTTCCGATAGGACGTTTTGAATACTTTCAGGCATATCATCTCGATTTTGGGTTGTCAGAGCGTTCTTATCCATTAAACCTGAAACAAAATATAAGTCAAGGTCATCCATCGCCTCAAATCTGATTTTTTTATTTACCAAGATAAAAAGGCCGACCTTTTGCTTAGAGAATGCCGTTTGTAGTTGACCTAGAATTTATTAAAATTCATTATTACAGAAAGGGCATGTTTTATCGAATTCTGTTTTTTTACCTGATCGTTGTCACATTGTTTACTTTGGTTTTTGTCAGTAGCTTCGCTGGAAACTCTTTTATTTCCTAAACAATTCAAAAGTAAGCCGGGCAAGGACGCTTTTCCGTGAACGCGGACAAACACACAGTCTAAAGTATGGAGCAACGCTCTAATCAGTCCGGTTCATTTCCAGCTTCTCAATGTATCAGGATTCGGGAAGCTTCAGAGCACAACCTCAAGAAAATCAATCTGGACATCCCGCGCAATCACCTGATCGTCATCACCGGTCTCTCAGGCAGCGGAAAATCATCTTTGGCTTTTGATACCATTTACGCCGAAGGCCAAAGGCGGTACGTCGAGTCTCTTTCGACCTACGCCAGACAGTTCTTAGACCAGATGCAAAAACCGGCGGTGGAATCCATCGAGGGGTTGACCCCGACGATCTCCATCGAACAGCGCACAGGTAAAGCCACACCCCGCTCGACCGTTGCGACCACCACCGAAATCTACGACTACCTCAGGGTTCTTTTCGCTAGGGCCGGCACCGCCTTTTGCCCTTCTTGCGAAAAACCGATCGTTTCTCAATCGGCCGAAGCCATCGTCGATATTCTCCTGGGTTACCCCGATCAAACCCGGATTCATATCCTGACCCCGTTGGTCCGCGCAAAAAAAGGCGAGCATAAAGAAGCGATTGAATTCGTCAAAAGAGAAGGTTTTACGAGACTGCGCGTTGATGGTAAGATCATGGCCATCGATGAAATCAAACCTCTAAAGAAAAGTTTTCAGCACAGCATCGACGCCGTCATCGACCGCATCGTCCTTAGGGAAGACATCCGCACCCGTCTGACCGACTCGGTGGAAATCGCCTTAAAACTGGGCAACGGGCTCTTGATGGTCTTACTGGAGAACAAACAGGAAAACCTCGACCGTGAAGAACATTTCAGCGAAAAATTCTCCTGCCCCGAACATGGCTCTGTTCTGGATGAAATATCACCACGGGTTTTCTCTTTCAACAGCCCTTTCGGTTCCTGTCCATCCTGCCTGGGCCTGGGTACGCAAATGGAACCGGCTCCGGAATTGATCATACCCGATCCAAACCTCAGTTTGGAGGATGGGGCGTTACAGGCATGGAAACGCTGCGGCTCAGGTCTAAGGGGTTTTTACAGGAATTCGGTTATCAAGCTGGCCCGGATGTTTGAGGTTTCCGTTAAAACTCCCTGGAAAGATTTCCCGGCCGAAATCCAGGAAAAAATACTCTATGGGAACCCGACTGATAATAAAAATCGTTTCGAGGGCGTTATCCCCAACCTCAAAAGAAGATTCAGGCAAACCGATTCCGAATCCCAGAAAGCCCGAATCCATGACTTCATGACCTCCCTGGCTTGTATGGATTGTCATGGTCAACGGCTCAAAAAGGAAGTCCTCTCCGTAAAAATTGAGGGGAAAAACATCTACCAGATCACCCAGATGACCATCCTTGATTCAATCGAGTATTTTGAGAAACTATCTTTGGACTCAGAGAGGATGAAGGTGGCCGAACCTATCAAAAAGGCTGTCCTGGAACGGTTGAATTTTTTAAGGGATGTCGGACTAGGTTACTTGACCCTGGACCGCACCACCAACAGCCTCTCAGGCGGGGAGGCCCAAAGAATCCGTTTGGCCAGCCAGGTCGGCGCCAAACTGGTTGGAGTGACTTACGTCCTGGACGAGCCTACCATCGGTCTTCATCAACGCGACAACTTTAGACTCTTAAATACGCTGGAACAACTCAAGGATCTGGGCAACAGCGTCATCGTGGTGGAACACGACGAAGAGGTCATCTTGCGCGCCGATCAGATTATCGACATCGGCCCCGGTGCGGGGGAACATGGCGGTTATGTCGTCGCCCAGGGCTCTCCGAAGGATATCATCTCCAAGGCCGATACCTTAACGGCGAAGTACCTCAGAAAAGAGTTGGTGATCGCCTCGCCCAGCCGGCGAAGAAAAACTTCCCCAAGCCACTCAATCATGATCAAGGGAGCTTCCGTCAACAACCTAAAAAAAATCGACGTTACCTTCCCTTTAGGACTGATGGTCTGTGTGACCGGTGTTTCTGGATCGGGAAAATCCAGCCTGATCAACGAGTGTCTTCTCAAAGGGATTCAAAAGGAACTGGGCAATCCCAAGGTGATCCCCGGAGCCTATCACTCCATCAAGGGCATCGAACTGATCGACAAGATCATCGATATCGACCAATCGCCCATCGGAAGGACTTCCCGCTCAAACCCCGCGACCTATACCGGAATCTTCGATGCCATCAGAAAGGTTTTTTCCATGCTCCCCGAAGCTAAAGCCCGTGGGTATTTGCCCGGCCGTTTTTCCTTTAACGTCAAGGGCGGCCGCTGCGAAGCCTGCATGGGTCAAGGCGTTAAAACCATTGAGATGCATTTTTTGCCCGATGTGCATGTCCCCTGCGAAACCTGCGGAGGCAGCCGTTTTAACAGGGAAACCCTCCAGGTCAAATTCAAGGGGAAAAACATCGCCGATGTGCTTGATTTTTCAGTCGAAGAGGCTTGTGATTTCTTTAAAAACCACCCCCATGTCTACCCAGGCGTCAAAACCCTTTTTGACGTGGGGCTATCCTACGTCAAGCTGGGCCAGCCTTCCCCAACCCTATCCGGAGGCGAGGCCCAACGAATCAAGTTGGCGGCGGAACTCTCCAAACGTTCCACTGGAAAAACCTTTTACATCCTGGACGAGCCGACAACCGGGCTTCATTTTCACGATATCGCCAAACTGATGGTCGTGCTTCAAAGACTCGTGGACTTGGGCAATACCGCGGTGATCATCGAACATAACCTCGACGTGATCAAATGCGCCGACTGGGTGATCGATCTGGGTCCCGACGGTGGTAGCGCGGGCGGGGAACTCTTGGTGGCGGGAACACCGGAAAAAGTGGCTCAAGAAAATAAAAGCTACACCGGGCATTACCTCGATAATCTCCTTAAGCGTGACCAGAAAATTCAGCAAACTAAAAATTAGCCCTTTTTTAAATTTGACTACCTATACCCAAACCGTCTAAAAAGAATTTTGAGATTAAAAAAGTTCTTGGGTTAAATATGAAAACAAAATTTATTTTTATCACTGGCGGCGTTGTGTCTTCCCTGGGAAAAGGCATCGCAGCCGCGTCTATCGGAGCTGCCCTGGAATCCAGGGGACTCAAGCTGACGATCATCAAGCTGGACCCCTATATTAACGTCGATCCTGGCACAATGAGCCCCTTTCAGCACGGCGAGGTCTTTGTGACCGAGGACGGCTCAGAGACCGACCTGGACTTGGGCCATTACGAGCGCTTCACCGAAATCACCACCAGCAAGAAAAGCAACTTCACAACCGGCCAGATATACTACAACGTCATCCAAAAAGAACGCAGGGGCGAATACTTGGGCAAAACCGTTCAGGTCATCCCCCACATCACCGACGAGATGAAGCGGTGTGTCTATCTGGCGGCCGAGGGCTTCGACGTTGCCTTGGTCGAGATAGGAGGTACCGTCGGAGATATCGAATCCCTGCCCTTCCTGGAGACGATTCGCCAGATCGGACACGAACTCACCAAACGGCAGGCTCTTTATATCCACCTGACCTTGATTCCCTGGATCAACTCTGCGGAGGAACTCAAAACCAAGCCCACTCAACACAGCGTCAACAAGCTGAGAGAAATCGGTATTCAGCCCGATATCCTGTTGTGCCGCGTGGACCGTGACCTTGAGCCGGAAATCAGAAACAAGATCGCTCTTTTTACCAACGTGACGGTGGACGCGGTCATTCAGGCAAAAGATGTTCCTTGCGTCTACGAAGTACCGCTGCGCTTTCATGAAGAAGGGCTCGACGAGAAGATCGTGCAACTGCTGGAGCTTTGGACCAAACGGCCCAATCTGCAAAAATGGGCCGATATCATGTTTGCCTACAACAATCCCCAGGGTCAGGTAACCATCGGGATCATCGGGAAATACGTGGACCTGAAGGATTCGTATAAAAGCCTTCACGAAGCTCTGCTTCACGCGGGTATCGCTCTGAAACTCAAGATCGATTTCCAGTATATCGATTCCGAGGCCATCGAGAACGGCACCAACGGCGAGGATTGGAAAAACTGTGACGGTTACCTTATCCCGGGTGGTTTCGGAGAAAGAGGCATCTTGGGTAAAATCCAGGTGATCACCTTCGCCAGAGAAAACAAGAAACCCTTTTTCGGCATTTGTCTGGGGTTGCATGTGGCGATTATCGAGTACGCCAGAAACGTGCTTAAGATCAAAGAGGCCAATTCGGCGGAATTCGCCAACAACCCTGAGTACAATTTCATCGACATGATGGAAGAACAAAAAAAACAAAAGGATTTCGGCGGCACGATGCGACTGGGAGCTTTTAGCAGCACGCTTCTAAAAGACAGCCTTATCGCAAAAACCTACAAATCTACTCAAATCTCGGAAAGACACCGCCACCGCTACGAAGTCAACAATAGGTTTGTGCCGGAACTGGTAGAAAAGGGATTGGTGATTTCCGGGAAAAACGACGAACTGGATTTGGTGGAATCGATCGAACTAAAAGACCACCCCTGGTTTCTCGCCGTGCAATATCATCCGGAATTCAAGTCCAAACCCACCAAGGCGCACCCGTTGTTCCACGGTTTTGTCGAGGCGTCCTTTAATAGCGCTAAAAAAAGATGATCCTTTCAGGTAACCTGACTTAAAAGACGGTTGTACTCCCCGTTGATTTTAGACATCCACAAGTTGAACTTGGGATGGCATTCATACTGGTCGGGATGATATTTCTTAATTAGCTGTCTGTAGGTCTGCTTTAAGGTCTCAGGCATGGTGGCGTTATAAAGGCCTCTGATATCCCTTTCAAAATCCTGTTGAGTGGGAACCGTTTTGATTTCTGCTTTTCGCTCGGTTTTTACTTTTCTGGGGATTTTACCGACTTCGATCCGATCGACCAGATAGGACGGCTTTTCTTCAGTGGGGATTGATTCGGCTTTCTTTTGATTGATTTCTTGTCTTTGCTTATAAAGATAATCGTGCAAAAGTATTTTACTTAAATCAACGGATTTGAATTTTTTACCTAAAAATACCGTCTTTATTTCGTCTCCAATCTCGAAACTGGCTTGCCAATATGGTCCGTGCCCCTTATGTAAAAGACAGCACAGACAGTCCGAGTCGCTACAATTTAAGTACTGAAGAGAATAGGTGATTTTGGTCTTGCTTAATAGTACCTGATCTTTTACGAAGAAATTGAATTTGGTCACTGAGCAACTTTTTATTAAATCGATTTCGATATTGGAAGTAAAGTCGTAAATTAACCGTTTTGTAACAATACGAATCTTTAACAAAAAACCATGTTTAGCATTTACCGGGCAATTAAATCTCCCCGGTCCGGTTTCGTTAATTGTTCGTTAGCTACTCGTCGATAATGCAATTGATATTCCCGCTAATGATATTTTTATGATTTATCATTGGCCGAAACTGAAAAGCCAACTTTCTTAATCATTAAACAGAAACGAAACTTATGAATTTCAGACATCTTCTTTTCCTTATTTTGTTTATTGCTCTTTTTTACGCTCCTGTTTCCGCAAAAGACAACTTGAGAATCAAAGGGAAAATCACCGCCGAGGCAAGCGTCTCCCTGGATAAGTTAACGGTCGTTCTTTCCGAGATCACGATGAAAGAACAGCTTTCGATCGTTCCTTTTTTAGAGACCAAACCGGACCACAAGGGAAACTACCACTTTGAGTTCGCCAAAAAGAACGGTAGAACCTTCTACCGGGTTTCGGTTTCTTATCAGGATCATTTTACCGGCTCGAACCCTTTGAAGTTCGACAAGGGTGTCACCAGTCAAACCGTCGATTTAGCCTTGCCCAAGATCACCCACGACGCGCATGGACTGATCTTCGAAAAGAAAATCCTTTACCTGGAACTCTTAGAAACCGGCATCAGAGTCACCGATGTTCTTAATGTTACCAACAACTCAAGCGGGATTATCGACATCAGAGACAGGCCTCTTAAATTCGAGCTTCCCGCGGAAGCCGAAAAACCATACTTCGAAAGGAAATACTCCGAATTCGACGTGAAGTTTTCAGACGGTAACGCCCTCATGTATCTGATGGTTCCCCAAGGCCGCCACAAGGTCTTTTTTCAGTACGACCTCCCTGAGACCGGGGATTTCAGTTTCAAGGTCCAGGCACCACCTTTGACCGGAGCCATCGAGGTCGCCTCGAATCACCCCGACCTGCTCGCCTCTTTCGAGTCGGACGAAGCGGGGTTCTCCGAACGCGTGGTCGTTGAGGATAAACAGGTCGGCACCCATAACCTAAAGACCCACACGGTCAAGCTTCAACCCGGCCAAAATCAGCTCACCGTTAGGATCGAGCGCACTCTTTTAGCGCAGAAAAAACTCTTTTATCCAGCCACCCTGCTTCTGATATTCTTGCTTTCGGGATTGTTCTGGTATGTTAAGATCAAACAACCACTCCTGGCCGAAAAGGAAGCCGCTTAAGGTTTTCATGCCCGGCACCAAATGACGCTAACGGCCTACTTTAAGGAATCCTCGCATCGGTTTTACGGGGCCGTCGTCGCGCTGTTCATGCTGTTTTCCTACGAGGTCCTGATCCTCTGGGTTCCCGGTACGGGCAGCATGATCAGAAACGCGCCGGATGCCTGGTTAAGGACACTGCTTTATTATGTGGGCCTCTCTCCGCATCACATCACCTTTGTTTTTATCACCGCCTCCCTGGTCGCGATCGCCCTTTTTTATCACAGGAAAAACAGCTTCAGTTTCAGGATCTTTCTGATCATCATCCCCGAAGCCGTGGTTTTCGGAATCCTGTCAGGCTTTCTCATTCAGTTTGTCATGGTGAAGCTTTTTTTTATGACGGGATCGATCACCGGCTCACTGATGGGCGATCTGGGTCTGGCGGTCGGGGCTGGACTCTTCGAGGAACTCTTTTTCAGGGTGATCCTGACCACCTTTTTGATCTGGGGCTTCGCCCGCGTCCTTCCGGTAAAATGGATGGCGATTCTGCTGGCCATTCTGGTGGCTTCCTTCCTGTTTTCCCTTTCTCACTATATCGGTAGCGCAGGCGATCATTTCGAGCTCTACAGCTTCATGTTCCGCTTTTTGGCCGGGATCTGGTTTACCGCCCTCTTCTCGCTCAGGGGCTTCGCCGTCGTCAGCCTCTCACACGCCTTTTACGATATCTTCGTGATTCTGATTTAAAAGGAGGTGTTGTCGAAAGACTGTCACTAAATCGCTAACGGACACAACGCGTCACGTAATTGCTGGTCTTTAGTCCCATCCAGGCGCTACCGTTGCTAAAGTCAACATACCAGGCCCAGCTAGAGGTGGTCCCAACTGTGGACGACCAATACTCCGAAGAATAATAATAACTTAATGAACTTCGTCTGGAATAAAGAGCCTCTAGTTCCACTTTGGTCGGCATCCGCCAATCCGAAAAACCCGACAGGACCAAACCCGCGCAATAATTGATGCCTCCCTGCCAATCATAAAGCGTGTGCAAATTGTTCTGCCAGATTAGATTCGTAGTCGAGTCAAAAAAGACATTCACGTACACCGTAAAACCCGTTGGGGTTATCTGATCGCTTAAACCGCCATTTCCCATTTCATCACTAACCGCTGTTGTGATTTTAATCTTATAGGTCGTTGCGTCACTAAGATTGACCTGTGGGTTAATCGTAAATGTTTTGTTTGAATTACTGGCGATTGGAGCCTTGGTCATCTGGACACAGGTGGTGAAATTGTCATCTGAGAGCTGAAAAGATCCTGAGCAGGAGGCGTCCGCCTCGTTGGTCGTCATACTCGCCGGATCAACCGGTTCATCAAAAGTAACTTCAACGCTAGTGATTTTATTAACAAACGTCGCTCCATCATTCGGATTAAAACTGACCACGAGGGGACCGGTATCGTCAGCGACATTCACAACGCTGACATCGCTTGGATCAAGTCCATTATAAACGGCGTCATTGGAAACAGCCATACCAAGAACAATCGTAACGGTCTGATCACCATCGACCGTATAGTCAGGCAGTCCGGTCACCGTCACTGTCTGCGCCGTATTCCAGTTTATCGGCGTGAAAATCAGCGTCTGCTTGTCTATGGATACCTCGCTCAAATCACCGCTTTGTAGAGCTATACTGACATCGTCCAGAGGTTCGCTTGAAAGCTGAACCGTAAAGGTAGCTGAGCTACCCTGCTCAGATACATCCCCGCTGATCGGACCCACTACCACGCTAGCGGTCTCGTCATCGATATTGGTGAGGCTCACATCATCCGGGTCAAGGCCATCGTAATTGGCGTCACTACTGATCGCCTTAGCCAAAACAATCGAAACAATTTGGTCTCCATCATCGATAAAGTCATCGACCCCGCTCAAGGTTACGGTTTGTCTCAGACTCCAGTTATCGGCCGTAAAGGTCAATTGGGGATGGGACAAGACAACTTCGCTCTCATCGCTGCTTGCCAGATCTACAACGACATCCGAGGTGGGCTTTAGGTTCTTGATTCTGACCATGAAGGTGGCGGTCGTTCCCGCCTCAGACGTGTTGCCGCTTGCCATACTAACCTCGAAACCGGGACTCGAATCTCCGCTCAAAATTGAGTTTGCGTCAGTTAGAGCCGAATTGGTGATTTCCGTGACATGGGTGATTTGAGTTGAAGTGACTCCAATTCCGGCTAGACCGTCCGTCATACCGGACGTGATTGAGGCCGAGTAGCTTTCCATCTCGGTAATAGCGATTCCCAACTTATTTAAGCCGATGATGACACCGGCGACCATTTCATATGAAACGATCGTGATCGTGTCTGTTTGATAGGAAGCATCGTTCAATCCAATCGTAACGCCTGTAAGTATTGAGGTTACGGCTGCTTTATAGGAACCGGTCCCTATACCCGAATCAGCCATCGATGAAACCGCCGACGAAGTGATGTTCTTTACCAGATCGGGGATTTCATCCATAGCGACTCCCAGCTTTGTCAAACTGCCGGATATCAGCATAACAATCCTCAAAATCGAGCCGGGCACCTCACCCGACGAGACTCCCGCTCCGCCCAGATTTTGGACCGCGGCCTTGGTTAGGTTGGGTATGAGAGATGATTTTTCGCCACGGGTCAGTGTTTTATCCAAATTTGTAATCCGGTAGTTTATTGCCGCTTTGACGCTGGCGTCCTTAAGAGTCGGGATTGAGTTGAAAAGGCTTTCGATAATCGTTTCAATCGCGCCTGTTTTATCGGTGACCGATAATCCGCTTAAAGATCGCTGGGCACCCTTTAATACCGAAGGCGCGACCAGGGAAAGATCGGTTGAGTCTAACAACCCATCGTTGATGACACTTAGTTTTGCTCCGTCTTTAATGGCTTTCATCTCAGTAGCCGCAAAACCCTTTTGCAACAGATCATCACCCAAGCGTCCAACCAATTTTGAACTATAGGACTTGCCATAATATGAATCCTTTAGGGGTTTATCAACTATCGGCTCTTGAGCGGGTTTACAGCTTAGAGTCAATAAGAATACATTAAGAGTCACCCACAGAACGATATTGTTAAGCGAAATTAAATTTTTCAATCTATCAAGCATCGGTTTCCAAAGGATTAATCTTTCTCGCGAATTACCATTAATACCGCGTTGATAATGATATGGCTCCACCTCGATTTATATCAAAGCTCAAGAGGGGTTTGATCGGAGGTTGAGGCTCATCGAACCAAACCCAGGTCGCGTAACCAAAAAGAAGAGTCGATAAGAGCATGCCTGTCTGAGAATTCTCATTATGTTTGTTGATCGGCTCAGAGAAAAGCTGGGCTTGATTATAATAAGTTTCCGCTTCGTCATAAAAATAGGCGTTTTGCATCTTCCGCATTTCAGACTCCATTTCGTTTTGAGCCTGAAGGGCCTTTTGATTCTCTAAGTAGGAATAAAACGTCGCTAAAACCCCCAGTGAAACCGAAGACCAGAATTTCCATTTCCGGATTTTTAACGCGCTTTTATATCCCTTATCATAATAGGTATCGCTCCATCTTAAATGAACATTCTTGACTGTTTTTCCCGTTCCCTCTTTTAAGTTGATTGTTTCCGTAAAGGACTCTACTGAATCAGGATGACTTACGTGAACTTTATATTGACCGCCTGGAAGATCGATTGAGTATTTTTGAGGTTCGTTTTGACTAAAGTAAATCTGCTTCGAATAATCCTTCCCGTTGATGATGACCTTTGAATCAGGAGGAAAGATATTCAGCTTTAGAGTGAGAAGTTTAATCAGCTTGATATCGAGATTTAAAGGCGTTAAAGGTTTCAGGTCGATACTTTGGTTATGATCCAAATAACCTTTATTGCTGATTTTTATATGGTGAGTGCCGGCTTTAAGAGCAACCGATAGAGGCGATTTACCCATGGCGATTCCATCAATAAATACAGCCGCTCCAAAGGGGCTGGAAAGGATCTTGAGCTCGGATTTTAAAGGTTTGAGGACCAAATCATACTTGTTAATCTGATTGGGAAGGATTTCGATTTCTTTAACGATACCAAGATGCCCCTTGACTAATGTTAAGCTGTGTTTCCCTGCTGGAATCCCTTTTAGGTAGGTGTCTGATTTTTCTTTGAACTTAACTTCATTAACTCTGATTGAAGCTCCCTTGGGTGTCGAAGTGATAAAAAGATCACCCCTTTCTTCGTTTTTATCTTTAAATACGGGTTTGACATCACCGATCAGTTTATCGACCAACTCCTCAAGCGCCTTTCTAAAGCTGTTGAGTCCACCCGATGGCGTTACCGTTTCTAAAGTGATGATGCTTTCGTCCTTGATGTTAATCATCTTGCTTGAGATCAACCAGTTGTTATCTCCCATGCTGATGATGCTGGAGGAGATGACCCGATCGACGCCGAGTGATTGTCCGATAATCGTCGCGCATTCATCCCTTGTACAATCCTGCTGTTTTTGAATCGACTCGGGCTTCATTTTATCAACATCCGCACTGCTGGATAAGTCAAAGGCGTTTTTATTGACGATCATGGAGTGGAACATCTCGCTAAAACCCTTGACTTGACGTTCGTCAAGATCGGGCGCCTCAAAATCCAGCACAGCGACCAAGGTTCTTTCTCTCTTGGTTTCCGTTTCAAACGACACCGAGATTTGGGAAAGGATTTCGCCGTCTTTCAAACCACTGACAGCCTGCAGTCGGATTTTGGTTATCTCCCCCGAAGGTTCGTAGGTGCCTTTGATAAAAACCGCGTTTTTAGAGGAAATACCGCTCAAGCTTTCCGAAAGGAGAATCAGTTTGAATTTGGGGAAATGCCTTTCCAGAGCGAGGTAGAGTTCGGTTTCGATCTTTTTGGAAATCGTATCCTTTTGCCCCGAATGATAATTGACGACGTCGATGACGAATTGCTGGCTGGGCTGGGTTTCGATCCCGACACCGGTAAAATGCCGGGAAGCCTCATCCAGTGCTTGATCTAAGGTCTTCGCCTGAAGCGGGAAGGGGATAAAAAGCAAGATCAAAAAGATCGCTTCAAAACAGTTTTTCATATCTCTGCCCGGATTGATCGATATTGGATAAGGTTTTTTTCCTTTAATATTTTATCAAAACTTTAACCTCACTTCAAGTTGTTTTATTCACTCCAAAAGTACGGCCCATCCGAGTTGATAATTGACTATATTCTTAAAAGAAGGCAAACTTTGATTAATCATTAATTATATTTGAGCAAACACCGATCAATAAACTTCTTTTATAATATTCCTATGAAAACTAAACAGATCATCCTTTTTTTCCTCCTTCTAGCCTGGATCACTCCAGCGGCTTTCGCCGAGAACGATATGAAAATCGCCATCGTGGACATGAACAGGGCGATTAATATTTCCACCGAAGGGGTCAAATCGAAAAAACTCCTTGAGGCTCAGTTCGCCCAAACCCAGAATTTCCTTAAGCAAAAAGAAGTCGAGCTGATCAAAAAAGAACAGGAGATTCAAACCATGGCCATGATGACTCCCGAGCTTAAAAGCAAAAAAGAGCAGGAGCTGATGCAGCTTCGGGAAGAGTTGAGACGGGATTTGGCCAAGGCCCAGCAGGATTTGAGAAATGACGAGAACCGCCATACCGGAAAAATCTTTAACGAGTTGATCGAGGTCGTCAACAAGATATCCAAGAAAAAGAAATTCGATCTGGTCTTGGAAAGCCGTATTTCTCAAGGCATCCTGTACTCCAAGTTCAAGACGGACGACCTTACTGATCAAGTGATCGACGAGTATAACAAACTAAACAAGGCAAAATAAATGACGACGATGGATATCGAGGAAATAAAAAAGCGGCTGAAACACCGTTTCCCCTTCCTGATGATCGACCGCGTTTTAGAGTTCGAGGACGGTCAGAGCTGTACGGCTTATAAAAACATTTCAGCCGGAGAGATTCATTTTATGGGTCATTTCCCCGAACAATCGATTTTCCCAGGGGTTTTGATCATTGAAGCGATGGCTCAAACCGCCGGCATCGCCATTTATGGCGCCTTTGAAAATCCCGATGAAGGTCTGATGTTTTTCGCCGGGATGGACAATGTCAAGTTCAAGAAACCGGTCGTTCCAGGCGACCAGCTGATTTTGAAGACCCAAAAGATCAAGCAGAAGATGAATTTCTGGGTTTTCAAAGGAGAGGCTTTCGTCGACGACAAACTGGTCGCCAGCGCGGAATTCAAACTGGCCACAGCCGGCTAACAGCTATTGATCGTTTTTCAACTATGGCCAAAAGCAAGATTCACAAGACCGCGATCATCAGCCCTAAGGCGAAAATTCATTCGAGTGCCGTGATCGGCGCCTACAGCGTCATCGAGGAGGATGTCGAAATCGGAGAGGATACCGAGCTTAGGCAGCATGTGATCATCGAGGGTCCGACGAAAATCGGCAGTCGATGCCGGATATTTCCCTTCGCTTCCATTGGACTTGAACCCCAGGACAAAAAATTTCAGGGTGAGAAATCCCGTCTTGTCATCGGGGATGAAAACATGATCCGGGAATACGTCACTATCAACCGGGGGACCTCTGTCGGCGGCGGCATAACCAAGCTGGGCAGCCGTGGCTGGATCATGGCCTACTGTCATATCGCCCACGACTGCATTATCGGCGACGACGTGATCATGGCCAACGGTACCACTCTCGGCGGGCATGTGATCATCAATGATCACGCCATCACCGGTGGCATGACCGGCGTGCATCAGTTCTGCCGAATCGGGGAATATGCGATTACCGGAGGCCAAAGTATGATCACCCAGGACGTGGTCCCCTACGTGATCGCCGCCGGGAACAGGGCAAAAATCCACGGAGTCAACATCATCGGGCTTGAGAGGAAGGGATTTTCTCCCGGTGAAATCGCTCAGGTTAATTCGGCCTACCGTCTCTTCTTTAAAAGCGGGTTGACCAAGGACGAAGCGCTCAATAAAATTCAAGACGAAATCAAAAATTCCAAGACCATCGATTTGTTTATCCAGTTTATTAAAAACTCCGAAAGGGGTGTTTGCCGTTAGCGTGACTGGTCTGACAAAGGGTCCGTGTTTGCGAATATTAAGATCGATTATAAACCACAACAAAAGGAAATGAGATGAACATTGCTGTTATAGGTTATGGTTACTGGGGGCCGAATCTGGTCAGAAACTTCTCCTGGACTGAAGGGGTTCAAGTGAAGTACGTCTGCGACCTGGACGAAAAAAGGCTGTCCAAGGTTAAACCGATGTTCCCCAACGTCGAAAAAATTACCACCCATTATATGGAAGCCTTGGCCGATCCCGAAATCGAAGCGGTTGCCATCGCGACTCCCGTGGCCAGTCATTTCAAGCTTGCTAAAGATGCCCTTGAGGCCGGAAAGCATGTTCTGATCGAAAAACCCATGACCGATAACTCCAGGGACTCTCAGGCGTTGGTCGATTTAGCCCATAAACATAATCGGATCATCATGGTCGATCATACGTTTCTTTACACCGGAGCGGTCAGAAAAATCAAGGAGTTGGTCAGTTCCGGCGCCATCGGCGAAGTTTATTACTTCGATTCGGTCAGGGTCAACCTGGGTCTCTTTCAGACCGATGTCAACGTCATCTGGGATCTGGCTCCCCACGACCTTTCCATCATGAACCACATCATCGATAAAAAGCCCGTCAGCGTCAGCGCGATCGGGGTCGCCCATGTCCAAAGCGATATGGAAAATCTTGCCTACATGAATGTGTTTTATGATGATTCCACTTTGGCTCATTTCCATGTCAACTGGCTCTCACCTATCAAGGTCCGCCAGATCATGATCGGGGGTTCGGAAAAAATGATCGTTTACGACGATATGGATAACAATGAAAAGATCAAGGTCTACGACAAGGGTGTCCAGCATAACCCCCAGGACAAAGACGCGATTTACAAAACCCTGATTCAATACCGCACCGGCGATATGTACGCGCCCAAACTGGACAATGCCGAAGCCCTCAAAATGGAATGCCAGGACTTCATCGACTGCGTCAAAGATAACCGTCAACCAACCAGTAACGGCGAGTTCGGTCACGAAATCGTCAAAATGCTCGAAGCCGCGCAAGCCTCCATCAAACAACAAGGAAAAATTATCGAACTGGATAGCTTATGATCAAACTGCTCCTTTCACCCGAAGTCGTCAGCGAATACTTCCATGGTCGAGACGACCGGATCACCCATCTGATTGAAAATTTCCTGA
This sequence comes from Deltaproteobacteria bacterium, assembly GCA_029881655.1. GTDB lineage: Bacteria > SAR324 > SAR324 > XYD2-FULL-50-16 > XYD2-FULL-50-16 > JAOUME01. The sequence continues at coordinate 3,105 of JAOUME010000022.1, read as the reverse complement.
AGAATCCCGATATTCATATCTGGATCATGATGCATACCGTGACCGAGTTGATGCGGGATCACGGCAAACCCAAAGAGGTCAATCAGTTTTTCAAGGATTTCCCAAAAATTCCCCTGAATGATCAGCTAGCCAATCTGGCGGTCGAGATGGAAATCGAATTCGAGGCCGCCTTGTCGGTGGTATCCGCGGCGGCCTTTAAACTGAATGCCGTCGTGACGCTCAACCCGGCGACGACCATTGGTAGCGTTAGCCACATCTCAGTGGAAGACGCCGAAAAGATCGGCGATATTAAAGCCGATGGGCCGATTAACTTTCTTGAGTTAAGTAACGCCTTGAACCCGATTTATAACAAGCTGGACGGCTGGTTCACCGAAATCATCCAGAGCACTGCCTTTGCGGGTGGAAATCACGTCAAGGAGTTTGAAAAGGAATTCGCCGAGTACTGCGGAGCCAAACACGCGGTCGCCGTCAACAGCGGAACCGATGCCTTGCGCTTTGCCTTGACCGCAATGGGTATCGGTCCAGGTGACGAGGTTATCACCGTTCCCAACACTTTTATCGCCACCACCGAGGCCATTTCACAAGTTGGCGCAAAGACGGTTTTCGTGGACGTCTCACCTGAGACCTACAATATCGAACCCGACTTGATCGAAAAGAAGATAACCCCGAATACCAAGGCGATCCTCCCGGTGCATCTCTACGGTCAGCTGGCGGAAATGGACAGGATCGTAAAAATCGCCGATAAACATGGCCTAAAGGTCTTGGAGGATGCCTGTCAGGCGCACGGAGCTATATCAAATAAAAAAAGGGCCGGCACCTTCGGCAATGCTGCGGCGTTCAGCATGTATCCCGGAAAAAACCTGGGTGCCTTTGGCGAGGCCGGATGCATTATCACCAATGATGATGAAATCGCTAATATCGCTTCCTGTCTTAGGGATCATGGTCAGTCGGAGAAATATGTTCATCGCATGGAGGGTTATAATGGCCGAATGGATAATCTTCAGGCGGCCTCTTTAAGAGCCAAACTTCCCCTACTGGACCAGTGGAACCAAAACCGAAGAGAAATCGCCGCCTTGTATCTTGAGAAGCTCAAGCGCGTAAGAGGTGTCAAGCTGCCAAAGGTAAAAGATGTTAAGGCCCATGTGTTTCACCTTTTCGTCATTCTGGTCGATCAGCCAAAAGAGTTGCACGAGTATTTAAAGGGGAAAAAGATCTTCACCGGATTTCACTATCCTATACCCCTTCACCTCCAGGAGGCCTATCAATCCCTCGGACATCGCCTGGGCGATTTTCCGGTCACCGAAGAACTGGCCGATAGCCTGATCAGCCTTCCGATGTTCCCAGAGATGAACGAAGCTCAAGTCAACCGGATCTGCGAAGAGATCAAGCGGTTTTATGACTAAACTTCTCGTCATCGCTGGAGAGGCATCGGGCGACCTGCATGGTGGAAAAGTCCTCATTGAGCTTAAGAAACTCGATCCCGAAATCAGCATTATCGGAACCGGCGGGAGGTTCATCGCCTCGACCAAAGCGAAACTTTACTACCGGGTCGAGGAACTCGCCGTGATCGGTTTTTGGGAAGTGTTAAAGCAGTACGGCTACTACAAGAACATCTTTAACAACATGGTCAAAAAGCTGGATGAGGAGCGGCCTGACGCCGTCTTTTTGGTCGATTACGTGGCCTTTAACCTCAAATTCGCCGAGGAAGCCAAAAAAAGAGGCATCAAGGTGATCTGTTACGTCGCGCCCCAGGTCTGGGCCTGGAAAAAAAACCGCATCCGCAAGATTAAAAAGTTTGTCGATCATCTCATCGTCTTGTTCCCCTTCGAAGTGGAATTTTTTAAAAAAGAGGGCATGAAAACCCACTGCTTCGGTCACCCTCTTTTGGATATTGCAAAGCCCGACCTGGATAAAGAGGCCTTGTTTAAGAAATGGGGTCTCGATAATCAAAAGAAAACCATCAGCCTCCTTCCAGGCAGCAGAAGAAACGAAATCACAAAACACCTTCCCCTGCTTTTGGAGGTCGCCCAAACCATCTCGAGCAAGAGAAATGATATCCAGTTCGTGTTTCCGATGGCTCCCACGGTTAACAAGGAAGATGTTTTCCCCTATCTGGACAAAATTGACACGAAGGTCTGTCTGGTTGAAGACGATACCTACAATACCGTTGCGGCATCGGACTTCGCTGTTGTCGCGTCCGGGACAGCGACACTTGAAACGGCGATCCTGAACACGCCGCTTCTGATTTTTTACAAGGTAAGCGCGCCAACCTACATGATCGGGCATTATCTATTAGGGATCAAAATGGTCGGACTTCCCAATATCGTCGCCGATGAGATGATTGCGCCCGAGATGATTCAAAATTCCTCCACCGCGCAAAAAATGACCGAGAAAATCCTGGCTTATTTAGACGACCCTGACGGCCTTCGCCAAATGAGTGAAAGGCTTCAGATCGTCAAGCGGAACCTAGGAGAAAAAGGAGCCTATGAAAAAACGGGGCGCTTTCTTTATCAGCTTTTAAAAAAATAATACCGGGTACAGACCACCCGTCAAACCATTATGTTATAATTGTTTTTTGTTGAAACCACCATATTTGGGTATATGAGTTGCAAGTCCAATCAGAACAGATAAACCAATAATTGAAAACATTCTTGCCAAGCTTTATGAGACTCGACCATAAAAAGCCTTTGACTCCGATAATAAAAGGCCTGCTGATCATATCCATTTTGGCGCTATCCTCATTATTAACTCAATCCAAGGTTAAGGCCCAGGACTTTGGGGGAGGATTTGATACGGGATTTGCCGCGCCCGGGACTTCCAAGAAAAGCGTGGGTTTGGGCATCAGCATGTCAACCAAACACCAGGAAGAGGGGATCGAACCCGCAGGTATCAACAACGAGATTTATTTTAACTGGAACTCCTTTCGTGTCGGTTACAATATTCTTCAGGCCGGCTACAATTTTACGAAATACGAAAAAAAATATCAGGCGACTATCGACACACAAGCCGTCTACACTGCTTACGTCTTCTCAACCAGAGAGCAAAATTCACCTTTTGATTTTTATGTCTTGGGAGGCATGTCCTATTTGATGTCGATCTTAACGG
>JAOUME010000147.1 GCA_029881655.1 Deltaproteobacteria bacterium | reverse complement strand
CTTGACTCTGCATCTTGACGACCCGCACCTGCTGAGCAACGCTTTCGCCCTCATGATCTTTTTGAGCGGCGTTAACTACTTTGCGGGCCCCGGGATCTCGGCGTTGTTGGTTTTATTGAGCGGCGGCCTGGGAAATTATCTAAACGCCCTGTTTTATCAGACCGATCACCTGGCGGTGGGAGCGTCAACGGCGGTTTTCGGGGCGGTGGGTTTAATGGGAGTCTTATCGGCAAAAAACCGGGTTTCGCTTCAGTCCCTCCGCAATCATTTTCTGGTACCCGTCATCGCTGCGCTGGGGATATTCGCCCTGCTGGGAACCAATCCATCGACCGATGTCTTCGCCCATCTTTTCGGGTTGATCAGCGGTATCGCCGTCGGTTTGATTTTCGGCAGACTCACTCAAACTAAAAGCGCCAGGAGACCGGATGTACAGTCCCTGGCCATGATCGCTTTTTGCGTGGTTATCTGGGCATCCTGGAAAGTCCAGCTGGGCTGAGTCCTGATTGGTTTGGAAAGTGTATAAATGGATATTTGAACTTTCGCGCTTTTCCCGGGCTGTTAATGGATTCTTGGTATAAAATCCGAATCAAACCATGAATAGAATTCAGACTGAACCCCTGTGAATCTCCCTCTTGAGCCAGATGAAGGTCAAGAGCCGATATGAGACGTCTTCTCCGGGCATGATTTCCTTGATCGCTTCTGGTACTTCTGTTACTGTAATATCTGGTTTCATGGGTATTTTCCCTTTATTTCTATCTCCGATCAATTTGGCGCGTCACAGTATGCGTTGCTGTTTTTAACGCAAATTCATGATCGATTTAATACCTAGCAATACCATGTGATTACAAATATGCCTTGACAGGCGTGGCGTATGAAGTATCTTGAGGGATTTTGCTTACTTCCTACTCTGGATACCCTAATGTTTGATTTGATTCTCCACAAAAGCGCAAGCTTGAAAAATGACCTTCTTTCCGGACTTACAGTCGCCTTAGCTTTGGTGCCTGAAGCGGTTGCCTTTTCCTTTGTCGCAGGGGTAGATCCATTGGTCGGACTTTATGCCGCCTTTATAGTAGGGTTAATTACAGCGGTTATCGGTGGACGTCCAGGGATGATCAGCGGAGCGACGGGAGCCCTAGCGGTGGTCATGGTCGATTTGGTAGCCCGTAATGGGATTGAATATCTTTTTGCGACGGTTGTATTAATGGGGATTATCCAGGTTTCTTTTGGTCTTTTTCGATTAGGGAAGTTTATCAGGTTGATTCCTCACCCGGTGATGTTGGGTTTTGTTAATGGATTGGCTATTATTATCTTTCTTGCTCAATTAAGTCAGTTCAAGCAGAAAAACGGAGAATGGTTATCCGCGGAACCACTGGGATGGATGTTTGCTCTGGTGGGTTTGACCATGCTGATCATTTTCTTTCTTCCAAAGTTGACAAAAGTTCTGCCTTCTTCTCTGGTTGCCATTCTGGTCGTGACAGCCATTGTACAGAGTTTAGGGCTAAATACCAGTGTTGTAGGGGATATAGCCAAGGTATCCGGAAGCCTGCCCAGCTTTCATTTTCCAGCGATGCCATTGAATTTGGAAAGTCTTCAAATTATTCTTCCTTATGCCATTATTTTGGCGGCGGTTGGATTGATTGAATCCTTGATGACGATGAGCCTTATCGATGAAATTACCGAAACAAGAGGCAGGGGCAACAAGGAATGTATCGGACAAGGTCTCGCGAATGTGGTGACTGGATTCTTTGGTGGAATGGGCGGTTGTGCCATGATTGGTCAGAGTATGATTAATATAAATTCAGGGGGACGGGGGCGTGCGTCTGGTATATCCGCGGCCTTGTTTTTGCTGTTTTTTATTCTTTTCGCCTCGGGTTTTATTGAGATGATCCCTTTGTCCGCTCTGGTTGGGGTAATGTTTATGGTGGTTATCGGTACTTTTGCCTGGTCTTCTTTTCGTATTTTGGGCAAGATTCCTCGTCATGACGCCTTTGTGTTGGTGCTGGTTTCCTGTGTCACAGTCGCTACGGACCTAGCCATGGCTGTAGTAGTTGGGGTTATCGTTTCCGCTTTGGTATTTGCCTGGAAAAACGCCAAACATGTATATGTCAGCAGTAGAATAGATCAAAATGGAGTGAAGATCTATGAATTGATGGGGCCGATCTTTTTTGGCTCAATCCGTAGTTTTCATGATCAATTCAATGTTAATGAAGATCCCGATGAGGTGGTGATCAATTTCGCGGCGGCAAGGGTTTGGGATCATTCCGGTCTTGACGCCATCAATAACCTGACAGAACGCTATACTAACAGTGGAAAACGTTTACGGCTTAATCACCTCAGTCCGGAATGCGTGAAATTGTTGAAAAACGCAGGTGATATGATAGAAGTGAACCTGATCGAAGATCCCAGGTACCATTTGGCTGTGGATGAGCTGGCTTAATCACAGCCCGGAGTTGAGCCGAGAATCATTTCTGAAGTACGGTAAAGTTAATTGTGAGAGTCCATATTATTTTGATCTGCATGAAGAAAGAACAAAACCTTTATTCTTTCTTCATCCCGTTTCAAACTTGATTGCTCTCTTTGGTAAGGCTCCCGACTTTTGTGCGCGGGGCTCTCTTGTACTGGAATGACCAACAGGCTGAGCCGTGAAATTAGGGTTATCCTTCACCGCGTCCGGCTGAGCTTGATTTGCTTTGGTTTAATATAATTTAGTCTTCCAATAGGTCTTTATCAGCTAAATCAAAGACTGGTTCCACGACAAAAGTGACATTGATTCTGGTAAGAATCTTGGCTTTGGCGCCTATTGGGATATGTTCTCCTTCGGTGATGGCGGGCCAAGTGCTGTCTTGATAAAGAATCCTTCCCCCTTCTTCGAGTCCTATTTCCTCAACCACAGTTACGATCTTGCCATAGCTATCGATAAGATTATCTGGCTCTCCGAAGGAGACATCGCCCGCGGGAATAAATTTCATCACCAAACCCCGAAATCCCAAAGTCAAGACAATGGAGCTGATAAACCAAGCTGTCACAGATGAGAGAATCTCCTCAATGAAGCCAAGGCTCATCGCAAGACTCACTAGGATCGCCGCAGTTCCCAAAAAAACAACGACCAAGCCTGGGAGAAGGAGTTCTAGAAGCATCAAGATGACGCCGAAGACCAGCCAAAAAATGGCGATGTTGTCCATGAGGGCCTACTCTGTCACCATCTTCAAATTCGTAAATTGGGAGAGCATGGCCTTCATATCGGTTACATCAGCGGGAATGACGACCTTGTTTTCGCCTTTTGCCATTAAGGCAAAGTTTTGGAGGTACTTCTGGCTAAGTTGAAGATAGAGCGCGTCCGCCCCATTTTCACCAGCAAGAGATTGTCCGATTTTTTCGATGGAGGACGCTGTCGCCTTGGCCACATCTAAAATCCCCGCGGCCTTTCCTTCCGCTTCGTTGATGACTCTTTGGCATTCCCCATCTGACTGATTTATCATCTCGATTTTTACCCCTTCACTGCGGTTGATACGACTTTGCATAAAACCTTCTGACTCGGCAATAGTCGCCCGCTTTTGACGCTCAGCAGACACTTGCTTTTCCATGGCTTCCTGCACGCTTTTTGGAGGAGAGATATTTTTGATCTCATAGCGTAAAACGTTCACTCCCCAAGACTGACCTGCTTCGCTTAAAACCTCGACTACCCTGGAACTTATGTGATTCCGCTCTTTAAAAGTACGATCCAGTTCCAACAATCCCACGATGGAACGGGTGGTGGTCTGGGCTAATTCGGATGCCGCGACAAAATAATCAACCACGCCATAGCTGGCCTTCTCAGCGTCATGAACCTCAACATACATCACACCATCAACAACGACCTTCACGTTGTCTTTGGTAAAACAGACCTGCGGAGGCACATCAATCGTGGTTTCCTTTAAGTTCTGGATGTACTTCACTTTATCGATGAAGGGAAATAACGCATGAAAACCAGGTCCCAAGGTACGATCATAGCGACCCAAACGCTCCACTACATAAGCGGATTTGTTCGGCACCACACGAATACTGCGGATAAGTTGGATGATCAAAATTAAAAAGAGAATACCCCAAACAATCAAATTAAAAATAGACCAAAAACTAGTTGTTCCTGAAAAATCCATCTAAACCTCCTTTTTGTTTGAGATAGTATTGCCGACTTGGTTTAGCCCTTCAAAGAACCCCTTGAGGTTGGCTAGATTGCTTGGAACAACCGACACTTCAGCGGTTTTAAGGATTTTACCCAGTTCATCGATGAATTGTTCGCTAATCTGCATTTGCAAAGCTTCTTGTCCACCTTTCTTTGCGATTGCCGCCGAGATATACCCCAATCCTTCTGCGGTGGCTTCAGCTAGAATCGAAATTTCTCTGGCCTTACCTTGCGCTTCGTTCATCCTTTTTTTCTTTTCACCTTCAGAAATATTGATCTTTTCTTCACGGTAGGCATTAGAAAGGTTGATGGTCGATTGTTTCCCCGCTTCAGCAAGAGTGATTTCCGCTCGCTTTTGGCGTTCCGCCTCCATTTGTTTTTCGAGGGTATCCACCACGTGATCAGATGGGGAGATATTCTTGATTTCATACCGCATAACCTTGATTCCCCAAGGATCAGAAGCCAAATCCACTTCCCGCACCACATTTTCATTAATGGATTCTCTCTCTGAAAAGGTCTCGTCCAAGGTGAGCTTTCCGATCTCAGAACGCATGTTGGTTTGGGCGAGGTTGACGCTGGCCAATCGATAATCCCCTATGCCGTAGCTGGCTTTGTCAGGACTGATCACCTTAAGGTAGACAATTCCGTCCACTTCGACTTGGATATTGTCCTTGGTGATACAGCTCTGGCTGGGGACATCAAGCACCTGCTCTCTCATTTCATGGCTGTAGGCGATCCGGTCGAAAAAAGGAATTAAAAAATGAAATCCGGGCAGCAGCACGCCCTTGAATTTACCGAGGCGTTCCTTTACTACCCCTGAGTGCTGTGGAACGATAATAATTGTTTTGTAAATTACAAACATTGTAATCAACGATAAAATGGTGAAAAAAGTCATAAGGGTACCCTAAAAAAGGTTTCAAGATTATGAAACGGATCTATTATTATAAATTTAACTAATAGTAAGTAAAAACACTTATTGATTATCTTACTTGACTAGATTTATTAAACATAATCTCTGACTCAATTTAGTTGCATTGTTTGTTCGTTTTTCAGCATAAAGAACTTGATTTGGAGGATTATTTGAACTTGATGAGTTTGTTATACTTAAAGGTGAGCTTATTATCGGGTACTGTAAAGCTAATTGTATGAATTCATATTTCTTTGATCCGCATGAAGATAGGAATATTTTCTTTCACTATCCCAACCTGACTTGAAATCCAATGAATCTTCCTCTTGAGCCAGATGAAGGTCAAGAGCCGATATGAGACGTTTTCTCCGGGCATGATTTCCTTGATCGCTTCTGGTACTTCTGTTACTGTAATATCTGGTTTCATGGGTATTTCTCCTTGTTTGGGTTGGTCCTGCGACCAAAATCTCAATTATGCGTCCGCTTGATCGCGGGTTAATAAAGTCAATTACGCTACGGGGTTAATGAGGCCAGTCAAAAAGAAGGCAATATTATTGCTTACCCACAATTAGATTTACGTCTAATAATTTCTTTGATGAAGGGTAAAAAAAGGCTAAAAATATGACCACAAATCTTTCGAACAAATTTGGCTTGCCTCCGGGATCGCTCGTTTATGTCGGTAAAAAAAATGAATTGGCTGAGTGTCATTTTGTCAGTTTCGATCAAAATCAATACCAAACACGGACAACAACGCAGTTTAACAAGTCAATAGAATATGTCGACCCCGACCAAATGACATGGCTTAGTTTTCAGGGTTTACCCAATTCGCAGGAAATCGAGGCGCTCGGGAAGAAATTCAATCTACACCCGCTATTGTTAGAAGATATTCTCAATCAGCAGCACCCGCCAAAAATCGAAATTAACGATGATGTGATTTTTGTAATTATACGTTATTTTAAACATTCGGATGAAACGGTCATCGCCGAGAATGTGAGCTTGATTCTAGGCCCTAATTACCTTTTGACCTTTCATACGAATCAAGAAGATTTATTTAAGCTGATCCGTCTTCGAATCCAAAGTAAAGGGAACCGAATCCAGGATATAGGCATCAGCTACCTCTATTTCGCGTTGATCGACTATTTATTCGATCATCACTACCTGTTTTTAGACTGGCTCAATGATCAAATCCTGTTGATTGATACGGAAATCTTTGAAAAGTTTGACTCTAATTTAATTCACGATATTCACCAATATAAAAAACTTGTTTTCCAACTGATCAAAGCGATACACCCCAGCAAAGAAATCGCGTACCAGTTGTACCATGACGAAAGTTCACTGATCAGCGAGAGAAATGAGCCTTATTTAAGAGATTTAATCGAACACGCCAATCAGGTTGTCGTGGAACTTAACGGTCATAAAGAAGCGTTATTTAATTTACAAGCGCAATATTTAGCCCTTTCTGGCCAGAGGATGAACGAGATCATGAAGTTTTTAACCATGATGGGTTCGATATTTATCCCGTTAACTTTTTTGGCTGGAATCTATGGGATGAATTTTAGGAATATGCCTGAACTGGAGTGGAAGTGGGGTTATTTTGGGGCACTGGGTTTGATGTTTTTGGTCGGAGTCGGTATTTGGTTGTATTTTAAAAGCAGGAAGTGGTTGTGAGGCACTCATTTCGCGTCAGAAGAACGGTAATGACTTTATTTCTCCGGATTTTAAAACCCCAAAGAAAAGATCAAAGGCAGCTTAATGAAGAAATGAAAATCGTTTAGCTGTTAAGCTGTTTTTGATAAGATGGTTCCCATTAGCTTGTCACACCCATCCTGAAAAATCGAATATTCCCCATCCCCGCTAGCGGGTCCGACCGTGAAACAAATGATTATACCCAAGATAATATAACAGGGGACCTTTTCGCG
>JAOUME010000146.1 GCA_029881655.1 Deltaproteobacteria bacterium | reverse complement strand
CCCATCGTTTGATTGATCCAGCTTGAAAGGCGGCAAACCAGGGTTTTTGGCAGGTCTGAGATCACGGCCAAACCACCGGACATATCCCCATAGATCGTGCAGTATCCAACGGCCAACTCGGATTTATTTCCAGTGGTCAAAAGGATTGAACCGAACTTGTTGGACATGGCCATCAGGAGATTTCCCCTGATACGCGCCTGGATGTTTTCCTCGGTCAGGTCTTTGCTCAAGTCTTTAAATGCGGGACTTAAAGCATCATCGAAAGAATCCATGATACCGCTGATTGGAATCTCAAGGGTTTCGATTCCCAGGTTCTCAGCCAGGATAAGAGCGTCCGTTTTGCTGGATTGACTGGAGTAGGGCGAAGGCATGATCACTCCCTTTAGGTTGTCGGCTCCGAGAGCTTCCTTCGCGATGACCGCCGTCAAGCTGGAGTCGATTCCCCCTGACAGTCCGATGACGGCAGAGTTAAAACCGCATTTTTTAATATAGTCCCGGGTACCCAAAACCAGGGCTGAGAAAACTTTTTCATCAAAGTCCAGTTCTTCCTCGATCCGGTTTGTTTCACTGTCTGGGAGATCAACGATCAGGATATCCTCCTTAAACGCTTTCGCGCGGCTAACCAATTCACCCCGGTTATCAAAGGCGCAACTGCTGCCATCAAAGACCAATTCGTCATTGCCGCCCACCTGATTGACGTAAAGGATGGGAATCCTTGACCTTGAGGCGATCTTAGAGAGCATGGTTTCTCTAAATTTCTGCTTGCCGATGGTAAAAGGGGAGGAGGATAGATTAATTAACAGATCCACCTTCTCGTTTCTGATTTCCAGAAGGGGGTTTTCTTCATATCTTCCGGGTTTCTGATAATCATCGTCGTTCCAAACGTCTTCGCAGATGGTGATCCCGAGTTTCTTTCCTTTGAAATGGATAATCTGGCTTTTTTTGGAGGACTCGAAGTAGCGGCATTCGTCGAAGACGTCATAGTTGGGCAGCAGTTTCTTATGAATGCTCTGGATTACCTTTCCATTCATCAATAAAAACCCGCTGTTAAAAAGGGGGTTGCCGGCACCCGTATTTCTCTCGATGGACCCGATCAGGATGGGGGGGTGGTCTTTAAGAATCAGGGCGATGTTGGACAACTCGCTATCCAAGTCGTCTATAAAAGCGGGACTCAGCAGGAGATCTTTAGGTGGATAGCCCGAAAGGGCCATTTCCGAGGTGACGATCAAATCGATCCTGCCTTCCTTGAGATCAGAAACGGAGCGGATTATTTTCTCGGCGTTGCCTTTCAGGTCGCCGATTTGAAAGTTCAATTGCAGTAAAGCGCACCTCACGGCAGACTCTTGGCTTCACTTGTTTGGGTACCCGAACTCATTTTTGTTTTCCCACGACTTGAAAGCTTCATCTTTTAAAAGGGGCAAGTCCCCTTATTGGACGGGTTCTTTCAGCAGGTAATTAATGATCGGGATGAAGTTCGAAGGATTTCCGCTCACCAAAATGGAATTTTCGATAACCAGGGTAGGAGTGGAGTCGATACCATAGGTTTTCGTCATCGCGATCCCGTCGTTCATGGCCTTGATGATATCCGGCGCGTCCATCTGGGTCTTGAATTCATCGGAAAGACCGTTTTGTTTGGCGACATACTGAAGCTTATCCCTGGTGTACATGCTCTTGCCAAGGCCCTTGATGTGATAATAATCAAAGATCATGTCCTTGACCGGCTCAGCCTTGCCTTTTTTCTCAGCGATATAAAGTAGCCTGCCGGGGTCGTGTCCGCTCCAGCCGATGGGGACATAGGAGACCTTGATCCTGTCGCCGAATTTTTCTTTGATCGGGGTCATCTGTTGATTTAAGGTAAAGCAGTGGGGGCAGGTAAAGGAAAACACCTCGATGATATGCACCTGTTTGAGCGAATGGGCTTTTGGCGGAACGTTTGGAGGAATGATCTCGTATTTTCCCGGTATTTCGGCCTTTAGTGTCAAGCTAGTCAAAACAATTCCGAAAAAAGACAGTAAAAAGAGTCTAAAAATTGAATTTTTCATGACAGGTATCCTGATTAATGTTGAATGACGGGCCAGTATTCATCAAACTTAAAACTCGGTGAATGTGAGCCCATGTGGCAACCCTTACAAAGGGTCTCGGTCACTTTTTTTCTGTTTTTCTTATAACCGGGATCGATCCTGGACGGGTCTTCTGTCCCGTGACAGTTCTTGCAGTATGGAATATAACCGAAGTATTTACCACCCCATGTTTCATGTTCGGGCGTGATTCCGTGACAGTTTTCGCACTGGACGTTGATTAGTTTTGGGGTCAACTCCTCGGTCAGAAACCCCCCTTTTTGATAACCCAGGGTATGACATTTAACGCATTCGGGATCGAAATTTCGGTTAATATCGACTAAGGTTTTCCAGGCGTGAGCATGTTTGCTGGCCTTCCACTTGTTCTCAATTTTACTGTGGCAGGTTAAACAATATTCAGCGCCTTTGTAAAGACTTTTATCCCCTTCGGCCTGTTGTCTCTCAAGATCCAAAAAGAAAAGCGCCTCCACTTTTTTTTGGTAGTCATCGAAATCTTTTTTCCAGGAGGGGTCGTCCTTATAAGTGGAAGTGAGCCAGACGAGCTGATGAGAAAGGCTTGTCTTGCCCGCTTTAGTAGAGACCGAAAATTCCAGAACCCCCTGTCCCTTGAGTGGAGGGACCTGGAAACGCTCCTGCGCCAGTTGGATTTCTGGTTTCTGGAACTCTTCGGATTTCGCGTCGTTCGCCGGAATGATGAGATCAAAGACCCCCTGTTTTTTCAGCAATGCCAGTTCTTTTTCATTACCTCGAAAAAGCAGGACCTTGAACTTGGCGGGCTGGTTGATAATAAGGCTGTTTAAGATTTCCACGAAATCGTTGATTGTTCTTAGATATTTCGTTTGGTGTTTACCGCGGCTGAGGGTTTCACTGGACAGATAACCAAAAACCGCGACCTCGTTTCTCATATTTCGAACGGATTTCACATTGGGAAGGCTCTGGGCCAGATTGGAAACGACATAAGGCAAGACCATCTCCTTAAAGCCCAGCGTGCCTCGCGCGAAATCCATGGGACCGGGCAAAATAGCGAACAGCTTCTTTTTTTGAAAGAGCTTGGCGATCATCTCCGTCTTTAAAATACCCTGGGGAGTTGAGTGACCGCTGAAATTTCCGAGATCAAGCCAGATACGTCTTTTCTCCTTTTTATCCAGCTGTTTGAAATAGGTGCTTTGCCGCTCAATGCCGCCCTTGTCGCCTTCCTCGGAGCATCCGCAGGGCTTGATTTCTCCCCTGAAATCCCCGGTCACTGCAATTTTAGGCAGGGCCAGGAGGTTAAAGCTTAAACTGAAAAAGAGTATTACCGTGAGATAGAGACGACACATAGTTTATCTAAGAGAAGCGTTGAAGATGAAATTGCGGGTCCTGGTCGATCAAGTAATAGTTTTGGTTATCATGCCAGTCTGGTACAACGATACCCCTGATTCCAGGCAGTTCGGTTAAAATCGGTTCTTTGGGGTGGAAGTGACCGATCAGCAGAAAGTCCGCCTGATATTTTTCCTTTACCATTAATAAATATTTTTGCCACTCCTCCTGTGGAAATTTTTTTCTGAACTCCAGGTTGGTGTTCTTCAGTTTATCTTCCAGTGAAAACATGATTTTTTTAACGTAAAAGGAAGGCACACATGAAAAAGCCGCCTTAAACCACCGGCTACGAACGGTCTTTCTCCACTTCAGGTACTGGGTGTCCAAACTGTTAACGGTATCGCCGTGGATGAAAAGGATTTTTTTGTCCTTGATCCTAAATTCAAGAAAATCCCTTCGGATCGTGGTGAAAGGGAGTCTCGAATCTTCATTTTCATCCTTGTCCGTAAAAAAAACGTCCCGGTTGCCCATCACCAGATGAACCCTGCCGCCTGATTGTTTGAAATCCATCAGTCCGCTAAGAAGCAGGGAGACTTGATCGGTGTGGTAGCCAAGAGGCGCCGCCCAGATATGGAAAAGGTCACCCAGAAAAAGGAGTTCATCTTCCTTGGGATCGATTGTCTCAATAAAGGCGAGCATCCGTTTAAGGTCCCCTTCTCTGGTCCCCAGATGTGAATCAGCGATGACGATGAGGCGTTGTTTTTTCATGGCTTTATTATGAAGCTAAAGCCAGCCCCAGACAACCCCTTTTTCATTTTAAGTTGACAAAGAAACCCCAAGCCTCCATTATTTTCTATTGATGGCGATGTAGCTCAGCTGGTTAGAGCGTACGACTCATAATCGTAAGGTCCCCAGTTCGATCCTGGGCATCGCTACCAAATAATACAGTCGATTGCGAGGTTTGATGCCCGAAGGGATGATTTTTAATCGTCTTTTTGACACATTTTTTAACTCAAAATTAATTTCCGACCAATTTTTATAGTACCCATTTGCCCAGACAACTTTTTCGTTGCGTTATATTCCTCTTGAAATAACCCCTAAAAGCGGGTCGTCGCGACCTAAGGCAAAAAAGCCTTTTCGGATGAACAAACCTTCTGTTTGAATCTTTTTTGGTTAAGGTTTATAATTATTGGAAGTAGCAATCCTGGCTTCAGCGACATGAAGGATCATTTCGAGCATCTTTGGATACGAGATTCCAGCAATTTCAGCCATTTTCGCCAAATGACCATCCCAACACCAGCCAGGGTTGGGGTTGACTTCAAGCAACCTTGGGTTGCCAAAGGCATCCAACCGCCAGTCAAATCGGCAATAGTCCCTACAGTCCAGACGTTCCCATAACTTCAAGCAGCATTCCTCAATTAACTTCTCGGTTTCTTCCGGTAGGTTCGCCTTAATGGATTTAATTTTTCCATAAGGGGAATCTGGAAGCCATTTGGCTTCATAACCACATATTCGAGGATACTCAGGCGGTAAAGTTGAATAGTCCTCTTCGATAATGGGAAGAACCGTATAAGAGTCCGGGTAATTTCCTATAATCCCCAAACTGATGTCACTGCCAATAAGTAATTCTTCAACCAGAATTGGCTTGTCATATCCAAAAAGATCCCGAATTCTGTCAATGCCCAGGATGAGTTTTTCCATATTTTCCGCGACTGAATCGGCTGTAATTCCAAAACTCGAATCACCGAAATTTGGCTTGATGATCACCGGATAATCAAAGGGAAGTTCATAAGTAAAATCTTTTGATTGGATGAATACCGCTTTTGGAACCGGGATACCCATTTCATCCGCAATCCCTCTCGTCAATGATTTATCGTAACAATAGGCGAGGCAACGAGGGGACGAACCCGAGTAGTCAAATTTTAAAATTTCCAATATCGCAGGGATGTGCAGTTCCATCAATGCTTCGTTGTTAAAACCTTCGTCACATAAATTCAAAACAAAGCTACTTTTTTCCTTCAGTTTGTTTAAATCATTGTGAAGTCTGTCATGGTTAGACAAATAATGAAATTGGTATTCTTTTAATCCGAGGAGAGCTGACTTTAATTGGTTAATGGTGTAAAAGTCATCATCGCCAAAAACCGACTGGGGTTTAATAATATCCTTTTTTTCCGGATCACCCATAAGTACGATCACGTTTTTCAGTTTCTTTTTCGACCTGACCTTTATTGGTGTCCACTCCTTTACGACTTGAGCTGTAACGACAAAACGATTTTCCATCATTCCCAAATCTTGATTTCTGGATGATTTATGCTCGATTGTATTTCCAAACTCAATTGAAGAAAATCCGGCCTTTTTTAGTAAACTTTCGAGCTCATCCCTGCTATATAATCTTTCGGAATAAAATTGGTCAGCGACGATTCCCTTTGACGCATGGGTAATCACTTCTCTTGAAATCAACCTTCTTTTGTCTTTAGCAATCATTCTTTCACGGCAAACAAAGAGTTTTTTATCAATCCACTCCCAAGACCGAGGCTGAAAATTTTGCTTCAAAAAGTCACCGTCAGCAATATCAATAAGAAGTTTGCCGTATGGTTTTAGTATTTTCGAAACTTCTCTAAGAACCCTAAGATCATCGTCTGTTGATTCAAAATAGCCAAAACTATTTCCCAATATCAAAACATAATCAAATAAATCAACTTGGAATGGCAATTTTCTAGCGTCGCCTTCCTTGAATTTTATGTTAAGGTTGGCCTTTTTAGCAGACTTTCTGGCCTTGCGGATCAGGAAATGGGAACGGTCAAAACCATCAATATGGTAGCCTCTCCGCATGATTTCAAGGGAGTGCCTCCCATGCCCACAACAAAGATCCAGGAAGGTTGAGTCTGCTTTTGGAGCGAGTATATCCAAAAACAGATCCACTTCATTTTTTGTGATTTGAGGATCTTCAACAACATCACCATCGGTCTTTAAATAAAGTGATGTAAAGATATTCCTCCACCATTCAGGTGAGACATAAGCTTCCAAATCATCGATTGGGCCTAATTGATTTGAAACGGCTTGATTTGGTGATTTTATGTTTATTGAGACATTTTTGTTACCTTGAGACATGGCTTTCTCGCAAAATATATGTTTCGATTAACAGATAAATGTACCCAACAAGCGTCAAATTATAATAATATATCATTCACGTTTGTGGTATTTTAAAAAATATGACTACCTCTTCAATAAGTCAATACATTCCAACACTTCTAACTCCGCAAAATGATATTTATTTTCATAATAAAATCTATATAAGCCCCCACGTAAATGAGAATGATTCATAAATGCCAGACAAACAATAACACCGTTTGGTCGAAGAATAAAATGGTTGATCACAATATCCTTAAAGCAAGCGATCTTGAAAAGTCCTTTGTCTTTTATCTGGCTTTATATCGTTGATAAATAAACCTGAGTCCAAAAGCCGAGCATAAAAGGACGGCTAAATAGATCAGGCTAAGAGTCAAACCGAAAGCCGACTGGGTTTTAAATAGGAAATGGCGGTTGAACTGGAGGTTGAGGGTGAGGATTTCAGACCAAAATTGCCCCAGGAGGTCCAAAATATAAAAGAGTTC
>JAOUME010000021.1 GCA_029881655.1 Deltaproteobacteria bacterium | reverse complement strand
ATCAAAAATGGCGCGCCGGTTCTTTTTTTGATTTCGGCGACCGCCGAGACGTGATCCACATGAGCGTGGGTATTGATCAAATATTTTAGCCGATAACCCTTTTGCTCGATAAAGGATAAAATTCGATCAGCCTCGAATCCGGCATCAATGATCGCCGCCTCAAGGGTTTTTTCGCAGGATAAGATAAAGCAGTTCATCTCAAAGGGTGATACGACCAGTCTGTCAATTTTCATGTCTTTAAAGCCGCCTTCCAGGTTCGGTTAAGAAAGAGTCGGTTGCTGACTCGCGATGGCCTGATCGATCAATTCAAGGGTTTTTGTTTTGCCTAAGATCGCGAAGAAGGGACCCATTTTAGGCCCTTGTTCTTTCCCCAGAAGAACCTGATATAAGAAGTGAAACCAACTCCTCTGGTTGTATTCCCGTTCTCTGGCGATCAAAAACAGAAGCTGCTGGGTCTCCTCCCCTTTTAAGTCACGCTCATCCACTGAGATGAGTTTTGCTTTTAAGTCCTCAAGCCCCTCAAAAAAACTCCCGTCGATCTCATCGGGGTCGATTGGTCTTTCTTCGTGGAAATCCTCGAAAAAAGCGATGACCCGCTCACAGAGATCAAAATAAAATGCCCGGTTATGAATCACATCCGAATCGTACTTCAGAGCGTAGTCATATAACAGTTCAGCGTCGTGGATGCTTAAACTTTCGGCGACATTGTATAAAAGCCCGTAGCCGATCTCATCGCCGATTTTAAGATGTTGAGCTTCTTTCTGTTTCTGAATTTTAGCCAGATACCACAAGACCGAATTTTCCTCACCTGCGTCCTGGGTTCTTAGGCACTGCAAATATTCATCGATCAGCCGGGACAAAATCGGCAGCCCCATCTTTTTGGCCTTGTTGGGATTGGCCAAAAGGAAGTTCAGAAGAACCCCCAGAGGGGCGTATTTCATCCACTGCTCCATGGATATGCCGTTGCCGATCTTCTTCGAGATTTTCGCCCCGTTTTCATCAAGAAAAAGCTCGTACTTGTAAGTGACCGGTGGTGGGCTTCCCAAAACCCGACAGATCCTGCCGCTGATTTCCGCGGATTCCATCAGGTCTTTGCCGTACATCTCGTAGTGAATACCGAAGACATGCCACCTTAAGGCCCAATCGACTTTCCAGCCGACCTTGACCTTTCCCCCCGTGACCGGGACGCTGCCCTGATGACCGCAAGCCTTATATAGTTCACCATCCTGGTCGCATCGATAATCCAGGCGGTAGTTTTTTCTGTCCAGGTCCGTGACTTGAGTGGTATAGATCTTTCCGCAGGATTCGCAGACCGGAAAGAAAGGGCTCCATGAGGCTCTTTTGTTTTCGGCGATGCCACGGGTGAAAATGTCGTGGATCTCATCGTAGTGATCCATCACCCTTTTTAGGCCCTCGTCGAAAAGCCCGTCGCCGTAGCATTGGGTGGAAGAACGCAATTCGTAATCAAAACCGAAGGAATCCAAAAACCCCATGAGTTTTCGGTTCATATACCCGGCGAAACTCTCAGCTTCCTCAAATGGATCGGGGATAGAAGTCAGGGACGCTCCGAGATAAGGACGGATCAGATCATGGTTGGGGATATTTTCCGGCAGGTTTCTTAAGCCATCCTTGTCGTCAGAAAAAACAATCAGCCTGGTTTTGATATCGGGCTTGAGTTCTCTTAGAGCCTCAAGCACAAACAAGGTACGCGCCACCTCGGCAAAGGTGCCGATGTGGGGCAGTCCTGACGGGCCGTAGCCGGTCTCGAAAAGAATCTCTTCTTGGCCCTTGAAGTTTTTCAGGATTTTACTGGCTTCTTGTTGTGGCCAGGCAACTTTCGTCATGGTTGGTCTAAATCTAAAAAGGTTACTGGTTTTCTTTGTCAAAGGTACTAAAAAAATTCAAATACTGTTCGCATTGATAAAACAGTCTCTCGGCTTCATATTGCTCCAACTCCCTTTTGCCGTCAACATCATTGATTTTAAAGCAAAAAGCGCCAAAAACTTTCGGATTTTGATAGCTGATAGTCAAAAGGGCATTAAAGGATTTGTCCTCCTCGATTTCCTCTTCGACTTCGCAGGCGAAAATGCATTCGGTGATCTGGTTCTTTTCGATATGCTCCTTGGCGGTCTTCTTTAGAAGATCCATGTCTTCCATATAGTCGCCAAAATTGGAGACATAAAGATAGGGTTCCTCGAACCACATCATCGCAGGCACCATCTCGTCGCCAGAGTTGCCGAAATAATCGAAAAAATGTTTTTTGGCCTGCTCCTTTAAAATCCACATGACGTCATTTTCATTCCCAGTCAATTCATAATCGCCCGTTATATCAAATCGTAACGCCGATTTTTCATTGACCATCACGGGCTGTCGCTTGAGGTCGATTTCTGTTTTGTTGGCCGGTGAGGTTGATTTTTTAAGGTCCTTTTCTTGGTTCGGCATCGTTTCTCCCGTCGTATTATTAGCGCGTTTCCTTAGCTCTTCAGGTTAAAGTCAACAAAACGAAATGGTGAGCTTATTTTGAAAAGGAAACGAAACAGGTTTTTTAAGAAAATAATAATTATATAAAATAAAATGGGTAGGATTGCTAAAACAAAATATATACTCTAAGCTTACTTAAAATTATTACCGTTGAATTAACGCGCGCAGGTAATACGGTGTTTCATCTCCTTCATGGCGTTAAATTTAACATTTAACAGCAATCCGGTTTTCTGGCAATTGCTTTTGAGACAGTTTTTTTTATTGCTTGGTGTAACAAATTACCGTATTTATGGTTTATATCGGGTAATAAAAACCAAGCATTCAGCGGCGATGGCTTTTAATCCCTGCGGCGACTGACTGTAAAAATGGACTTTAAGGTTTGGACCCCTTGATATTTCACGGTGAATAAGTTACTTAACATACTATTAGGAAATATCCTGAGGATCGATTAAGCGTCATTTATATTCTTCTCTTCATTGGACCAGTATTTTTTAATTTATTTGAGAAAAAATCATGAATCAGATAGCAAACCCAAATATAGAAACTACCGAATTGGAAAAAGTCGTTATTCGTTTTGCGGGTGATTCGGGTGATGGTATGCAGCTAACGGGTAATCAGTTTACCGGTACCGCAGCCAACGATGGCAACGATGTCGTGACCCTTCCGGATTTTCCGTCTGAAATCCGGGCCCCAGCCGGAACGATATCGGGAGTGAGCGGTTTTCAGGTACAGTTTGGCAACCAGAAAGTCAACACTCCGGGAGATTTCCCGGACGTTTTGATTGCGATGAATCCGGCGGCGTTGAAAAATAATGTCAAGGATGTCACCAGAGATGGTCTCATTATCGTCGATATGGACTCCTTTAACGAGAAAAGCATCGCGAAAGCCAAGTACGAAACAGACCCTTTAAGCCCCGAGTCACTGATGCATAAAAAGGTCATCAAGGCTCCGATCACTTCTCAGACCTTAAAGGCTCTCGAAGGTTTCGATAAGATGACCAAGAAGGAGAAGGAGCGGTGCAAGAATTTTTTCACTCTGGGGGTATTGTACTGGCTTTATGACCGAAAGATTGACTATACAGAGCATTGGGTGAACCGCAAGTTCGCCAAGAAGCCGCATCTGGCCGAAGCGAACATCAAGGTCCTAAAGGAAGGGATGATTTTCGCTCAGAACTCAGGACTGTTCCAGTCACGCTACAAGATTCCCCAGGCGCCTTTACCCGCGGGGACCTACCGCAGTCTTACGGGGAACGAGGCCACGGGATTGGGTCTATTAGCTGCGGCCGAAAGGGCGGGTTTGAAACTGTTTCTGGGCAGTTACCCGATCACGCCGGCTACCGAGATTCTGCAGGAACTCGCTCAGCACAAGAATTTTGGAGCGATCACGCTTCAGGCCGAGGATGAGATTGCGGGGATCTGTACGGCATTGGGCGCGGCCTATGGGGGCGCGTTTGCCTGCACCACAACTTCTGGACCCGGTCTGGCGTTGAAGTCAGAGGCCATGGGTCTGGCGGTTATCACCGAGCTTCCCCTCGTCATCGTTAACGTCCAAAGAGGCGGACCATCTACCGGTCTTCCGACCAAGACCGAACAGGCCGATCTTCTCCAGGCCATGTACGGCAGAAACGGGGAGAGTCCCATTCCTATTCTTGCGGCGAAATCGCCGGCGGATTGTTTCTATCAGGCTTTCGAGGCGGGACGGATCGCTCTGAAATATATGACACCGGTGATATTGTTGACCGATGGTTATCTGGGTAACGGCTCAGAGGCCTTCCGCATTCCCGACGTGAACGAACTGCCGGATTTAACCGTGAAATTCAGAACCGATCCGGAGAATTATCTGCCTTATAAGAGAGACCCCAAGACGCTGGCACGCGAATGGGTGAGACCCGGAACACCTGGATTGGCGCACCGTTTGGGTGGTTTGGAGAAGGATGCTTTGACCGGTTGCGTGAGTCATGATCCCGATAACCACAACCACATGGTCCGCACCCGGGCCGCCAAGGTCGATGGTATCGTTAACGACATACCTGAGCTGGAAATTTTCGGCGACAAGGACGGCGGCGAAGTCCTCATCGTGGGATGGGGTTCGACCTACGGCCAGATCAGAAACAAGGTCAACAAATACCGCAAGGAAGGAAAATCGGTATCCCAGGCGCATTTCACCCATATTTTTCCCTTTCCCAAAAACACCCTTGAGGTGTTTAAGAAGTTCAAGCATGTCGTCGTAGCTGAAATCAATCTGGGACAGTTGAACAAGCTTTTAAGGTCCACTTATATTATCGACACCATTTCTTTGACCAAGATTCAGGGAAAACCCTTTACAGAAAATGAAATCGAAGTCGTTGTAGACGATCTTTTAAAATGATTCAGGAGAAGCTAACATGAATATTGAAATCAGCAAATTTACGAAGAAGGACTTCACTCCCGACGGCGAAGTGAAATGGTGTTCGGGTTGCGGGGATTTTAGCATCCTGGCGCAGGCGCAAAAGGTTTTGGCCGAGACGGGAAGATCGCCAGATGAATTCGCTTTTATCAGCGGGATCGGTTGTTCCAGCCGTTTCCCCTATTACGTGAATTCGTACGGCTACCATACGATTCATGGCCGGGCTTTGGCGGTCGCGACCGGAACCAAGACCTTCAACCCCGATCTTTCGGTCTGGGTGGCGATGGGAGACGGCGACGGACTCAGCATCGGCGGGAACCATTTTTTGCACGCGGTCAGAAAAAACGTCGATCTTGTCTGTATCTTGATGGACAACCGGATTTACGGGCTGACCAAGGGACAGTTCTCGCCCACGACAGATAAGGGGCAGGTGACCAAGACCTCGCCTTACGGAACCCTGGAAAGTCCGGTCGATCCGGTATCTTTGACGCTTGGCATCGGGGGCAGTTTCGTGGCCAGAGCCACCGACCGGAATCCCAAGGAAATGCAACGGATTTTTAAGGCGGCTTATGAACACAAGGGATTCTCCCTGGTGCATGTGCTTCAAAACTGCGTGATTTTTAACGATGACTGTTTTAACCGCGAAACCGGCTCGGAAAAGCTGGATAATACCCTGCAGCTGGTCCAAGGTGAGCCGATGATTTTCGGTAAGGAGAATGACAAGGCGATCGTTCGGGATGGTTTTAGTCCAAAGGTGGTTAATAAGGCGGACGTGGACCCATCGGAGATTTTGGTGCATGACGAAAACGCGGACGATCCGGGATTGGCCTTGTTCTTAAGCTCAATGAACAAACCCGAGCTTCCGACACCTCTTGGTATCTTCAGAAAAGTTTCTCAAGGGACTTATGACGAGGATACTCATTTACAGCTCAAGGAGATTACAGCCAAAAAAGGCAAAGGTGATCTTCAGACTCTGCTGAACTCCGGGGACACCTGGAAGGTCGGTTAATTCGACTTAAGTCCTCCGGCATTTGGCCGGGGGGCTGTTCGACTTCTGTAGGAAACACCCCGCATCGTTTTTCGCCTGCCTTTATGACAATAAAGGAAACCCTTGGTTTGGATTTTATTGTGGATCATCAAGGTTATCATATAACCGAATCCTCTTATTGTTGATTATGCGTCCCCAGCAAAGGAAAAAAAGATCATCGGGAAACGCCCTCTGGATAGCCGTTTCTGTCTTTGCGGCCGTGATTGTGATAGTGGCCTTTTTGTTTTTCAAGGCCAACACGATCTCCAGATTCAACCAGATACAGGCGACCCAAAACGACAACACCATCTTCTACGATATTGACAAAAACCCCTTTCACGTCATCAGCGGGATCGAGGACCGGAAATATATCAAATTAAAGAACGTAAGCCGGAACCTTCAAAAATCGGTTCTGGCCATTGAGGATGCCCGTTTTTTCCAGCATTTTGGATTTGATCTGCTTCGCATCGGGCGGATCTTCATACAGCTTTTTACCTTGGATTTTCCGCTTCAGGGCGCCAGCACCATCACCCAGCAATTGGTTAAATTGACTCTGCTTTCACCTGAGAGGACCCTGGACCGCAAGATAAAGGAGATTTTTATGGCGGTCGCGATGGAGATGGAATTTTCCAAAGCCGATATCCTGGAATTTTATTTAAACAAGGTTTATCTTGGACACCGCAATTACGGGGTTGAAAATGCGTCGTTGAATTATTTTCATAAATCCGCGGCCAACCTTACACTGGCCGAAAGCGCCTTTATCGCCGGTTTGATCAAAAAACCGGAGGGGTACTCGCCTTTCGTGGACTTGAAAAAGGCCCGCATGAGACAGGTCTTGGTTCTAAAGCGTCTTCGTTTTCAAAAATGGATTACTGAGGACGAGTTTATGCAGGCGGTCAATGAAAGTATCCTGATTCGGCAGGGCAAAAAGAAGGGAGGGCAGATCGCGCCTTATTTCATTAGCCATACCCTTCAGCTTTTAAAGGAAAAATACGGCCATACCCGGGTTTACGGGGGAGGGTTGAGGGTCTATACGACCTTGAACCGCAAGATGCAACTGGCCATGGAGAAAGTCGTTGCTGAGAGGATGAAGCGAAGCCGCAGTTTTCAGGAGGTCGCGGGGGTTTCTATCAATGCTTCGACGGGTCACGTTCAGGCGTTGGTGGGCGGGGTTGATTTTGAAAAAAGTGAATTTAACCGGGTTACCCAGGCAAAGAGGCAACCCGGCTCCAGCTTCAAGCCGATCTTGTACTCCGCGGCGTTGATGCAGGGAAACCGTATCAATGATGTCTGGATTGATGAACCCGTGCAGTACACAAGAGAGACCGAGGATGAACTCGAAGTATATGAGCCCACTAATTTTTCGGGTGATTATTCAGGTCCGATAACTCTGGCTTATGCTTTGAGGGTATCCAACAATGTCGTTAGCGTTCAGATCTTAAAAAAGATCGGTATTAACTCGTTGATGAGGCATGCCCAGCGTTTCGGCCTGGAGTTGCCAGGGAAAATGGGGTTATGCCTGGCTCTGGGGTGCGGAGAGCTGACTCTTCTGGATTTGACGAGCGCCTTCACGGTTTTCGCCAACAACGGGTTTCGTAACGAGCCCGTTTTCATCTTAAAGGTTAACGACAATCAGGGCAATCTGCTTGAGGAGTTCCATCCCCAGCCCGAGACGCAGGTTTTGCCGCCTGACCAGACCTTTCAGATGAACCGGCTTTTGCAAGACGTGGTGAAATTCGGAACCGGCAGAAACGCGAAGATTGACACGGTTTCCGGCGGAAAGACAGGAACCAGCGATAATTTCAGGGACGCCTGGTATGTTGGATTCACCCCTACGATGGCCACGGGGTTTTGGGTCGGGAATGACGATAATACCCCTATGGAAAATGAGGTGGGAGGGAAAGCTCCGGCCAGACTCTGGCGTGATTACATGAACCTGATTCCGGACAACGCTGTTTTAAAGCGTTTCCCTGAGAACGAGGCTTTTCATGAGTATCTGCTATGCAACAACTCGGGAAAACTCGCGACCGATTTCGATACCAATACTTCCTGGTACGCTCTAAAGGATGAGGACGCACCGGTCGAATTTTGCGATCTGCACACCGAGTCGGGTGTCGTGGTGAAGCTTTGTAAAACCTCGGGTAAACTCGCCACCCGGTATTGTCCCCTGGATGAGGTGGAAATGAAAGGGATTCAGCCGGCAGATGTGCCCAGTGATTATTGCGATGTTCATTTCGACGAATCCTTCAGCCGGGCGGTGGAGGAGGATTTGCTCCAAAGAAAAAGCGCGTTTGAATCGCTGGACCGGCCGAGTGAGTAAAAGGTTCTTTAAAAAAACTAACCTGACCGTTTTGAATTAGCCGCTTTGGACGAAGGGGGCGATCTTGTTGATCAGCTCTTCCCTTCCGATTTTTTTGGAGGCCGAATGAATCACGGGTGGGGTTGTCAGTTCCAAAGTTTTAATTATCAATTTTATCTGGCGGTCGAACTGGCTTTTTTTCAGTTTGTCGGCTTTGTTGGCAACAAGTATATTTGGGATTTGATTGACTTTTAAGAGTTGTTGAAAAACAATATCCTCTTTAGAGGGTTCATGTCTTATATCGACGAGTTGAACGATCAACTGCAGGAAGGGTTTTTTTTCCAGAAACGCCTCGATCATCTGCCTCCAGCTTTTTTTAACGCTGACGGGTGCGTGGGTGAAGCCGTAACCGGGCAGGTCAACGAAATAGAAAAATCCGTTGATTAAGAAATAATTGATTGTTTGGGTCTTTCCCGGCGTGGAACTGGTTTTGACCAGGCTTTTTCTGTCGAGCAGATGGTTCATCAGGCTGGATTTGCCGACATTCGAGCGACCGATAAAAGCGATCGAGGGAAGCGGTTCGATATCAAAATTCCTAATATCGTTAAAGCTCGTAACGTAATTCGCTGAGATGATGTTCATTGTGAGGGTCTTTCAATAATATGCGACTATCAAATACAAAACTATGAACGATCAAGAGAAATTTGCCAAGCCGGAGTACTTTCCCCTGCAATTTTGGAAAGTATTCTCTACCAGTCTCGGCATCTATAAAAACTCGTTTAAGAACTACCTGTTCCTGGCGGCCCTGACCTATCTCCCCTTTCTGATCATCAACAGCCTGAGTCCTTTGGATCTTTTGGATCTGATTGATTTCTTTCATGGGATCTTTTTAGATATCATGGTTTTTTTGACCCTGCCGACCATCTATATCAACCGCAGGGTTTACCCGATCGCCACGATTGTGTTATTTCAACGGTTTTTTGCCTCAGCCGTGATCATTAGTTTTATTCAACTGGGTGTTTTATGGCTTTTTATCGGGGTATTTGTGGGGATCAGCGTTGGTTTGATTATCTTTGGGGTGATCCCGTTCGTCTTTTTGATTTTCGCGGGTTTTTTCCTGATCCTGGAAAACAAAAACTCTTTGATCAGCGTCGGAGAGAACCTCTTAAAGAGTTTTAAAGTGGTTCGGGCCAACTTTCTATTGGTTTTTTGGAACTTCTTAAACATCACTTTTTTGATTACGGTTCCGGTTTTGTTTTTTTCGATTTACTATCTATCTCAGCATCCGGACTGGGTTTCCTTTTTTGAGAAATACAACCCAAACGTCAAGGCGGAACCGGTTTTTGTGGAGGAACTCTTTAAGCTGGTACAAAATATTGTTCAGGAGCTCGGCTATAAAATCGGAAGAATAGGGATTCATATCTTTTTCAGACCCTTAAAATCGATCTTTTTGTCTTTGTTGTTTTTGGGAATTATGGTTAGAATCGCGCCTGTGGCGGTTCAAAGTTTTCTCGGAGCGGGCAAAGACGGCGAGAAGGAAAGCAATGATCCTCTAACTAAGGTTCAAACCGATGAGAAAGAATAAACCAAATTTCCGTAATCAGATTCGCAAAGGGTTGTTTTCTTAAAAAGGAGGCGGGTGTGACGACCATCAATAAAAAAGTTGATCGACCTAAAATCTACACTGAAACCGATCAAATCCTCAGCGACCTCACCCAGGAGCTTTCGGTTTTAAAGAGCAGAATGCATCAGCTCGAAGGCGATCAAAGCAAGAACAATCTGTTGGTCGAGAAGATGGTTTTTCAGGAAACCCTGACCAACGATATGATCGAGAGTCAGCAAAAAGAGATTAAGGTCAATAAAGAGAACTATCAAATCATCGCGAACGTGATGCACGATCTAAAATCTCCGGTCTCGGACGTGGTGGTTAATCTTAATGGGATCATTTCTGAGATCGAGGATAAGGAAACCCAGGAGACCTTGCGTGACTGCATGGAGACCGCGTCGAATATCCTGGAAACTTTCAACGAGGTGGAGGATTTTTGCAACTTCGAGAGCAACGGTGAAAGCCAGGCCCAGGAATGGGCTGACTTCAGGGAATATTTTCAATCCATGGTCACCTCCTTTAACCAAAGCCTGGATCTGGGTGTGAACGATTCGATCCATCTTGAACTGGACTCGGATTTGCCTCAAAAAGGGCCTATCTATAAAGAAACGATTAAGGTCAGCCTGAGCAATCTTTTGATGGAATTAAAAAATGCCTGCGCTGAGCTTAACGTCACCATCCGTATTTCCAGCAATCATTGCGGGGAAAAGTACGGCATCGACCTGATGGATATCACGGTTTCACTCGAATCCAGGAATCCATTGGATTTAACCTGGAGCGACTCCTGGGTCGATTCGGTTCGGCAAAATCAAAAAAAACTCGTCAAGGAAGGCTTTAACTTACTTAAGGTGAGAGACCTCTTAAGACATTCGGGAGGTAGCCTCGAAGTTTTAAAGGATGACCGGAGTCTCAAGGGCTTTCGGTTTCATATCCCTCTGACCTATTGAGATCGACTGGCCCCAGGTTTGAGCCGCAGGCGTTTTAATATCTTATCGGCCTTTTCTTTTTCCCCGATTTTTTCAAAATACGCCACAAGGTATAAATCCCCGTCGATCAAGTTGGGGAAATGTTTTTTATACAGTTGGGCGATTATTTTTAATTTTTCCCATTGATTATTTTGCAGGGCTAATCTCGCCTGTAAATCGTAGTGGTCCGCACTTTGGGGTTTTTCCTCGTTGAGGTCGCTGGGCGTAGCTGATTTTTGAGTGATACTTAAGGGGATATCGGCTCTAACTAAAGACTTCCGGTTCAGCCCCAGGAGATCCTCTTGGGCATCAAGCGTGTTTTTTAACGCTTCCCAGTCGCGCTCGGCAATCAGGTTTTGGCTGTAGATCTCAAAGAGTGAATTATCCGTTGGAAAGCGGATCATCATTTTATTTAAAATTAATTTTGTATCTTTGGATTTTAAGAACACTTCACCCGGAAAATAAAGGTGAAAAGGGATGTAGAGGTAGTTGGACTCGATTTTTAATAATTGCCGAGAGGCTTTTTGTTCATTTTCGATTAAGACGAAATACCATCCCAAGAGAATATCTTTCTGAAGCTGGAACTGTTTGTTGTGGGAATCGAAGCTTTCCAGGAGGGACTTGGTTTTTTCGTAGTTACCCAATAACAGGTTGAGCCTGATCGTTTCCAGCCTGATTTCATCGCTTTGCAGACCGATTTTACTGAGTTGTTCCGTGATTTCCCGCGCTTTTTCCCAATCACCCCGCCAGATAAAGTATCTTAGAACCAAGAGGTACTGCTCTTTGGTCTCGATCCGAAGGGGTGGCGCGACTTCGCCTTTGAGGGTCAGTGAGTTTAAGATAAGGTGAGTCTTGACTTTGTTGGAGGAGTTGGGAAAGGTCAGCCAGATACGGTTGGCCTTATGAAACTGATTTTTATTTTCGTAACTGAGCGCCTTGAATATCTGAAATATCTGATCAGCGTTTTTTTCGATATCAGCCTGGTTGCTTCGCGTCAGTTTGTTCGGCCCATTAAGGGTTGCCGCGGACAGGCAGATCATCTGAAAAAAAAAGAATGTCCCGACAAGGGATAAAAAAGTGGGTATAAGCTGTTTGCTTAGATGAGTTCCTGGAAGGCGCATCCCTTATATCCCTTCAAAGCCTAAAGACCTCGATTGATAAAGTTCTCTGGGCTTTCAGAAGAATTAATCGAAGCTCCCCATCAATAGCGAACGAGAAAAGCGCCACTGAACTGCGGGGAGGACTGAAATTCCTTCAGCGCGTTTTTAGCGGAATTTTTTGAGTTGAAGGGTCCCGCGAAAATCTTCATCGTGTCGTAATTTTTTCTGACGTGTTCCAGATTGAAGGTCACCTCTCTGTTTTGGAAAAGCCCCTCGATATAGGTTTTGGCTTCTTTTGCCCTGGGCAGGGATGTAAAGATCCCCATCGTGATTCGACTACCGTTGGCTTGGTCCTTAATTGAGGCCTTGCCCGATTTTCGGTTGTTATTGTTAATGGCTTTAATCAGTTTAACGGAGTCTCTGTCATCGTACACTTCCCTGGAAACCAACTCGATAAAATCGAATTTTTCTTCCATAGCCTGCTGGTGTACGGGAAAACCCATTTCACGAATATGCTTGGAAAACTCCTCGATACATTTCTCAAAAGAACAGGTCGCCACCTGAACGAGAAATTTAAATTTCGGTCCCGGGGGTACGACGGGTTTTTTCGGCTCGGGTGGGCTGATCTCCACTATGGGTTCGATGACAACGGGCGCATTAGGCTGCTCGATCTGGATGGTTTTCTTTTTGAACAACTCGGTTAATTTGGGCTTTTCCAGGGGAATAACTTCGCCCTCTTCCTGGCCCATATACCAATAGTAGACACCACCGCCTATAAGTATCAGCAGGATGAGGAATATCCATTTCTTTTTTCCGCCTTTTTTCTCGCTTAAGGCTTGTTGTGGCTGTGCTTGAGGTGCCTGCGACTGCATGGGTGCCGCGGGTGCCGCGGGTGCTGATGGCATTGGCGCGGAAGGTTCATCGTTGACATCCATCGCATCGATGGAAGACAAATCCTCGAAAAAGGAATCCAGTTCTCCGTCACCGGAATCATCCCCTCCCCCGAGATCGTCTCCTCCTCCGAGATCGTCTCCTCCAAGGTCATCCAATCCACCTCCGAAATCGTCCCCGGAGTCATCTCCCAAATCCAGGTCGTCTGTATCCAGATCTAAACTTTCATCATCTCCCATGAGATATCCGTTTTATTTTGGTTCCTGTTGCGTGTGACTTATAATTTGGCTTCCAAATGAATTTCAGAGGAAGAAAATGCCTATTAGCGATTTTGACTCTGGTAAATCAGGTACAAGCCATATAATGTCAGATCACCGATATAGTGGTCAACGTTCGCGGTCAGAGGGCTTATCAGGCTAGATAATCCGCCGGTCGCGATCGTTTTGGTCCGAAAGCCCAATTCCTCCTGAATTTTAAGCGACATCGAATCCACCATCACTGCATATCCAATTATGATGCCAGACTGCATACTTTCCACCGTATTTTTCCCGATAATCCTCTCAGGTGCTTTCAGCTCAATCGGCGGAAGACGGCTGGCCTTCGCTGCCAGGGCTTCCATGGAGGTCTTCAGGCCCGTCATGATAGCTCCGCCCAAAAATTCACCCTTGGACGATACGACATCCATGGTGGTCGCTGTTCCCAGATCGATAACAATCAGCGCAGTCCTGTAAAGGTGAAATGCGGCCAACGCGTTAAGCAGACGGTCCGTGCCGACCTCTTCCGGCGAATCGACGCGGATTTTCAAGGCTGAAAAATGGGCTGGCTCAACGACTAGCAATTCCTTCTTTAAAATATTAACAAATATAGCTTGATAAATCAACGTTAAAGATTCTACAACACTGGAAAGACAACAACCTCTGATGTCATTGATACCTAAACGCTCTTTCTCAAGGACCCCCCTGAGCGACTCAAGACACTTTTCTTCACTGGGGATGGGACTGGAAGGAATCCGCCAATGGTAAGTCAGCGTCTGATGGTGATAGATCCCGAAAACACAGTCCGAATTTCCGATGTCGATGACTAAAATCATGAGCAATCATTAATAAAGATGATTGATCCCGCTTTGAAAGCCGGATCGGTCAACCCTAATGGTCAAAACCGTGTTTTCGGATGAAATCGAGATCGATGGGTGACGAAAGTTTTGGTTTATCCATATGAGGCAGCAGCCCCTCTACGTAACGGGCGATGATATCGGTTTCAAGATGGAGTTTGTCGCCGGGTTTTAGATCGGCTAAGTTGGTGTTTTTAAAGCTGTGCGGGATCACCGCGACCTGAAACTCGTCATTCGTAACCGATGCCACCGTCAGGCTGATACCGTTCAGGGCGACCGACCCCTTGTGAACGATGTAGGGTTTTATCTCGGGTGCGATACTGAAGCCCAGACGGTGAAACTCCTCGGAACTGTCAATGGATTTGACCTGTGAAATCGCGTCGACATGGCCCAAAACGAGATGACCGCCCAGTCTTCCATTAAGCGTGAGGGCTCTTTCCAGGTTGACCCGCTGGCCTTTGGTCTTGATTGAAAACAGGCTTGTCTTGAGGGTTTCCGGTGAGAGTTCCGCCTCGATTGAATGAGCCGAAAAACGCACCACCGTCAAACAAATCCCATCGATGCAAACGCTATCGCCTGTTTTCAGGTCGCCCTGGATTATTTCGCACCCGACAGTGATGACCATGCCGCCACCGCCTGTTTGGCGAAGCCGCGAGATGCTACCCACCTCTTCTATGAGACCCGTGAACACGCTACCTTGAAAGTTGATGGTTGAGTTTAAAAAAAATCAATTTTATATAACCGCGGTGATAAGCAAATCATCTCCAATTTGCTCAAAATTTTCAAATCGAAAAGCGAAAGCCTCCTCCAGGCTTGTAAAACCAAGCTCGCCCGTCCAACCCAGCGCCTTTTGGCTGCCGATGATTTTAGGCGCCATAAAAAGATATAGCCGGTCAGCCATCTTCTCCTTTAAAAAAGAAGCCACCAGTCTTGATCCCCCTTCGACCAAAAGCGAACTGATTCCTTTTTCATGGAGTTTTCTTAAAGCCCACTCGATTCCGGGCATGGGTGTCTCAGATTGGATAATATCAATACCGTTTGATTCCAGCTGGTTAATTTTATCTTTGCTGATCTCAGGTCCGCCAAAAAGGATTCTGGGACTTAAGGCGCTTTTGAAATAATGGGACTGTTCTGAAATATCTCCACTCGACGCGAAAACGACTCTGACCGGCTGGTCGGCCTTGGGTTCAGCCCGGTTATCAAGCCTGGGATCGTCTGCTTCAAGCGTATTCTTTCCAACAGCGATGCTCTGGTGCTGTGACCGTAGAAGATGGCCTCTCTCTCGTGCCTGAGGGCCGGTGATCCATTTGGATTCACCCGAGGCTGTCGCGATCTTGCCGTCCAGGCTGATGGCTGATTTGATGCTGACATAAGGGAGATTCCGGGTGACGTTTTTTATGTAGACTGGATTGATGGCCTCGCATTCCTTTTGACAAACGCCGCTTAAGACCTCGATTCCGGCGTCTAAAAGCCGCTGGATGCCTTTGCCGTTGACTTTGGGATTGGGGTCTCTCTGGCCAATGATGACTTTTTTTACTTTTTTTTCCAAGATCAGATCGGCGCAGGGCGGGGTCTTGCCAAAGTGCGCGCAAGGCTCAAGTGTCACGAATAAGACGGAGTCCTCAGGGACGCTCTTATAATTTCCCAAAGCTTCGACCTCGGCATGAGGCAGTCCTGATTTTCGATGGTATCCTTGTGATAAAATCTTGCCCTGCCGGTCGGTCAAAATCGCGCCGACTAGCGGGTTGGGGGCTGTCTTGAATTGCGCCTTTAAAGCCAGTGCGATGGCCTGACGCATGATCGCTTCATTATTCAACGTTTTGGTTTCCCGGGAGACAAAGGTTAAAACCGATTACCGATAAGAGCCCAGTTTCTTAACCCTTTCTTTTGGGTCGATGATTTTGATGATCTTCGCGCCAAACTTCTCGTTGACGACCACGACCTCACCTGTTGCCAACAAATGGCCGTTGATAAAAAGCTCAAGTTCCTCTCCGACCAAACGGTGCAGTTCGATTACCGATCCCTGACCCAGAGAAAGCAGGTCGCTGATAAACATCTTGGCTCGGCCCACCTCAAATGAAAGGTTGACCTTGATGTCCTTTAGAAATCTCAGGTCGACCGCGGCGGAACCGTCGCCCGCTGTTTTACTGGCCTCGGAAATCTTGTGTTCGGTTTTGGCTATCTGAAGCGCGGCCTCAAAGGGATCATCGCTGGCTGGAGCGGCAGCGGCGCTATCGGCCGTGGCCTTCGCTTCCTCAAAGGGATCTAAACCCTCCGGCGGAGCCTCTTTGTCCGTTTCCAAATCATCCAGCGCGTTGAGCGCGTCCTCAAAGGGATCTTTTTCATCAGCCATGTTTATTCACTTTTCTTATCGAAGGAATCCATATAAAAAACAGGTAATTTTTTCCTGCATTTTCGGGTGACAACAGCTCGGTATTCCTTTTTAGCGTTTTTTTCACGTTGGGTGACGGTCTTTTGGCAGAAATAGGCAACGCCGTCAGAAATCTTCATAACGCAGGTATAGCCTGCCGTGCGGCATTCATCCGGTACGATGACTTTTCTTTTTTTCTTTGGCGGTTCACCAAAAGCGACACCGCTAACGAGAAATGTCGTCAGGATTAAATAGATAACGATTTGTTTCATTGGAACGCTCTCTAGGGTTTAAGTGTTTCGTCGATGTTAACCGATTCAGATAAAATGGTTCACTCTTTGGCAAAGCAGTTTTTAAGCCAAATCAACGGTCCACACTTTTTCCTTATACTAATTTTATACGTATTTTCGATCAAACGCAATTAAAATGAACTGAAAAAGTCATTTCCTTTATCATCGACTATGATAAAGGCCGGGAAGTCTTTGACTCTGATTTTATAGATCGCCTCCATCCCCAGCTCAGGATATTCGATCAACTCGACCTTTGTGATGCATTCCTTGCCTAAAATCGCCGCCGCGCCGCCGATCGATCCCAGATAAAAACCGCCATGCTCGTTGCAGGAGTCGGTAACCAGTTTGGAACGGTTGCCTTTGGCCAGCATAACCATCGACCCGCCCTGTTTTTGGAAGAGGGGGACATAGCTGTCCATACGACCGGCCGTGGTGGGGCCAAAGGCGCCTGACGCGTAACCCTCAGGAGTTTTCGCCGGACCCGCATAATAAATGATGTGCTCCTTGAAATAATCGGGAAGCCCCTCGCCTTTTTGAAGTCTCTCATTCAGCTTCATGTGGGCGGTGTCTCTCGCGACGATCAAATCGCCATTGAGCATCAAACGGGTCTTGATGGGATAGCTGCTTAAGGTTTCCCTCAACTTCTTCATCCCCATATTCAGATCCAGCGAGACCACTTCAGTTTTTGAACTTTTCGTCTTGGCGCTTAAAAACTGGGCCGGGTTGGTCTCAAGTTGCTCTAAAAAAATGCCGTCCCTGGTGATTTTACCTTTGATATTGCGGTCCGCGCTACAACTGACCCCGATGCCGATGGGACAAGAGGCGCCATGTCTCGGCAGCCTGATGACACGGACATCGTGACAGAAATATTTCCCCCCGAACTGGGCTCCAAGCCCGAGTCCCCTGGACAACTCAAAGACCAGACTCTCCAGTTCACGGTCTCTGAAGGCAAAGCTGCCTTTGCCGCCGGAATCAGGAAGGTTGTCAAGTTCCTTAATCGAGGCGAGCTTAACGGTTTTCAGGTTCATCTCCGCTGAAGTTCCTCCGATGACGATGGCCAAATGATAGGGAGGACAGGCCGCGGTACCCAGCAGCAGCATCTTTTGTTTTAGGAACTCAAGCATTTTCTCAGGGTTGAGAACGGCTTTTGTTTCTTGAAACAAAAAGGTCTTGTTGGCTGAACCGCCACCCTTGGCGATAAAAACAAAATGGTACTCATCCCCTGTCGTGGCATAGATATCGATTTGCGCCGGCAGGTTGGTGCCGGAGTTTTTCTCTTCGTAAAGAGTCAGGGGAATGACCTGGGAGTACCTCAAATTGGTTTGGGTATAGGTCTCGTAGATTCCTTGGGAGAGTGACTCGGCGTCGTTGCTGGAAGTCAGGACCCGTTCGCCCTTTTTCGCCGCGATGATCGCGGTCCCGGTATCCTGGCATCCGGGAAACTCCCTCTCAGCGGCGATGACCGCGTTCTCGATCAGGGTGTTGGCGACATACAGATCGTTATCCGAAGCTTCGGGATCAAGTAAGATTTTGTGAAGCGATTTCAGATGCGAAGTTCTTAGCAGGTGCGCCGTATCATGAAAGGCTTCCTTTGCGATCAGGCGAAGGCTTGCCGGATCAATTTTCAAAAAGGTCTTACCCTCTAACTGAAAAGTCGTTACGCCTTCTTTGGTCAAAAGGCGGTACTCGGTATCATCCCTGCCCGTATTAAACATTTCTTGAAATTGAAATTCCATAATCCCGTTTAAGTTGATTATTTGATCGGTTGGTACTCCTCTGTCAGACTTGACTATGATCGTCCATGGCTGTCATTACATTCCATTTCCCTAAGAAAGTCAAAAAAGAATTTTAAAAGTATTGAATAAAAATAAATATTTTAATAAAATAGGATTAATATTCATTATGCTGGAAAACAACACGAATAAAATTATTTGGAGTAACTATATGGGCGTTTCCGAAGCGGGAAGCAATGAGATTTACCAGGAGTTCAAAAACAGGGACGTTGTTAATTTTTTTATGGAACAGGGTAAGCTGCTCACCATTCCTAAGGGTACGGCGGTATATTCACCGGGGGAGGCCGCCGATAAAATCTATTATGTCAATCATGGTGAAATCAAAGTTTCACGCTCGACCAATGACGGTAAGGAAATCATCCTGGATATTTTGGGTCCAGGAAGTATCTTTGGCGAGGTGGAGGTGATATGCGGCAGGGACAGGAAAAACCTCCTGTTGACCAAAAAAGATACGATCCTGCACTTCATTACCAGCGCGACCTTTAACGAAAAGCTTTTAAATGAGCCCAGGCTCTTCTCCTGGTTTTTAAAAAAGATCAGCGATAAACAGCTTAAGACCGAGGATCTGCTGGAGAATCTACTGTTTAAAAGCGCGAACGCCAAGGTCGCCCTGATGCTTTTGGATTTGGCTAAGAACCACGGCGTCAATATCGACAAGGGTGTTTTGATTGACTATATCATCACGCACCAGGAAATCGGCAACACGATCGCCACCACCCGGGAAACGGTGAGTTACGCCTTTATGGAGTTTCGTCAGTTGGGCTGGATCGATACGGTGAAAAGAAGAACCGTGATCCTAAACAGGGAGGCTTTAGAGGAAGTCGCCTCAGAGTAATGATTGCCATGCGGGTGATAAATTCAGGTTACGAGTTTCTCAGCGTATTTAATAGCGCAAAACAGGTTTTGGTAATCAGCGGTATTTTTTCCGGCGATATCAAAAGCGGTTCCGTGATCGACCGAGGTGCGGATGATGGGAAGTCCGAGAGTGACATTGACCCCTGAGTCAAAGGCGATTAATTTTCCTGGGATGTGACCCTGGTCGTGGTATTGGGCGACGACCATATCGAACTGCCCTTTGAGGGCCTTGAGGAAAACTGTGTCCCCGGGGAAAGGCCCTTCGGCCTTGATGCCCCTTTCGTGTGCTTTTTTAATGGCAGGCAGGATGATTTCCTGATCTTCCGAACCGAAGATTCCACTTTCTCCGGCATGAGGATTCAAACCGCAAACAGCGACTCTGGGATGGGTCATACCGAGCTGAATGAGGTGTTCATGGCCCAGGCGGATGGTTTGAAAAACCATTTCCTCAGTGATGGTTTCGCAGGCTTCTTTCAGGGCCATGTGAGCGGTGACGTGGATGATTTTTAGTTTTTCGGAGGCAAACAACATCCGGTAGAGTTTGGTTTGAGTCAGATGCGCTAAAAGGCCGGTATGACCATCGAAGTGCCGTCCCGCAAGGTGAAGCGCTTCCTTGTTGATGGGCGCGGTCACGATGGCTTTGATCTGCTTTGTCTGTGCCAGTTCGACCGCCTTGAGGATCGACTGGAAGGCCAGTTCGCCGCATTCAGGCTGGAGTTGGCCCATCTGGAAATTAAAATCGCTCAGGCTTTCCACCTCAAAGACCGGAATGGTGTTATGATTTTCGATGAGGTCGGCCAAGTCGTTTATTTTTTCTATTTTTATGCCCAGGTTGAGTTGGGTAAGGGTTTTTTTAAAGACCGAGACCTTCCCGATAACGATTTTTTTTATCCCCGAATTCCACTCCGGGGAGGTCGCAGCTTTTAGAATGATTTCCGGGCCGATACCGGCCGGATCTCCGGCTGTTATGGCGATTATGGGTTCTGTCATGTTTTGAGATGGCTAGTTATTGTCCGACCTTTACCTGTTTTGCAATGAGGTCTGTTTGGCGGCCTAAAAAAAGCTCGATGGATTTTATTCTTTACGCTTTTGCGATATAAGGATATTTTATAAGCAAGTGTTTGTTGAATTGAAAAATCGGTTTAAAATGATCAGGATTGATTTCAAAATTTACTTTTGAGTTTATTCATAAAATCGCATTTTGACCAAGGGCTATTTCTAATCTGTATTTGTAAAAACCGCCATGATTGATTTTACTAAGGAAAATAAAACGATTATCTGTAAGCCTACCTTCAGCGTCATCGCTTCGAATGTTTTAGAAATGAGAAATCAACTGATCGTGCAACTGGAGGGGGATACTTCCTGGGAGGAATTGGTTTTGGATTGTGAGAAGGTGGAGACGATTGACTCGATCGGGGTTAATCTCATCGTTGGCCTATACAAGAAAACCCATTCTGAGAAAAAGGCATTTAAATTGATCAACTGCAATGAATCGTTAGAGAAAATCTTAAAGTTGTTTCGATTGGACGCACAATTCAACATGGAGAGCAAGGATGCTGAATGATGATGAAATGTTGATGGGTTTTTTGGAGGAAGCCAGGGAACATATTTCGACGATCGAGCCGGATCTTTTGTCCTTGGAGGATAATCCGGAGGATATGTCGATCATCAATCGTCTTTTTAGAAGTGTTCATAGTATTAAAGGCGGGGCCGGATTTTTCGGTCTTGAAAAGATGAGTCATCTGGCCCATGCGATGGAAAACCTGATGTCCAAGGCCAGAACTTCAAAGCTGACAGTTGAACGGCTCCATATCGACTGTCTTTTGGTGGGTCTGGATCGGCTCAATACGATGGTTGATGACATCGGCACCTGCAATGATCTTGATATCACAGACGAGATTGCCGAGTTGGAAAAGCTAACCCATGACTCGCTCGAGACGGTAAAAAAGGCGGAACCGTCAACAGAAACCCAGGCTGGGAAAACCAACGAGGCGGTAGAGGAAGAGGTACTTCTCAATATCAAGGAGCATCCGAAAA
Organism: Deltaproteobacteria bacterium; assembly: GCA_029881655.1. Taxonomy (GTDB): domain Bacteria; phylum SAR324; class SAR324; order XYD2-FULL-50-16; family XYD2-FULL-50-16; genus JAOUME01. Next base: position 5,467 of record JAOUME010000021.1, on the reverse strand, counting down.
CTGATTTTGATATACCCCAGGTTGAGATAGATTTCGCGAGCGAAAACGGAATGAATATCTTCGCTGTTTCGGTTTATCTGAACCAGGATATCATGAACAAGGGGAAAACCCCTTTTCAGTTCATATCCGAGTTGGAGGAACTGGGGCGGTTTGTCGATTCCTATCTGGATGTCGATAATGCCAGCGGACTGGAAGAATGTCTCAACGACGATCTCGCCTTCATCTTCGTTTTCTCCACCAAGCACACATCAAAGGAGGTATCAGACAGTCTTTCGGTGGATGAAAAGCTGATTCAGCCTTACAATAAGGTTATTAAAAACCTCCACAAGGGGCCTCAGAAGGAAGCGCCGCCAGTAGCGCAACCCCTTAAGACAACAGAACCGGTATCGGCCGAAGAGTCGGGGCGCAAAGCAAAAACACCCCAAATTCCGAAAGAGAAGCCGAGACCTGAAACACCCAAGCCTCTGCCTTCCGTGAAACCAGCCTTGCCAGCCGTAGCTCAGAAAAAGGCCACGGAATTAAAAGCGGAAACCAAGAGCGTCAAAACCGATGAAAGCATCCGGGTGAGCGTGGGCAAACTGAACAAGCTGGTGGATCTGGCTGGCGAGTTGGTTTTGGTGCGTAACCAGCTTTTACAGGCGGGGGAGAAGAACGGCAAGAAAACCGCCAGTCTGCTGGCGAATTTGCAGGGGCTGAATATCGTCACCACCGAGTTGCAAGAGGAAATTCTCAATACGAGGATGCAGCCCATTTCATCTGTTTTTGGCAAGTTCCCCAGGCTTATCCGTGAACTCGGCTCGAATTTGGGAAAGGATATCAGTCTGGTGACAGAGGGAAACGAAGTCGAGTTGGATAAGACCGTTTTGGAAGCGTTGTCGGACCCCCTGACCCATATTATCCGCAACACCGCCGATCACGGCATCGAGATGCCGGAGGAACGCAAGTCGAGGGGAAAGCCCGCAGGCGGAGAGCTTTTGCTCAAGGCTTATCACGAAAGCGGGCAAGTCATCATCTTGGTGAAGGACGACGGCAAAGGGATCGACCCCGACAAGATCGCCCAGAAGGCCTATGAGAAGGGGGTTATATCCGAAGACGATTTTTATACTTTCAGCGTGAGGGAGAAAATCAACCTGATTTTTCAGCCTGGATTCTCTACGGCGGAAACGGTATCCTCGGTTTCCGGCCGGGGGGTCGGGATGGATGTGGTGCGTTCCAATATCGAGAAGATCGGCGGAACGGTCGAGTTGAGTTCGGTGCTGGGAGAGGGAACCCAAATAAAAATGAGTCTGCCTTTAACCATGGCGATCGTTTCCTGTCTGATCGTGCAAACCGAGAAGGAGCGTTACGCGATTCCTCAGATCAATCTTGACGAACTGGTGATGCTGAATCCGGATGACTATCCGACCATGCTGGGATATGTGCAGGACCGGGAGGTGTTAAAATTGAGAGGAGATTTGCTGCCCTTGATTTCTCTTTCAAAAGGGTTGGGTCTCAAGGAGAAAAACGGCAAGAATTACAAAAAAATCATTCAGCAGATCAATCAGGCCTCCGAAAATAAAATTGATCAGAAAACGTTGGTCACTCTTAACACGACCGAACCCCTGGAGAAGAACGCTTCAAAGGAAGCCATGCGGATTCTGGTCGTTTCGATCGGGTTGAATAAGGTGGGGATCATTGTCGATTCCATCGTGGGCAGTGAGGAAATCGTCGTCAAGCCGATGCCTGAATTCCTGAAATACTTAAATTTCTTTTCGGGCGCGACGATCCTGGGAGACGGAACCGTCGCCATGATCCTGGATACCTTGGGATTTGTCCAGCGCAACGAGTTGAGTTTCACCGACAGGAAAGGCGACAGTTTTGTACAAAGTGAAGAGAAAAAGAAGATGGCTGAGCGCCAGTCCCTTTTGATTTTCGACAACAACACCGAAGAGCAGTTCGCCGTGACGATACCTTTGATTCAAAGGGTTGATGAGATAAGATTAGACGAGATTCAGCATATTGGGGAGAAGGAATACATCGAGTACCGCGGGTCGCAGATGAGGATTTTATATTTGGCGGATTATCTGTCGATACAAAAGCCTCATTTTGACTCCGAGACGGTTAATATCATCATCCCGAAGGACACGAAGGTTCCGGTGGGGATCGTCATTTACAGGGTTATCGACACCAAAACCCTTTTCATCAATGTCACCGAGGATTCGATTCATGGAACGGGAATTTTGGGCTCAACCCTGATCGGTAAAAAAATCACTCTGCTGCTGGATCTTTTCGCAATCCTGGAGATGGGAGAACCCGAAAGCGTCAAGAAGATCGACTTCAGCAAGACCGAAACCGAAACGAAAACCATTTTATTGGTCGAGGACACCCCTTTGTTTTTAACCATCGTCAGGGAATACCTAACCTCAGTCGGATTTAACGTCAAGACGGCTATGAATGGCGTGGAAGGTCTAGAGATGATGCAAAAGGAGGATTTCGATTTGATTTTGTCGGATATCGAGATGCCTGAGATGGATGGCTGGGGTCTGATCAAGGCAATCCGCTCCAACGACAAATGGAGGGATTTGCCCGTTGTAGCTCTGACCTCTCTAAACGAAGAGGGACTGGTTCAAACAGGACTGAAGTCCGGTTTCAACGAATGGCTGGTCAAACTCGACAAGGAAAAGGTTCTCGATTGCATGAATCGTTATTTATCATAGGGTGAACTTTTTTAACTTAAGGGATATCAAACACAAACCCTTTTTCCAAAAGAATTAAAAAGGAATTTTAAAACTCAATGCCACAAAGGAGTCTTTTATGACGCAGGTAGCCACTTTCTATATTGGGGATGAAATTTTCGGAGTGGATATCCTACTGACCAAGGAGATCGGGAGAATTCCCGAAATCACCAAGGTTCCTCAATCGCCCGAATTTATTCTGGGGTTGATGAATCTCAGGGGCCAGGTCGTTACGATTTTGGATCCGGGAGTTTTTTTGGAACAGGGCTCCAAAGTAGATAGAGATGAGAGGAGATTTATCATTTTAAAGACGGAAGAGGAGCTCGAAGGACTTAAAAAAAGCGGTCTCGTCAAGGATAACTCTATGGCAAAGGACCCATTGGCGATCGTCATCGATAAAATAGGCGATGTCGTGGAAATCGAAGAGACTGATATCTTGCCGACCCCGCCCAACCTCACTAGTACAAAAAAAGAGTTCGTCTCGGGGATCATCCAGCAGGAAAAAAACTTGATTATTTTATTGGCAATAAGCAAGCTGGTCAGTATGTGCATTGAAAAAAAACAGATTGCCGAAGATGTTCGTTAAATAATCAAGAATAAGGCAGTATTAATATGGAAAATGTCAAGATAATGGTTGTGGACGATACGATCACCTATCGTCAAATTCTATCAAATGTGGTTGAGACGTTAGACGGAGCTGAGCTGGCGGCCACGGCTTCATCCGGCAAAACCGCTTTGATGAAAATCCCTTCCATCAAACCCCACTTGATTTTTTTAGATATCATGATGCCGGAGATGGACGGGATTGAGACTCTCCATGCCATCAAGAAGGATTACCCCATGATCCAGATTGTGATGGTCAGCGGCTTTGATCTTGAAAACGCCAAAGCAACCCTGCAGTCACTTGAGGATGGAGCCCTGGATTTTATTCCCAAGCCGGTTGTCGAGAACATGGAGGCGGGGATCAGGCAGCTTCAGACATCATTGCAACCCTTGGTGGATCTGGTCCGCTCCAAGGTATTTAAGGATTTAAAGATTTCGCCGGTCATTATCCCCAAACCGGTTATTGAAATAACAAAAGCAGAAAGAAAGAAACTTGAAGGACCGATCAACCTCGTTTTAATCGGCATATCAACCGGCGGACCCAACGCCTTGCACAAACTTTTTGAATTGATGCAAACCAGGCTGACTTGTCCGGTGATGATCGTTCAGCATATGCCGCCGATGTTCACCAAGTCCTTGGCCGAGAGGCTCAACTCGGTGTCGCCGATGGAGATCATTGAGGCTGAGAATGAGGATATCCTTACGGAGGGCCGGGTTTATATCGCGCCTGGGGGTAAGCATATGGTGGTAAGAGGGAAAACCGACGGTTCAATGCGCATCGGGATCACGGACGCTCCGCCGGTTAATCACTGCAAACCGGCCGTGGATGTCTTGTTCCGATCGGTCGCGGGAATTAAAAACGCGAATCCCCTGAGCGTGATCATGACCGGAATGGGCAGGGACGGCACCGAAGGCATCAAGACTCTAAGACGAAAAGGAACTTACTGTTTAATCCAGGATGAAAAGACTTCGGTCGTCTGGGGGATGCCTGGCAGCGTATACGAGGCTGACTGCGCCGATGAAATTTTACCTTTGGAGAAAATAGCCGACAGGATCATTCAACTGACCTCAGAATGATTTGTCGCTCGGCGGTTGTTAAATCCCTTAATTTGTGAAAAGCGATGATTGAGCCGTTACAGAAAAATGAGTTTAATCAATTTCGCGATCTGTTGGTTACGGTCTGTGGGATTGTATTGAAGGATGATCAGGACTATCTGGTCGAAACGAGGCTGACGGAATTGTTATATGAGGAAAACCTGAAGAGTTTTAGCGAACTTTACGATAAGATCAAAATCGACCATGAGATGCTTTCCCGCGTGGTCGATCTGATGACCACCAACGAAACGCTCTGGTTTCGCGACGAATCCTGCTGGAAAACCATTGAGAAGTTGATTCTCCCTCGCCTGATAAAGAAAGCCAGAGATGGAGGCCAGAAAGTTCGAATCTGGTCGGCGGCCAGTTCGACGGGGCAGGAGGCCTATTCTTTTGTGTTGCTCCTGATGGAAATGCTGGACCGTACGGGAGAAAAGGGACTCTTGGATCGTTTCGAGATTAAGGGGACCGATATTTCCGTATCGGCTGTTTTTTTGGCGAAAAAGGCCCGTTACGACCCTTTCACGATCAGCAGGGGGATGAGCCCTGAGCGGTTGGCCGCTTTTTTTGAAAAGGATAAGTCAACATACCTCTTAAAGGAGGAAGTGAAAAGCAGGGTTGAGTTTATCCAGTTCAATCTAATGAATAGTTTCTCAAGCCTGGGTAAGTTTGATCTCGTGTTTTGCCGAAACGTCGCGATTTATTTTTCCAACGAATTCAAACAGGAGCTTTTTCGGAAGATAAGTCAAATATTGCATCCTGACGGCAATTTAATGATGGGCGCGACAGAATCCTTATTCGGATTAAATACCAACTTTGAGAGCATGACATTTGAAAACGGACTTTATTATCAACTTAAAAAATAGTGGGATTTCATGAAAAAAATCTTGATTATTGATGACAGCGCTACCTTGAGACGGATTGTTCATGACTCTCTTGAGGTACTGGAAATGGAAATATTCGAGGCGGACGGAGCGACCAAGGCATTTGAGTGTCTAGAGAAAAACCCGATTGATCTGATATTGCTTGATTGGCATATGCCGGAAATGGAGGGCTAT
>JAOUME010000145.1 GCA_029881655.1 Deltaproteobacteria bacterium | reverse complement strand
AGGATTTTCTCGGTGATCCCAGCGTTTTCATTGGGAGAACCCCCTCTGATTAAATCCAGAGATGCCGTTTCAAATCCATACTCTGTCGGATCAAAAAGAAACTCCTCGATCTTTCCATCAGCCGACAATTTGGCCACTTTCGTCTTCTCGTGAACGCAGACCTCATCAAACCCGCTCAAACCCGCCACAACATAAGCCGATTTCGCCCCCAACTGCTTTAATACCTGTGTGACTTTTAAGACCAGATCCGCCGAAAACAGACCGATGACCTGGATATTAGCGCCAGCCGGATTGGTCAAAGGACCTAAAATATTAAAAACCGTTCTGACCGCCAATTCCTTTCTCACCCCGATGACGTTTTTCATTGCCGAATGAAGCGCTGGAGCAAATAAAAAGCCGATCCCCACTTTTTCGATGCAGTCCCCTACCTGCTGAGGAGTCAGGTTGATATTAATCCCCAATGCCTCTAAAACATCCGCGCTTCCGCTTCTTGATGTCATCGACCGGTTGCCGTGTTTGGCGACCCGATAGTCACCCCCCGCCAACAAAAGCGCCACCGTGGTCGAGATGTTAAATGACCCCGAGGCATCTCCCCCGGTCCCGCATGTATCCAGGATTTTCTCACTCGCGGCGATAATCCTGGTCGCTTTTTGCCTCATGACACTGGCAAAAGCGACGATCTCGTCGACCGACTCCTTCTTTATCCTCAAGGCGATCAAAATTCCAGCTACCTGAGCCGGAGGAATCACCCCCTCCATAATGCCCTGCATTACAAAGATCGCTTCTCGCTCGCTTAAGTCATGTTTTTCGATTAAAGTTTCCAGTATCTGTTTCGGATTCATTGTCTATTAAGTGGAAATCTGGCTGATTAGCTAGTGATAGTTATGTATTTCAAATAAAATAAGTAATAGCAGTCTTGTTCATTTGCATCAAGTACTGGTTTAAAACCGGATGGTTATTTACAGAACAGATTTTCCTCAACAATTAACTTAGGATCGTTGATTGAAATAAGTTAATGTTGAGTGTTATAATTTAATTTATTGTTATTAAGGGATATTAACTGCTTCTCATTTTTGCGATTTTAATTTATCTTGTTAATATCAATTATAAGCTAAAAATTCTACCCAATAAGGGTTTAAGGCTTGCATTAGAGCCACAAACCATCAGATTTCAGACCATATCGGGTTTAAGTTATTTTCTGGTGAATATTTAAGATTTTCCTGCGATATCAATGTTGAAAACCAAATATATTCTTGCGTTAATCTTTATCTTTTCTATTTTTCTGGTCGTTCAGATCTATTATTCCTTTTCTAAAGGAATCTCTTTGACAGAAAAGTACACGCCCATGATCGACGCCGCGATGTATATGCATTACGAGACAGCTCTGGCGCATCATCAATTCGAGCAGTGCATCGTCAATCAGGAGAAAACTTTTGATCGCGCCATCAAACATATTGAAAAGGTCGAATTTTACGCCAACATCATCATTAACGGGGGAAAGACAGAGGAATGGTTGTTCATTCCGTTTGAAAACAGCGATATTTCCTTTTATGTAAGGGAAGCCCTCAGATTCACGGGAATCTTAATAGGTTACGCTAAAAAAAGAGAAGGTATCGCCTCTAAGAAGTTTGAGGAGGAAATCAAGAGTGATTATGTCCAGTCGTTTCACAGCCTGCACCTCACCACCGAAAAAATCGAATCGACCATTCAACAACAGCTGTTTCAGGAAGTTAATTATACCAAAAAGCAGGGGCTTGTTATTATCTTTATTTTCATCATAATCACCACTGCCCTGTTTTTTTACACCTACTTCTATTTTACCAAGACCAGCCTTTTATCTTCCATTTTCAATCAGGCCAATGAACAAGTCGTTGTCGTCGGAGAAAACTTAAGCATCATCGAAGTCAATCCTTCCTTTTTGATCGCCACAGGCTATGGAAAGGAGGAAGTCAGAGGTAAAAGTTTAGAGGCCATCTCCGCCGGCAAACATAAGAAGGACTTCTATCAAGAAATATGGCATCAGGTTAAATCGGACGGGGCTTGGAAGGGAATCGTCTGGAACCGTAAAAAATCAGGTGAAATCTATCCGAAATTCCTTTCGATAAAAAAAGCCCAGAGCGAATTAACCGGCAGATTCCATTATATCGGCATCTTCTCTGAAAATGACGAGCAGTTAGAAGAACAGGAAAAACTAAATAAATTGGCTTACTATGACAGTTTAACGGGTTTGCCAAACCGTTTTTTCCTAACCGAACAACTCGAAAAAGACTTAGCGTTATACAGACGGAAAAAAATTAAGATCGCTCTCTTGTTTTTGGACCTGGATAATTTTAAAAACGTCAACGACTCGTTGGGTCACCTAGCTGGAGATGAACTATTAATTAAAGCAGCAAATCTGATATCCAGTTCTTTGCGCGAATCGGATATCGTCGCCCGGTTCGGCGGTGACGAGTTCATCGTGGCCCTATTGGACATCGACCTGCCAAGGGATGTGATCATGGTTTCCAACAAGATCATCCAAGAAATATCAAAACCTTTTTTAATCGATGATAAAGAAGTTTTCATCAACGCCAGTATCGGCATCACCATCTTTCCGGACGATGCCGATAATCTAAACGACCTCATCAAAAACGGTGACACCGCGATGTATCAGGCTAAGGGCAAAGGCAAGGGATGTTTTGCTTTTTACACATCATCCATGGAAGAAAAAGCCAAAAGAAGAATGCTTCTGGATACCAGCCTCCGCTCTTCACTCTCAAGAAACGAAATCATTCTCCTTTACCAACCTCAGGTTTTATCCCAAACTGGAGAGATTATCGGCACCGAGGTCTTAATCCGCTGGGACCACCCCCAACAGGGTATCATCTCTCCAGCCGAATTCATTCCTCTGGCAGAACAAAACGGCTTTATTATACCCATTGGTGAGTTTGTGCTACTATCGGCCTGCAGGCAATTAAAAAAATGGCATGATCTGGGTTATAAAAAAATATCCATCTCTGTCAATTTCTCAGTCAAACAATTTCAGCAACCCAACCTGATACAAATCATCAAGGACACCCTTGAGCAAACCGGATTGGAAGCCAAATACCTCAAAGCCGAAATCACCGAAAGCCTCATCATGAAAGATGTTGACAAAACGACAAGGATATTAAATAGCCTGAAAGAAATGGGAATCCAATCCTCCATCGATGATTTCGGAACAGGCTATTCGTCTTTAAGCTACTTAAAGCATTTCCCAATTCGTTATTTGAAGATCGACAAGGCTTTTGTAACCGATATCGAAGAAGATTCGGTCCTGGCCGAAACGATTATCAATCTGGCAAAAAACCTTCAACTGGAAGTAGTTGCGGAGGGCATCGAAACCATTGGCCAGAACCAAAAACTGCTTGATCTGGGTTGCTCAATGGCGCAGGGCTTTTATTTCGGCAAACCCTTGGCCAGCCAGGATTTCGAGGCTCTGCTAATAACGGAAAAAGAGTCTGGCAAACACTCAAGTTAACGTTTTTCATGTAACAACTTCCCTTAAAACCGCCTTACCCCCGATATTTCTCTTGGCTAAAAACTTAGATCTTGGTTTTATTATTTGACGGTTAGTTCTAAATGGGCAAACCGAAAGGGTATAATCTTTTCTTATTATCTTCAATTAACATCCAAACTCTAATCAATCGAAATTATATCTCGATAAGCCAGAATCCTTTATATTCCCCGCCTCTCGTTGGGACTGTGAATTGAAGCAATTGTTTACTGATAATATGGGATGTCAATTATACCTAGTTAGATAATCTTTTAATATTTGAATTAAGTAGCCAAAGAATGATTATTTTGATAGAGTTTTCATCATTTTCCGTTAAAGCGAAGAGCCCTCTTTATACAAATTGAAGCGACATCAAAATGGATATCAGCAACTCTAAACTAGCTGAATTAAACCAGGATCAAAAGATTTGGTATGCCGAACTTTTGATCAACACAATTCTTGCCGATGACCTGATACGTCCTTCTGAAATCCAATTCATGAAGGATATCATTGGCTTCATCGATTCAGAAAGCGAGAGGAACCGACTGATAACGATTTTGAAAAAAAGTCAAAAACCGAAACTGCGCCTACCCGACAAAATCGACAAAACCATCTTGGCGCAAATCTATGTTGAGCTAATCGAAATTTGTATTTCTGACCTGGAATTGGCCGAAGGTGAAAAAAAGCTTCTGAGTACCGTTTCCAACCTCTTTTATTTTTCAGATACCTACTTCATTCAGACCATGAAATGGCTAGAAGACGGACTTAACTGGAAAAATTCTCAGCTGGAAATCATCAACAAAAAGGCTAACGAACAAAACATGATCGTCTCGTTGGACAGCCTAAATACGGAACAAAAAAAATGGTATATCGATGTGATGGTTTCATCGCTCATGGTTGCGGGCATTCGGGACAAAAAGGAAAAAAATCTTCTTAAGATTATGCTTTCGAGTGCAACAAGCCAACAGGAACAAATCCTGCTGAAACACCATGTCCTCCTAAAGCATCGACCGCCCATGAAGATACCACCCGCGATCCATCAGGAAATCATCAACCAGATGTTTGTGGAGATTATTCTAATTTTTATCACCTATGGGACCTTGTCCTATATGGAGCAACAACATATCAAACAGCTCTCTGACATTTGTCGGATGCCCACCCAAATCTATTCAAAGATCATGGACTGGGCGACTGTTGGAGCGTTATGGCGTAAAAGGAGACAATCGCTGATTGACGATGTCAAACTCAATGTGTCAAAGGAGGACGAAATCGCCACTAGCCAGGGACTCTTATTGCCACACCCCGAAAACAATTCAATCCAGATCAGAAAGCTGGAATGTTTCGTTTGCGACTCCAAAACTCAAATCAACGCTTTTCAGCTAAAACCAAAAAGCCAAAAACCCAGCCAGAACATATTTGGCATTCCCACTTATTTTGAAAATAACGAAGGGTTCGATTTTTGCGATTATAATTTACTCAGGGTTATCGTCTGCCCACACTGTTTTTTCGCCAGCACCAACAGCAATAGGTTCCACAAAACACCAAAGGACAAGACCCCGACCGACCTTGCCGACCCGAGATTCAGGGATTTCTGGATTTCCAGCATTGATCATCGCCAAGAGATTTACGGCATCAATAAAGTGGAAATGGAATCCCTAAACCGTTCCAGAGAGGCGGTCATCATATCCTATAAGTGCGCCATCGAAGTCCTGCGTTGTTTGTCGGAGAGAAACCGTGACGAATCACAAAAAGGGAAGGAAATCTCCTTGTGGCTTAATTTGACTGAAGTCTATTCATCCTTTGAAATGGACGAGCTGGCTGAAGAAGCCCTTATGGAAGCAAAAAAACAGGCTGAATTGCTTTTTGAAAATTCCTTGGATAACGAAACGGTTTACCGCTGTTCCAGGGTATTAATCCTGATTAATCTTTATTATGACAATAGAAACAAAGCGCTGATTTATTATGATTATTTATCTAAAGTCAACAAAGAAAAACTAAATACTCTTGAACTGAAAGACAAGCAGGTTTTCAATAAGGTTTTTGGGGAGGTAAAAAATATTATCGATAAAAAAGAAATGTACAACAAAAAGAATCTGGTTGGTTTTCATTTGCCTTTATAATCGTACTTAGGACTGAGCTGATTAAAATAGTTAAAACCTCATAAAATCAACTACAGCACAATCACCTTGTTTCTCCCCGATTCCTTTGCATTGTAAAGAGCTAAATCCGCGTTTTGAAACCAGAGTTCCTCATCTCCCTGAAACTCCGCAACCCCCAGGCTCACCGTCAGCTTTTCGATCACGGGAAATTTCATTGATTCGATTTCACTGCGAACCCTTTCGGCGATTTTTGCGGCATCTTTATTCTCTGTATTTGGCAAAAGCAGCACAAACTCCTCTCCGCCCCACCTACAGGCAATATCGGTTTTTCTACAAAATCCTTTTAAAAACAAAGCAACTTCGACTAATATCTTGTCCCCTGCCGAATGCCCATAAGTATCGTTCACTTTTTTGAAAAAATCGATATCGATAAGAATCATGGATACTTTCTGCTTATACCGCTTGGAGCTTTCAATGATTTGCACAAGATAGACATTGAAAAAATAACGGTTATAAAGACCTGTTAAGGAATCGATGTTGGCGTTTTTTCTTTCGTTGAGATGCCGGATCCCTCTTTCCATCCGAACCTTGAGTTCCTTTGGATCAAAAGGTTTGGTGATGTAATCATCCGCTCCCACGTTAAAACCCAAAACCTTATCGTCTGAATGCGATCTGGATGTCACAAAGATGATATAGATCAAGCTGAATTTCTGGTTCTCCCTTATGGTCCGGCTAACCTCAAAACCGTTGAACATCGGCATATCAACATCAAGCAAAATAATATCAGGCTCATATTTATCTACCAGGACAAGTGCCTCCTTGCCATCAACCGCCTCGTAAATCTTATAGGGGAGTTTTTTAAGATAAACCTTTAGAAGTTTACGGATATCTTCATCATCATCGGCAATCAGTATCGAATGCATCTTGAAAATTATCTAAGGTTAAAGTTTTTTTACTCACCATCTATTATGGTCAAATCGGCTAGTCATCCATCTCGACATATACAATTTCAAGTTTCTTTAGGTATTCAGATAAATTTTCAACCCAAACCTTGATATCCTCAACCGATTTATCTTTGGCGGACTGCTCAATATACTTACCGCATTCCGTAATGTAATCAAATCCATATCCTCCACCAGAGCCTTTCATCTTATGCCCCAGTGCCTGTATCTGCTCAAAGTTCCCCTCCTTAACAAATCGGTGGATAGCCTCATAGTCCTTTTCCCTGGCCTGAAGATAATCCGGTACAAACTCCTCAAGTTCCTCGTCCACTTCAACTCTTATTTTCTCCGACATATCGATTCCATTCTTTGAATTGAACTGTATTTTAAAAACGTTGGCTCAGCCTGGAATATTTATTTAACGATTACAAGGGTACTTTCCCAACTATCGAAACTTAATAGATCTTTATATTTATTAAGATAACCCAATCCAGCAAAATAAGCAAAATTAATACAATTCAACGACAATATTTTTCTCTCACAAAACAGACATTTCAAATTGTTTTAACTCAGCTTATCCTATCGCTTTTAAAAGCATAAAACTCACCCACCATTATATGTTTTTTATTATCGGACCTTCTCCACC
>JAOUME010000143.1 GCA_029881655.1 Deltaproteobacteria bacterium | reverse complement strand
GTTCGATGTAACAGAGCAGCACGAAGGAGTGGCGGACAGAGTCGAAATCCAGGTCCCTCAGCCCGACTTGAGATCCGTCATCAAAGAGGTTCTAACCGAGACCGGCGGCCGGATCGATCTGGTGGATGCGGAGATCGTGGTATCCTGTGGACGGGGAGCCAAGGATCAAAACGGCATCGATCTGATCAAGGGGCTGGCCGATGACCTGAAAGCGGGTTTCGGCTCATCCCGGGCTTTGGTCGATACCGGGCTTATGCCGCATGAATCCCAGGTCGGTCAAACCGGAAAGGTCGTATCCCCCGTGATCTATTTCGCCATCGGTATTTCCGGCGCGATTCAGCATCTGGCCGGAATGAACGGCTCAAAAACCATCGTGGCGATCAACAAAGACCCTGACGCGCCAATTTTCAACGTGGCCGACTACGGAATCGTGGGTGATTTGTTTCAGGTGGTACCCATCCTAAAGGACGAGATAAAAAAACAGCGCTCCTGACTTGAAAATTTATGAATCCTTTTTCCATATCACTGCTGCTGATCTTTTTCCTCTCCGCCTTTGCCTTGTTTATCGCACTCAAGGGCCGCGTTCTTTTGGCGCTGGAGCCGGAAGAGCGGCTGGACCAGGTCGCGCTAAGGATCAGGCGTCTTTTCAGCCTGGCTATTTTCCAAAAAAGACTGATCGGCCGAAAAAAAGAACGCTCCTCGGGCATCATGCACGCCTTTATCTTTTGGGGTTTTTTGGTCCTTTCGATCCGTTCTCTGACGCTTGTGGGCGAGGGCTTTACGCTGGGTTTTCACTTCCCCTTCCTTGGCCCCGATTCCCTCTTGGGTTACGCCTATCTCTTTTTAAAGGATATCACGGAGGGAATCGTCTTATTGATGGTGCTTTTCGCCTTTTACCGAAGATTGGTTCTTAAACCCACCCGGATCAAGAATTCGCCGGAAGCCTATCTCGTTTTGGGGATGATTTTGACCCTGATGGTGACCGATCTGTTTTTCGACGCGGCCAGATTTAACCTGATCACTCTATTTCAAAATCCCGATCAACTGCCCTGGTTTAACAACCCCTTATACGGTCCCGAGTATCAGTGGACTCCTGTGGCGTCGTTGTTCACGCTCCTTTTGGAGTCCAACGGTTACGCCTCGAGTCTGATCCTGCTTCATTTTTGCTACTGGCTCCACATGATCACGCTTTTGACTTTTCTGTGTTTGTTGCCAAACGGCAAGCACTTCCATGTGATCACCGCCCTTCCCAACGTCTTTTTGATGAGCCTCGGCTATCCCCACCAAAAAGCGCGCCTGCTGGATTTGGAGAACGAGGACGCTTGGGAGAACGAGACCTTGGGACTGACTCACTTGCGTCAATTGACCTGGAAGCAGGGACTTGACCTCTATACCTGTACCGAGTGCGGGAGGTGCAAGGATGTCTGCCCCACCTATGTCACGGATAAGCCTTTAAACCTTAAGGATTTCAATGACTCGCTCAAGCACGAAATGTTCGGCGAGGCATCCCTTTTGGTTAAGCAGAGAAAGGTCGTAGAGAAAATCGAAAAAGCCGGCGACAAGAAACAGAAGGACGCTTTAAGAGAATCGCTCCAGGAACTCAACAACCCCAAATCCCTTGTCGGCGATATCATCAGCGAGGATACGCTCTGGGCCTGCACGACCTGCCGTGCCTGCGAGGAGGTCTGTCCCGTGGCCATCGAGCATGTCCCCCGCATCATCGGTATGAGACAATCCCAGACCCTGATGGCGGAGGCCTATCCCAAGGAGATGAACACTGCCTTTAAGGGTCTTGAGCGGAATTTCAATCCCTGGGGAATCGGTTACGACAAGAGAGCCGACTGGGCAGAAGGGCTTGATATTCCCTTAATGAGTGACAAACCGCAAGTCGAGTATCTCTTTTGGGTGGGATGCGCGGGTTCTTTTGACGATCGTGCTCAAAAAGTGGCCATCGCGACCGCCAAACTGCTTAAGATGGGAGGGGTATCCTTCGCCATCCTGGGAACGGAGGAGAAATGTACGGGGGATTTCGCCAGAAGAGCCGGAAACGAGATGCTCTTTCAGATGATGGCGAGCGAAAATATCGAGTGCCTCAACGGTTATAACATCAAAAAAATCATTACCACCTGTCCCCATTGCTATAATACCCTGAAGCATGAATATCCCCAAATGAACGGCCATTACGAACTCTATCACCATTTTGAGATCATTGAGGAGCTGATTGCCTCTAAAAAGCTGCACCCATCCTCCAAGTCCAGCGAGACCACGACTTATCACGACCCCTGCTATCTGGGAAGATACAACCAGATTTATCAAGCCCCCAGAAATATCTTAAGTCAGGTGGTAGAGTCCGGTGTCAAGGAGGTAAACCCCTGTGAAAAAGAGAGTTTTTGTTGCGGTGGGGGTGGCGCCAGAATGTGGATGGAAGAAAAAATCGGCACCAGAATCAACAGTGAGAGACTTAGCCAGTTAGAAAAAACCGATGCCTCGCAGGTTGCGGTTGGCTGCCCATTTTGCCTGACCATGCTTGAGGACGCGGTTAAGGAAAAAGATCTAACCGAAAAAATGAAGGTAAAAGACATCTCCGAAATCATCCTAAGTCAATGTCAGGGAAAGACGACCTGATTTTAATCAAGTAAGTTTAAAGACGCTTGATTTTTAATTCAACCCCCGCCAAACCGATAATATGCTTAAAACCCGAATAACCGAAGCGCTGAACATCCAACACCCCATTATCCAGGGAGGCATGCAGTGGATATCCAAGGCCGAGCTGACGACAGCCGTTTCAAACGCCGGGGGGCTGGGTATCATGACCGCCCTGAGTTTTTCAAGCCCCGAGGATTTCGATCAGGAATTGAAAAAAGCCCACCAACTCACCGATAAGCCCTTCGGAGTCAACCTGACCTTTTTACCCAGCTTCAGGGAAATCCCCTATGATGAATTAATCGATGTCATCATCTCAAATCAAATTAAAATCATCGAAACGGCCGGTCGAAATCCCGAAGCCTATATCGGAAAATTGCATCGCGAGAATATTAAGGTTTTGCATAAATGCACCTCCTTGAAGCATGCCCTCAAGGCCGAGGCCATCGGGTGCGATTTCGTGGGGATCGATGGCTATGAGTGCGCCGGTCATCCGGGAGAAGACGATGTGACCTCCCTGATCCTTCTTCCTCTGGTCTCAAAGGCCCTGAAAATACCGGTGGTGGCGTCTGGAGGATACGCCGACGGCAGGGGACTGATCGCGGCCCTGGCCTTAGGCGCGGAAGCGGTCCTGATGGGAACCCGGTTTTTGATGACCAAAGAGGCACCCGTTCACGATAATATCAAGCAGACTTTTCTGAAGGCCAGTGAAAAAGAGACCCTTTTGCTGGAAAGAACCCTGAAAAACAGCCTCAGGGTGTATAAAAACCGCCATGCCCAGAAGGTTTTGGAAATGGAGCTTAATGGTGCGGGACTAGAAGAGTTGGCTCCCCTTCTCTCGGGAATGTTGGGCTTAAAATCGCTTAAGGATGGCCTTGTCCAAGACAGCCTTTTAGCTTTAGGTCAGGTCGTTGGCTTGATTGACGATATCCCCAGCGTCAAAGAGTTGATCGATCAGATCATCGAAACGGCAATGGATATTATCTCAAACAGGTTTAAAGCAATGACTCAATAAACCACGTCTCTTATGAAAAAGTGGATCTTACTTAAACCACGCTCGCAAAAAAACCAGACTTGTCCGATACTTGGGGTTAAAGAGATTTAACCTTTATCGCGCAAGGGCCCTTGCGACCTTCGGTCACCTCAAACTCGACCTGTTGACCCTGATCAAGGCCAGTACCTTCGGCGAGTTCTGATTTGTGAACGAAAATATCTTTGCCAGAATCCTGCTCGATAAAACCGTATCCTTTTGTTACGTTAAACCATTTTACTTTACCCTGTTGCATACTTACCTTTTAAAATAAATTTACGTTACAGACTCAGCAGCCACTATAATTCGTGGGTGAATCGACCGTATGATAAAATAATTCTAATTGCAAGATTTTTTTATTAAATCGTCAGAAAATATCCAATAAAATAATAACTTTTTAGCAACAGGTTAAATCAATTATTTGTTTATTTATTACTATAATTAGCCTGTTTGGTGATTAAATAAGGTCTGAAAGCTGCCCCATCTTTCTTTTACCTTATATCTTGTTCATTTTCTTTCTGATCGTATCGGAGATCGTACTAATTCCTGTCGCGACCGAATCCATGATCGTGGCCCCCAGGTCATCAACCATGGCCTTATTGTGGCTTTCCTTATCCGTTTGAGCTTTTTTCTTATTTTTATTGCCATCTTTTTTAGCTTGACTCAAAGCGTCAAAATCCGACTTGATGGAAATCTCGCAATCCTGGGTTATATTTTTCAGAATTTGCTCCTTGTTATGTTCAAAGAGTGTGATATATTCCTCTGAGAATTGATTGATCAGATCGACAAGCCTTTCGATAAAAGCTTTTTCCACGATCTCCATCTCGCTTAACTTTTCATCATCAAGGGAGTATTTGTTCTTAAATTGGATAATCTCCCACATTTTATCAAGATTATCTTGATTGACGCTCTCCATTTTTATGACGAGTTCGTTGAAAAGTATTTTGATAAATTTATTTATATCCATTATAGGCCTCATTATTGCTATAATTGTTGATTAAAATCGAAGACTATGCTGTATTGTTAAACAAGTAATTTGAACGATTCAATTTATTGTTTCATAAAATTGATCATGAGCTCAAATTAAAAACCATTATATTTGAATTAATTTCAAATATTATTCTAATTTAAAACCAATTTTATTGTATCAAGTAACTTTCAAAA
Organism: Deltaproteobacteria bacterium; assembly: GCA_029881655.1. Lineage (GTDB taxonomy): Bacteria > SAR324 > SAR324 > XYD2-FULL-50-16 > XYD2-FULL-50-16 > JAOUME01. The sequence goes on along the minus strand of JAOUME010000143.1, from coordinate 2,377 downwards.
TGGCCATTTTTTATCTCAGCGATGATTTAATTTTCCCGGATCCGAACGATTCTGACCCGGAAGGACTCTTGGCAGTTGGTGGGTGTTTGACCAAAGAAAGGCTGCTTCTGGCATACAGCAAAGGCATTTTTCCGTGGTATTCCGCGGGTCAACCAATCCTGTGGTGGTCCCCAGACCCCAGGCTTATTTTATACCCTGAGAATTTTCATATCTCTAAAAGCCTGAAGAGGATTCTCGTCTCTGACAAGTTTCAGGTTAAATTCGATCATGACTTTAATAGCGTTATTAAATTTTGCTCTGAACTAAAAAGAAAAGGTCAGGAAGGGACCTGGATCACTCCAGAGATGAAAAACGCTTACAGCGAGCTTTTCGAGGCAGGGTTTGCCCATTCGGTCGAGACATACCAGGACGGGATTTTGGTCGGTGGGCTTTATGGCATCTCGATTGGAAGGGCTTTTTTCGGTGAATCCATGTTCAGCAATGTCGCCGACGCCTCAAAGGTGGCCTTGGCGGCTCTGGCTGATAAAATCAGGCAATGGGATTTTGATTTCATCGACTGCCAGATACCGACCGATCACCTTAAGAGCCTGGGATCGGTCGAAGTCAGCCGTTACGAGTTTTTAGAGAAGCTTGAAAGAGCGTTAAAACATCCCAGCCTGATCGGATGTTGGGGAGGCATGGATCAAAGCCTGAGAAAAGAAACTTTGGCGTTTGAAAACAAAGAGTTTAAAGGGCTCCTGTTAAAGGCTTAAGCTCCGGTTCCCCCTTCTCTAGCTTGATTTCCTTTAGGACCGACTGGGTGTTGTTCTCCTCAAACATCAATAGGTAGTTGGGCTTTTCAGTCATAAACACGAACCGGAACTCGGTTTTTTCTTTGGGGAGCAGACTACGAATCAAGACCGAAACCGGCCGCGCAATTATCCAGACCGCTTTTTTTTGACCCAATGGGGTATCGAATTGATCCAGCTTTTCAATTTGAGCCGTCATTTGCAGTTTGCTTAAGGAAGGAGGCAATCCCACCTTCTCAAGCTCAAAGGCCAAAGCCGGCAGATAGAGCAAAAAGGGCAATTCCTTTTCCTTGAGCAACCTTTTTATCTCTTTTTGGAAGGCCAGAGTAATGGTTTCAAAAGGAACCAGACCTTTTTCGATCTCGATGGAAAAGGATTTGGCCAATTCCCCTTTTTTTACCTCTGTCTTGATTTTTGTTTCTTCGAACAAGTCCGTTACATGAAGCTCAGAGCGGAAATCGGTCTCCTGATAGCGAACCAGCCGTCCGCTTTCGGGCTCAAAATAGATCTTCCGCTCAGAAAAAACCTTGCCGTCGGGTTTCTTGTTCTGACTTAATTCCAAAATAAGCCGCTTGCCTTCAAGCAGGACACTCTCGGTCGTAATGACGCTGAAGCCCGTAATCTTTTTTTCCAGAATGTTGTAATGTTGATAGTGCAACGACTGGTTGTTGATGAGTTGGTCTTTATACTCAAAAGCGTTTAAATCAGCGATCCAAAGTGATACAACTACCGGAAAACATAAAATAACACTATAAAAACGAAGAAATACCTTAGACATTTTTCAAATCTTGTTCGATGATTAAAAAGTTTTCGCGAGTCGCGTCTGTAATCGATTTATATCTATTCGTCTCCCTATAAATCAAGCCTTTTCCCAAAGATGAAATGAAACGAATAATTTTTACCAAAATGGAAGGCACCGGAAACGATTATGTCTACATCGACCTTTTTGACCAATCCGTATCCGATCCGGCAAAATTAGCCCGGGAAATAAGCCACCGGAAGTTCGGAATCGGGGCTGATGGAATGGTCCTGATCGGGCCGTCGGAAATAGCTGACGGGAAGATGATCATGTACAACGCCGATGGATCGAGAGCCGAGATGTGCGGCAACGCCATTCGTTGCGTCGGCAAGTATCTCTGGGATCATCAAAGGGTCAAGTCCGCTGGTCTGAAAATCGAAACCGACGCCGGCGTCAAGCGGCTTGAGCTGAAATTCAGCTCAAAGAATCGAGTTTCAGGCGTCGTGGTCGATATGGGCGCGCCGGTCTTAAAGCCTAATATGATCCCCTGCCGGATCGGGGGTGAAAGCTTTATCGACAAGGAGCTTGACTTTGAGGGACTCCGACTTAGGGGAACCCTCGTTTCGATGGGAAATCCGCATTTCGTGGTTTTTGACGAGACAATTGAAAAGGTTCCGCTGGAGATTTGGGGACCTATGGTTGAAAACTCCAGCCTGTTTCCAAACCGCATCAACCTCGAATTCGTCCAGCTGATCGATAGAAATCGGGTCACGCAGAGAACCTGGGAGAGGGGATCGGGTGAAACCTGGTCTTGTGGAACCGGAGCCTGCGCGGTTGGCGTGGCCGGAGC
>JAOUME010000142.1 GCA_029881655.1 Deltaproteobacteria bacterium | reverse complement strand
AGACGCAGGTAAGTTCATTGATCTGAATCTTGCCTCTGGAAAGAATGTTGGTTAGTCTCTCGGTGTATTCGTTTACATAAACAACCACATCGACCTGGATGATTTTGATTAGATTTGATTTGCGCACTTTTTTGCTCCTGGATATTTAAAAAGTCTTTTGGGTCCATTTTTCAAGACTGAACCGATCATTTCGCTATAATTTGTTATTACTACACATTTAAAAAAAATAAAAGTGAAAAATGATTGAATGAAATAAAATAACTTGTCAAAGGGCCTAAGTTATGGTTAATAAAAGTTACTTTGAATTGAGTTGAAAGTTGATATTTCTAAGGTTTCCTAAAACGCGAGGCTTTAAAATCTCTCTGATAATGAGGCTTAAGGTCGGGCGACAAATTATTAAATACCATAGGAGGCAAGGTGGATTTTTGGTTAACGATACTTCCTTTTTTCGCATGGGCTGTCTGCATCGCTCTATTTACAATTCCTCAGGTCTGGGGCGCAGTTTTCACCCTTTCTTTGTTGGGCCACTTAAGCCAATTCATCAAAAAGGACGAGCCGGCGTAATTGTTATTAAAGACTGGTTTTAATAAGACCGGGTACAAACAACGATCGAAAAGCTATCGACAAAAACTTGACTGATATCTTTTGGAACCGACTGGGTTTTTGAAAGGATAAAATTTTTCGGTTTTTCGGTATTAAGGACAATCTCCCACTGGGGAATGGTTTGCGCTTCCGGCAATTCAAACAGCAATCCCTTTTCTTCAAAGTTCATCGCCACATAAATCATATCGTCAAGGATTTGAGATCCTTTCATCCCATCAATCAGAAAAGCGAGGGCTTTGGTCTGGCTGTTGAATTCCGGTTTGTTGGCATCAACGCTGTGCCAGCTAATATCAGCTAGTTTTGAAAAAGCATTGGTTTTGCCCGTGAAGAAGTCGTTTCTTCTAAGCATGGCATGTTCCTTCCGAAACTGGATTAACCTTTGCCAGAAACGGAAGAGTTCGGTGTTTTTTTTGAGAAGATCCCAATCGACCCATGAGGTCTCGTTGTCCTGGCACCATGCGTTATTATTGCCTTTTTGGGTTCGCCCGAACTCGTCACCACCCAGCAGCATTGGAGTTCCCTGACTTAAAAACAAGAGAGTCGCCATGTTGCGGATTTGTTTTTTTCTAAGCTCCAGGATGTTTAGGTCTTCGGTTTCCCCTTCGCAGCCGAAATTCATGGAAAAGTTAAAGTCGTTTCCGTCTTGATTGTTTTCCCCGTTTTCCAGGTTTTTCTTTTTCTGGTAGGAAACAAGGTCATACATCGTAAAGCCGTCGTGAGCGGTTATGAAGTTGATTGAATGGTAGGGATTTCTTTCGGAATGCTTATACAGGTCCTCATTGCCCGAAATTCTGGTGGCGACCTCGTTGATGATACCTGCTTCACCCGAGCAGAACCGACGGATGATATCGCGGTATTTCCCATTCCACTCGGCCCAGCGTTTGGAAGCGGGAAAGCTTCCCACCTGATAGAGCCCGACCGCGTCCCATGCTTCGGCAATGATCTTGGTCTTAGATAGAACCGGGTCTTTCGCGATGGACTCCAGGATCGGTGGATGGGGTAGGATATGTCCGTTCTCGTCACGGCCCATGATCGATGCCAGATCGAAACGGAAGCCATCGACATGCATTTCGATAACCCAATAGTGGAGCGCGTCAAGAATCATCTTTCTGACAACCGGATGGTTGCAGTTCATCGTATTGCCGCAACCAGAAAAGTTTTTATAGCCTCCTTTGTCGTCCAGAATATAATAAACCGAGTTTTCGATTCCTTTGAAATTATAGACCGAACCCTTTTCACCGCCTTCGGCTGTGTGGTTAAAAACCACGTCTAAAATCACCTCGATACCGGCTTTGTGAAGAGCTTTGACTAAATATTTAAATTCATTGATAACGGCTCTACGGGTTTTCTCAGCACTATAGGATGTTTTAATGGCGAAGAAACCGATACTGTTATAGCCCCATAGATTTAAAAGTTTTTCGCCTGTAGTCGGATTGGTGAAAGGACAATCGCTTTCATCGAATTCATGGATGGGCATGAGTTCCACGGCCGTAATCCCAAGGTCCAGAAAATAGGGGATTTTTTCGGTAATTCCCCGGAAGGTTCCCGGGAAAATAACGTCAGAATTGGCGTTCTGGGTAAAGCCCCTTACATGGATTTCATAGATAATACTGTCGTTTAAGGGGATGTTAAGGGGCTGGTCATCCTCCCAGTCGAAATCGGAGTTTACATGACAGGCCAAAAGATCTTTGCGGGTAGCTCCCCAATCCTCAAGCCCGACGATCGCTTTGGCGTAAGGGTCGAGGATGGGTTTAGTGGCATCGTAGACAAAGCCTTTTTCTGGCTTGAGGGGTCCGTTAAGCTTGTAAGCGTAGAAAAAATCGCTTTGGAGCCCTATCAGGTGAATATGCCAAACATCACCTGTACGGTTTTTGACAGGGTCGAGTTCAAGTCGGCAAAGCGGAGCCTGGTGGTTTGGTTGAAAAATTTCCAAAAAAACCTGAGTTGGGCTCTTGGCAAACAGGGAAAAGTTAAAGCCCTTTTCTACCTCTGAAACGCCGAAGGGTAAGGGCTTTCCAGGAAGGCGTCTTATTTTTTGATCCATACTTTATTTACTAATGAGGGTGATTGCGGCCGCTAAATTTTTCGCATTAAAAAACAAAGCCAATCCTTTTTTTTCTTGCGTTTGATCTTTTTAAAACACCCCTGGAAAGTGGATAAGAGCGGTTTTTCCATTTTCAGGGTAACGCCGCTTAGGATCAAGTAACCTTTGGGTTGAACCAGACTTTTCAGGTCGTCTGCGATCTCAATTAGCGTTTCGGCGATGATATTGGCGACTACGAGATCACCCGTTTCATGTAAATCTTTTATGTCTAGGCATGACAACTGATAACGTCCCGGGTCGATATTTGAAAGCGCCAGATTCTTCTTCGCGTCCATGACGGAGTCTTCATCGATATCGATCGCTATTGCGCGTTGATTGTCGTACAACAAAGCCATGATGGTTAAAATTCCCGATCCGGTGCCGATATCGATTATCCGCTTAAAAGTTTGTCGCTCAAAAAGCCAACTCATCATCTTGAGGCATAAGAAAGTGGATTCGTGGTTGCCTGTTCCAAAACCCATACCAGGATCGATGACGATTTCTCTCATATTTTCCAAAGGCTTAAGCCATGCTGGTCGAATTCGCACCTGCTGGTTGATCTGGATGGGATTAAAGAATTTTTTCCAATTTTGTTGCCAGGGCAAATTCTTCTTTTTTATATTTGAGATAAGATTGATTTTATCCAGCGAACTTAGCAGCCTGGCGATTTTAAAAACCAACTCATCAGGTTTTTTGATCTGACTTGGAAAGTAGATCTTTAAAATCAGTTTAGAGTCTTGATCGAGTTCTTCAATCCCGGTTGCCCCTGCTTCAAACAAATAAGTTGAAAAAAGCTCAAAAATAGCCTCTTCACATTCCACGATCACTTCCCGGTAGTGGGAAATATTTTGATTATCGGAGGAGGAAAATGTCATTGCGGATGTTGAATTCAGAGTTAATATATGAAATGAGATTGATCTTTCCCCTGTTTCGAAGATGCCCTATCAAGATGTCAGCATCTCATAGTCATTTGGATAATTAAACCCTAAAGTGGAGTGAAGTCGATGACGGATGTTAAATCCTTCGGGAGTTATTAAGCCAATAATTTTATTTGTCGTTTTCTGGTTATTTTTCTCTAATGAATTGATGTTTTTGTCTGGTAGTAAGACTAAAGACTAATTTTGTCTGGAACCCAGGGCCACTATTGTAAATTATGCCCTCACTCATGCAGCTTCACGGTTTGACTTGAGTAGAGCGATTTGTAACGCTTTTTCCCAAAGCGTTTAAAGCTTATAAGCCATTTTCAAACTAACCCGGTTCTCATTTCGAAAGGCATAAAACTCGGATGCCGTGTCCTCGATTGAGAAGAGAAGGAGGCCCGTTTGCAGGCTAACTGCGTCATTGAGTTTATAATCCGAATATAAGCTGAATATCCTCATATCTTCCCCTGTTACCCCCATTAAGCCAGCATTAATGGATAGATCCTCGTTGAGGAAACTCTTGGACCAACCAAAGGTGAGGAAACTCGTTTTTTCAGGGAAGATGAGACTCGGATCCCAATCAAGAATATAGGAATTGGAAAAACTTGCGCTGACCATATGTTCGTCTTGATTATGTTCGACCATAAAGGCGACATCTACTATATCCCGTTTGAGTAGGCCAAAACTTAGATCATTGATCCCCTGGTCCTTTTTATAACCCAAGTCCCCTTTAAAAAGGGTGGTGCCGATTGGGTAGTTGAAGGTCACGGCCACCATATTAAACGGGTCGTACTTTTCCAGTAAAACTGATCCTCGCAATTCATATTCTTTCTGATTGGGCACCAGCCTCGCCATGATAAGAGCAATCTCGCTTACGCCCAGCTTTAATTTGGCTTTAACTCCAAATTCCCCCTCGGTCGCTTCCCCTTCCGAGACAGGATAGGCATCCAAGGGGGATTCGACGTGGTAAATCGAGTCGAGAGGTGGGTTCTTGTTGAATTGAGGTTGGGGGTTGATGAATCCCTCCCAGGTGATCGAATTCCCATAGATTGCGATAGAAAGCATCAGCTGAGAAACCCTTGCCTCCTCGAAATCAACAAAGAGTATCTCCCTGTAGTCCACGGGATTTATCAAATCGGTCGCCAGACTACCATCCACTTCATTCCAGACGATGTTTTGGTACCCCAGCTTAAGATTGAAAGACTCTAAGCTACGCTGAATCCAAGCTTCCCGCAGGAACCCTTCAACACGAGCAATTTCCCCAGCCGAATCAGCAACATGATCATTGGACCAATAGAGATTCTCATAAAAATCGATTTTAAGGTAATAGTCCTCAGCAATGGATTTACCATATTCGATTGAAAACCCTGAGCGGTTGTTGATTAATGCGGGGTTCTCTCCGATCCGGTAGGAAGCCTGATGGTCCAAATTGAATCGGAAAGGAGAGGGAGACTCGTAGGCCTCACCGTCCTCAAGGTTCAACTCGAAATTCTCCCCTTCTGGAAACTCAATTTCTATAACATCATCTGGAAAATTGTCTTGCTCTTGCGCCGGCAGTGGAGTTATCCAAAAAAGCAGCAAGACCAGAATTAGGGGGATAAGAGGTTTCATTTCATCTGCTGTCTGAGTTGTTTGAGATGTTTTTCACGAAAGGCCAAATCCGTTAAAGTTCGTTGAGTTAGGAATGTCGGGGAGACCTTGACGTTGAGAGCGATCTTTTCCATATTGATTTTTGAGAGGCGATTGGTCTGAAGGTTCATAATCACGATGGACCTTGCCATCCAGACCCCTTTAATCTGTTCGACCCTATAAAAACTGAGTCTTTTATAGGGTTGACCTAATTTGTCATAGGTCTGTGACTTTAAGAGCAGGAATCTCTCCTGGTCCACCCAGACCTGAGTTTTGGAATAGCGGGTTTTTTTATGAGGTTTGGCTATGATCTCGATCTTCCATGCGGGGCGTTTGCCTATTTTGGTCTCTTTCAGGATTTTGTAATTGTAATCCTCGTACTTCCCGGTTTCCATGTCTTCGGTGGTGAATTCGGAACCGAAAACAGAGACGGGCTCCGCGTCCTCCTCATTCCCGGAAGCCATCCGTTTTACCTTACCTAAAGCGGAAAGATAAAGCCAAGATTCGGTGTCCCTTTTGGCGTCGTTATAGGTGAAGCTCAACATTCCGATTCCCCGCTCTGCGGCAGGTTCCAAGACAACGGATACGGACTTAACGTCTTTTTTATCCATCCCTGTATTAATCTGGACGGATTCGATCCTTTTGATTCTCGGTTTTTCGGCGCATCTGATTTTGTTGCCCTTCTTGCCGAACATACAAGTGGACAGTTTCATAATGGAAAAACTGGATTCAGAAGCCGCGCGTGCAACATCATCGACCTTCTCCATGATTTCTCTCCCACTCTGAGCCAGAGCGGGGGAAATGGAAAAAAGAAACATGATAAGGATAATTGTTGGCTTTTTCATCTTGCTCCTTCATAGGATGCGGGGACCTGTTGTCCATCGGTGCCCATCTTGGGTTTAAAGATCGTCAGCAAGGCTGGTAGAAAGAACAAATCACAAAGCAGGGCGGTGAAGATGCCCAGGGACCCGTAGATTCCAATTTTGGACATCCCGCCATAGCTGGAAAAAGCCATAATTCCAAAGCCAAGCCCCAGGATCAGGGTGGTAAAAGTCACCGCTTGGCCTACCTCTTTCAGGGTTTCCTTGATGGCGGTTTCATGATCCTTGCCGTAAAGCAGGTTATCCCTGTAAGAGGCGATTAAGTGGATCGTATCATCCACGGCCAAACCGATAATCACCGGAGCGATGAACAGGGTATCCCCATCCAGGGGTACATCCATCAACCCCATCGCCCCGAAGGTAGTCAGGGCGGGAATCACGTTGGGCAGGATCGAGATCAATCCTCCCTGCAGGGAACCCAAGGTGATCATCATGATACAACTTATGACCAGGATCGCGAGGAAGAAGCTGTCCATCTGCGCTTCGGACATCTCTTGGCTGAGCTGATAGAGCATGGGCAGGGCCCCTGCTAGGCGAATCCGCATGTCCGGATGAGTCTCCCGCAACAGGGCGAATTGAGAATCGATGTCCTCTTGGACATTAGAGAAGAACTGGGTGTACTCATAGGAGCCGGCGTTGTTGACCTGCACCGTGACGTATGTCTTGGTGTAATTGTCGTTAACCAAAGACCGCCTGTCTTCCGGGTTGGCGTTGGATAGAAGATACATCAACTGATTGGTCAGGGTTTGGTCGGTTGGAATTCGGTAGTAGGCCTGATCGTTCCCGTGCATGACCCGGTTGGTATCCTTAAGCATTCTCGCCAAGGAGAAGGTTTTTCTCACCAGTTCGGGGTAGGCTTTAACCAGATGCCGCTCCAGTTTATCTATCTCAGCCAAAACCTTGAGATCCTTCAAGGAATCGGTCTCGTTAAATTCAAATAAAATCTGCAAATTTTGACCGCCGGACATTTTCTCGTCCACGATCTTGTAGGCTCGATTGATGTCACTTTCCTTGTCAGAGAGTTCCACCATATTGGTATCGATCCTGACTTCCATGGCTCCATAGGTAAAAAGAGCGACAAGGGCCAAAAAAAAGATTGATACCTTGTAG
>JAOUME010000141.1 GCA_029881655.1 Deltaproteobacteria bacterium | reverse complement strand
TATGTCCGAAACCGCAAAACTTAAAATTAGAGAACAGGAAATCGAATTGCCGATCATCATTGGCACAGAAGATGAAGTCGGGTTAGATATCAGCAAATTAAGGGGTACGACACAGGCGATAACTTTAGATAACGGCTTTGGGAACACCGGAGCTACAAGAAGCGCGATAACCTATCTTGACGGAGAAAAGGGGATTTTGCGGTATAGGGGTTATCCGATTGAAGAGCTTTGTTTGAAATCGAATTTTTTGGAAGTGGCTTATCTGGTCATTTATGGTGAACTGCCCACCCTTGAAGAGATGGACTATTTTAAAAATAATATCACAACTCATTCAATGCTCAATGAGGATATTAAACGATATTACGATGTCTGGCCCAATAGCGCACATCCAATGGCACTATTATCGTCGGTTGTCAGCGGGCTTTCGACATTTTATGAGGATTCCTACGATCCTTTCGATCCCATTCAAGTTGAAATAACCATCCACCGGATGATCGCCAAATTACCAACCATTGCCGCATTTGCTTATAAAAAGACGATTGGTCAGCCGATGATTTACCCTTTAAACAAGCTGACTTATTGTGAGAATTTTTTAAATATGATGTTTTCGATCCCATGTGAGGAATACGATGTCGATCCTGTAATTTCCAGAGCTTTGGAGCAGTTATTCATTCTTCACTTAGACCATGAGCAGAATTGTTCAACATCAACGGTGAGGATGGTCGGTAGTTCCCACGCTAATCTTTTTGCTTCTGTGGCCGCAGGGGTACTCGCATTATGGGGACCTTTGCATGGCGGAGCCAACCAGTCGGTGCTTGAAATGCTGGAACTGATACACAAGGAAGGGGGCAATGTCGATCGGTTCATCGATAAAGCCAAAAACAAAGACGATCCTTTTAGGTTGATGGGTTTTGGTCACCGAGTTTATAAAAATTTTGATCCAAGGGCTAAGATCATAAAAGAGACCTGTGATAATGTCCTCAATAAGCTCGGTATTCATGATCCATTGCTTGAAATCGCGAAAAAACTCGAAGCAAGGGCATTGTCAGATTCTTATTTCGTTGAGCGCAAGCTCTATCCAAACGTCGATTTTTACAGCGGAATTATTTATAAGGCTATGGGCTTCCCTACTAAAATATTTACCGTCCTTTTTGCTATGGGAAGACTTCCAGGCTGGATTGCTCACTGGAAGGAGATGATCGAATCACCCGAGACCAAAATCGGAAGACCAAGGCAGATTTATACCGGAAGCAAACAAAGACCTTATCTCCCGATGGAGAAAAGACGTTAAAATTAATATTTGTGAGTGAAACGGTGATGTGTAAAAAAAGGTCTTGCCTATATTAGGCAAGACCTTTTTTTATTCTGGAGCAGAAATAATATTGTTATACCAGTGATTAAAGTTACTAAACACTGACCACTGAGTTTTCGCAGTTACCAAAAGCAGAATGGACCAATTTATCCGCTTCATGATCACTGATCCAGTTTTTTCCATCAATTAAATAACGGTACTGATATTCTTTTTCGGTATTCAGCTGAATTCCAATGGTAAATGAACCGTTTTTAAGTTTTTTCATCGGAGTCGCTTTAGTATCCCAATTATTGAATTCACCCACTAATGACACTGACTTTGCAGTCGTGACTTCATTTTTTGGTATGCGAAAAGTAACGTTACAGGTTTTGTTTTTTAGATATTTTTTTGATAGGCTCATTTCAGTTTATTAGTTAAAATTAAAAATTAACTGGTTTTATTCAAAAATATTATACAACTTAACTTGTATAATAATATGTCAAAAAAAATAAAATATGTAAAATGAAATTTATATAAAAATATATCAGGAACACGAAATTGAAACAGCTGAATAAACTCAAAGAAAAATCACCCGGTTTCTTCCAGAATCTTTGGCTTTGTATAAAGCCTTGTCAGCCATCTGAAAAAGATCGATCTGATCTTTTTCGAGAGTAGAAGCGCCGGCGCTGATAGTGATTTTTCCAACCTGATTGAATTGATGCTCTTCGACCTGTTCAATTATTCGTTGTCCAAGGATTTTTACTCCTTCGGAAGAAGTGTTGGGCAATAAAAGAATAAATTCGTCGCCTCCCCATCTACATGCGATGTCTGGAACCCGGCAGAAATGAATTAAAATGGATGCGATTTCGATCAACAACTCATCACCAGCCAGATGACCATAGGTATCGTTTACATTCTTGAAATAATCAACATCCAATAAAATCATTGAAAGTGGCATCCCATAACGCTCGGACCTGTCGATTTCCTGAACCAGGTTTTGGTTAAAAAAGTGACGGTTATAAAGATCCGTTAAAGGATCCCTGAAAGCGAAATTCCTGGCCTCGATACTTCGGATTCCAGCTCGGATTCGAGCCAGCAATTCCTTTAAATCGAATGGTTTTACAATATAATCATCCGCGCCACAATCAAGACCCGTAACCTTAGATTCAAGGCTATCGTCAACGGTGATCATGATAATATAAACCATATAATAATGGATGTTTTTTTTGATTTCTCTTAAAACTTCAATCCCATTAAGGTGGGGCATGACCATATCCAAGAGTAAAACATCGGGGATTTTATGCTCCATTAACTTTAAGACTTCCTTGCCGTTAGTCGCGTTGACAACTTCGTACTGATGTTTTTTAAGAAAATCACTTAAAGCGACACGCAGTCCTTCATCATCGTCCGCCACTAAAATCGAATACATCTTATTTTATTAATCAGGTTTATTATAAGCATGGATCATTTTGAAGAGAATTGATTTCTTACTTTGTATCCTGTCAGATTTACGCTAATATTTCAATAATTAATTTTAATATAATAAATCAAATTAAAAACTTCACCTTATTCTTAGCATGAACAAAGAGCCGCACAGGATCGAAATGAGGCTGGCAACCATGATATAAAGGGATGGATTGTACCTAATTTGAGCCATGATGGAGTCTTCCTGTTGATAGGAGTCAAAATCAAAGTTTTGATTTTTAATGGTAAGGTGATTGTAGTCAATATTATTTAGGTCTAAGGCGATAAAAAGCCTTTGTGGTTTGTCTTTTGGCGGGTACCAGTAAAAAAGTCCGAAGGGGCTTTTCATTCTCTTTGACATAACTCCCATTAATACCAGATACCCATCCATCACCTTTACTGGTTTTTTGACTTCAAAAGCGATGACTTTATTGGACGCTGAGTTTTTAAGCTTGATGTGTTTGATTCTTTTTTTTCCATGAAGCAACAGAATTTCACGCATTCCGAAATCAAAAATTGCCGGTTCGTTATAAGACACGGTCTTCTCAATAAAATCATTTTCTGATGAAAAGATCTTTAAAATTGCTTTGGTGTCTTTCGTCGAACCATCAGGGTGAAGGATTTTTTTCATAAACCCCACTGAAACTGCGCCGATGTTTTGAATTTGCTTAATTTCGCTTCCGATGAAGAGTTGCTCTTGAGAACCCCAGTAACCCTCAACTAAGTGAGCGATCAAGCCCAGCAAAAGTCCAAGGTGGAATAAAAGACCAGCGATTCTTTTTTTAAATAAAATATTTGTGTGAATTAAAATAATCAGGCTTTCGATTGTACCAAATAAAAGGTTAAAGCCAAACAGAATAAAAATACCCAATAAAATGTAAAACCAAAAATGAATGGGTTTGATCGTGTTAAAGAAAAAGTCGAATTCGAGCATGAAAAAAGGGGGATAAACTTCAGGGGCTAAGTTCATAACCAAACTACCCAAAGCCAGAACAAAAACGACCAGTAGTCCCAGGATAAAACCGGCGGTTTGATCGCCTATAATTTGAATGAATCTGAACATCTAAAATTTATGAATGGATCTAGAAAAAAAACCAGTGCCGATAAAAGTAATTAAGACAAGCACGATTCCGAAAAGATACATTGGCTCTCTCCACTTTCGAAATGAAGGAAGATTGTCGATATGCAAAAGATTTCCGTAATAGAACCATAAAATAATTGACCAAATCAGCTTAGGATCCCATAGAAAATAAGCGCCCCAAGCGAAATATCCCCAAATTCCACCAAAAACCATTGATAATGTGAACGCGTTAAAACCATGGCGGTTCAATTCGGTTACAATAAAGCGATTTTGTTTTAAGGCGGTTAAATCTTTTTTAAAGCAATATATTGATGAGGAACAAACAGCGGCGAGAAACCAGAAAGCGTAGGATAAAAATGAAATAGGGACATGAAGCGGATACCAGATAGTCCTTAAATAAGGGGTCGGGAATTTGGGATGATCATCAAATATAAAAACGCTCAAACCGGACAGCATTCCAAGGAGCATTAAAACGATAAATTCCTTCTTAGATAAACGTTTTCGGTAAATTAAAGATAAAAAACCGATCATAAAGGACAGGGTAGCGAAGGATTCGATCTTGTCTGTAAAGGGAAAAAATTCCTTTAAAAAGGCCCGGCTACCAAAAAAGAAAAGAAAAAAAACCAACGAAAGCCCTGATGAAATCCAGATCAAACCTCGTTTGTCTTTAAAATTAAGGATCCCAAGAATCAAAAAAATTATAATTCCAATGAATAGGGTGATTTTCCCGCTAAAAATGAGATTCGGGTTCATAAAGAATTTATTGCCCTCAAATAAAGCTGATAGCTGATATGATTATTTATTCAAATCATATTTTATCAATTAATAAAGCGCTGAGCCGGATAACCATGGATTAAACAAACTTGTCTGATCTTCCAGAAAAATCAATGATGGGTAAGAATACGACAGTAAAGGACAGATTAATTGGTAACTTCTATAGATTAATAAACAGAGAGTTGGTTTTGCCCCTCGAAGTCGGCACCCTGCTCGATATAGTCCTCGATTTCACTGCAGTGTTTTTTTACAGTTTCCGCTACTGGCTTAAGTTCCTTCTCAAGTTTAAAATAGTTGCTCAAGGTTTCGTAGCCAATAACTAAAATATTCAAAAACCTCAATTCGGACTTGAGGACTTTCTCACGGGTGATGGGTTCGTTGGTACCAAAATTACCGAAGTCAACATGAACCAGAGGGGTGAAGGATTCAAATTCCTCGTCCTTTACCATTAAGGATTTGTCTGTGTTGTTTTTTTCAATATATGAGGCCATTAAAGTGCGATTATTAATCGCTTGGTGAGAAATTCGGGTGAAAAGCTCTAAAAGAATTTCATCGCTGTTAAAGATGTGGGTGTACTTGACGCAAAATAACTCATTAACCTGTTCGTTTTGAATAAGTTGGCCAAGGGCCTCTTTCAAATTCGCTTTTTTCATAAATGACCTTAAATTTTTTTATAGCATGGTTTATTTAAATCAAAAGATCAATACTCAGATTAATCAGACTCTGTTTTTCAAAATATTTTCAATTTTTATTGGATATGTAAAATCTTTATTATCCTTGCAAAAGCGTTTGATCATCATCAGAGAATTGTCAATGCCGATTTCACTCATATATTCCAAAGGGGCTTTGATAGAAAGGGCTTTGGAACAGATACGGTTAAACTCCTTTGGGTCGCAGATTTCAAGATCCATAATAAAAGAGGTCAAAGCGAAATAGCCGTCTAAAAATTTCTGACGCAAAATACCACTTTTTTCCTCTGGAATAATGACGGTTTGGTCCCTTGGGGATGTTTTCCAAAGTTCCCCGTTCAAAACGATTTCAGATAAATGCTGATTGGGTACAAACCATTCGGATAATGAATCTCTTAATCCTAAAAGTCCGTGTTCCAAAATAAGATTTCCACCCGAAAGATTCAAAGCGGTAAAAGGTCCAATTAACAGTCCTAAGATGTCCTTAGCGCTTTGATCGATCTGTTGAACGGTTCCTAAGCCCTTTTCGAGACATCCAAAAGCAATCTGACATAACCCCGCGAAAATGGGATTTATGGCGTATCCATAAGAGCTTTTTACGTATAGAGGGTCCTTTCCTAAAAAACGATTAAATTCGAACAAAAACTCTATCAGATCGGGATCGGTTTTTTCCAAAGAAATGATTTCTATTGCCTCATTCTTATCGGCTGGATAAAAGTAATGTACGACAGCTGAATTCTCATGGCCATCTAGTTTATCGAAGATGGTTTCAGGTGTGATATAAGAGGAGTTGGATAGCTTGATGCATTTCTCTTTGACGACTGACTTGAGTTGTTTGAAAATCAAATTTTTCAATGATGGATTTTCAGTCGCCGTTTCGATTATCATATCTGAACCGATGACTTCTTTCATATTATTGCTGAAATGAAAAGATTGTCTTAGTTTTGACTTTTGTTGAGATGAATGGTTTTGATTTTGAGAAAACTGTTCGATTTTCTGTTCAATCCTGGTTTGCGCTTGTATTAGTGAACTAGGGGATACATCTTCTAAAAGGACGGTCACATCAAGGTCGAAAAGCCGCTTAGCTATTAAAAAAGCGATGTCAGGACCTATATTACCCGCTCCGATAATGGATATTTTATTGATCGATTGATCTTTGTATTGATAAGCCATATCGATAGGTTATTTTTTCTTGATTATAAAACGTTAACCTTTGGATAAAATCCTATTTAACTTCTCATTCTTTTTGTAATATCAAGCTTAGAAAGTCAAATAGTACTTTCTAAGATCTTTAATGTGAAACTTATAATAATTCAGGGCTATGACAATTTCCAGACAAATTGCGACCGCTATTAAAAATTCAAACTGGATTCGGAAAATGTTTGAGGAAGGAAACCGGCGAATAGAAAAGTATGGCCATGAAAATGTTTTCGACTTAAGTATCGGAAATCCTGTTTTCGAGCCACCACCCCTTTTAAGACAAAAGCTGCTTGAAATACTTAAATCCGATTTAAGGGGGACTCATCGCTATATGCCCAATGCGGGTTATGACCATACACGCGAGTATATCTCAGAAAAACTAGGCGCTGAAACCTCCTTGGCATTCAACAAGAATGATATCGTCATGACAGTAGGTGCGGGAGGAGGGCTTAATGTAATCTTAAAGACCCTTTTAAATCCAGGAGAGGAGGTTCTCGTTTTAAAACCCCATTTCATGGAGTATATCGCTTATTCTGAAAATCACTCAGGCCGAGTAAGCGCCGTTAGAACAACCGATGAATTTCATTTAGATTTTTCTGAACTTGAAAAGGGATTGCGCCCCGAGACGAAGGCGGTCCTGATTAATTCCCCCAACAATCCCACTGGAGTCGTATACTCAAAAGACGAACTGAACAAGTTAGGGGACTTGTTAAGAAACAAGTCGGTTGAATATTCCAAGCCGATTACGCTCATCTGCGACGAACCCTACAAAAAAATTCTTTATATCAAAGAGATACATAGTGTTTTTCATGCCTATGA
>JAOUME010000140.1 GCA_029881655.1 Deltaproteobacteria bacterium | reverse complement strand
ATCGAAAATATAGCGGGTTTCATCCTCCCTTATCTTATGGCAAAAATGCTTTGGCGCCAGGTACAACTCGATATTTTCCTTCTCGCAATAATCCATGACCTGCTTTGATACGCTCTCTTTCTGCCGGGCCAAAAAGACCTTGGCTCCCTTTTTGATGATCCCCATTTTTTCCATGGTAATTTCCTTAAGGCTCTCGCCTAAGAAGGTCTGATGATCATAATCGATCTGGGTAATGATATTGACAAGAGGGTTTGTGATTATATTGGTGGCATCCAGCCTGCCGCCCAAACCTGTCTCAAGTAGCAGAAAGTCCAGGTTTTGCCCCTGAAAAATAACAAAAGCCATGGCGATGGAAAACTCGAAAAAAGAGGGCTGAATCGAGGGGAGTCGCCGCTCGTCTATCAGAAGCGCTTCATTATAACCACAAACCTCTCTCACCCGATGAAAAGCCACGTCAAGCAGCTGTTCTGAAGCGGCCAGTCCGTTTATTCTGAAACGTTCGTTAAAGGAAAGAAGGTGCGGAGAGATGGTGCTGCCCACTGAGAAACCCGACTCGATCAACAGCTTCTCCAGAGTCACCAGAGTCGAACCCTTGCCGTTGGTGCCCGCGATATGAACGATCCTGGGGTGACGCTGCGGCTGACCCAGTTTTTCCAGGATCTGCCGGATGGTCGTCAATTCGTACTGGTCTTTGTTTGAGCGCAACCCGAAAAGCCACTCTTTTTGAATCGGGGTCAAATTAATCCTCTACTTTAAGGGGTCTGTTCATCAACTCCAAAAGCCCCTCCTTGATCGGCTTGTTCTGATAGATGACCTGATAGACCATATTACACAGGGGAAGCTCGATCTCTTTTTTCCG
Source organism: Deltaproteobacteria bacterium (assembly GCA_029881655.1). Lineage (GTDB taxonomy): Bacteria > SAR324 > SAR324 > XYD2-FULL-50-16 > XYD2-FULL-50-16 > JAOUME01. Next base: position 6,505 of record JAOUME010000140.1, on the reverse strand, counting down.
AGATATCTCCCACAAGGCCTTTGTCGTATAATAACCCTCGGCAATCTTGCCCTCCATCGTCTCTAAAATAACCTTGAGACTCTCTCCTGAGCCCAATCTTTTGCCGAAGTTTTTATTATGACTGCTTTTCATCGAATAACAGGTCAGAGCCAAATCTCCCAAGCCACTAAGTCCATAAAGTGTATCCTGCGAGATTCCCATCACCTGACAAAAACGCTTCATTTCCGCCAACCCTCTCGTGACCAGGACCGCCGTGGCTTCCTCAAACATCCCGAACCCCTCGGCGATGCCCGCGGCGATGGCGTAGATATTCTTGATCGCGCCCAGAATCGCCACCCCCTTTAGGTCGTGGCTACGGTAGACCCGAAACTGGGGGGTGCTGAAAAGATCCTGGAGTTGTTTGGCTAGTTCCTCGTCCTCACAGGCGATGGTCTCGGCCGCCGGGCTTTTATCAGAGAGCAGTCCCTCGGGAAAACAAGGACCTCCGAGATGGGCCAAGGGTTGACCGGGAAGATAGGAGCGGATGATTTCCGGAACCGTAAGAAGGCTCTCGTTTTCGATGCCCTTGTTGATGCTGACGATGACGGTTTCTTTTTTCAGCGATGAAATCTTTTCCAGAACTCCTCTTAAAAAAGCCACCGGGGTGGAAATGACAAGCATGTCAGCATCCCTGAGCGCCTCATTAAAATCAATTACAAAGGAGATTTTTTTGTCACAGCTGTAGTTGGGAAGATTTGGCGCCCGGTCGGTTTTAATCAACTGCTCATATTCGTTTTTAAAATGACACTGCAAGGTTACCTTAAAATCCTTGCGGCTCAGATAAATCGCCATGGCAGTGCCCCAGCGTCCGGAGCCCAAAACCGTAATATTTTTAATTGTCCGCGTCATAGAAGATCGTATTTTATGATGATAGAGAGAGAACCATTAAATTCAATTTTCACCCCTTGAACCGTTTCCCCTCTAACAAGACAGACCGCATGGGGATTTCTCATGTGACCGGCAGACAAAGCGATTCAAACCGGTTGAAGCCGTAATCGAAAACCCGCTATTTTTTTGCGGCAACCGGTTTCGATCTGTTTATATTTATTTTAAACCGGGGATGATCCCCTGCGCGACCCCGGTCACCATAATTTCTTTTGGTTTAAATTTAAAGTAAAAGAAAGAGGATGTAAATATGATATGCTCGGGAGACCTGTTAATCGATTTATGTATCTGATTTATTGTTTTATCGCATTGCCAAACAAACCTCATAATGCAGAGACGCATCAACATCGATGGAAACCGATAAGAATTGTATTCTAAATTTGTTTGTGGAATATCCTTGGTCCTAAATTTGCTTAAACAAACTTGAGATCAATAGAGAATTCTAAAATAAAGGAGATTGCAATGATCCATTTATTAATCCTGTCGTCCATCTATTGCTTCACCAGCACCATCATCTGTATCCTGCTAGCCTATGTTATCGTCGATGTCAAAGGAACGGCAAAAAAAATTGTCGGTATGATGCTTAAATTAACGATGGTGACAAATCCGGTCTATTTGTTCTTTTTCCTGTCTGAGAATCTGGATTTCCTGATCAAACATAAAAGATTACCCCACGAACCTTCCGAGAATGACTTCGTCAAGTTTGTCGGGAACATGAAGAATTTACTGGTCAGGATCTAATCGTTCGCCGCCAGAGAGATTGCCTCATTTCGTGAGATATCTTTAAATCCCGTTATTTTGGGATTCATTAGCCGAGTTGTTCTGAGTATTTTCTGAGTTTTATTAAATCTTCCCGTATGATGCAAATCCCATAAAAAAAGGGGACCCTCTCTTTCGAGCTGTCCCCTTTTGTTATCACCTTCCATTATCTTCGCTTTACCCGTCCAATGTCTTTTAAAAATGTCCGGAATAAATCAGCGGTTCATAATTAATGTTGGTGAGAGCCGGAGCCGCAAAGCCACCGTAATCTACTAATATATAAATATATTTGTTAATTCGGTTTGCGAATATACCATCAAATGTGCCAACAGAAATTGTTTTGTCTGGCTAATAAATTGATTGATTTTCATTTATACCCTGCATTTTCAAAACAAGAGTTTGTGCTGGTTCTATTAAATTTGAGTCAGAAGATTTTGGATTTTGCCCAAGGTTTTTTATCAATTCACCTTGCTTGTGCATGGGAATTTTTCCATAGCAAGAAAATGATTCGGATACTAGCGGGAGGCTAAAAATCGTTAGAATTAGATAAACAGCTATCCCGTACCCTGTTTTTTCATCTCATGGGCAACGGCCTTAGCCAATTCAGCAGTATTTATATTCTGCGTATCTGAATCACGAGGTGACCCCAACTTTTGGATAATCTCAATTTGCCTAGTTGTTTGAACTTCACCGTAACTGTAGAAAGTGGTTAGTACCCCTTCATGGCTTAAATTCTGGCTCCATGCCTTGAATTCTTCGGGTGATCGGCAGAGTTTTTCACCTAATGCCGCTAAGGTATTACGGAAGCTATGCGGGTTAAAGTTGGGCAACTCAGCCAATGAAAAAGCCTCTTTGAATATTTTTCGAATCGTGGCGGCACTGCTCCAATGCTCACTGGACAAACCCACAACCTGAAAGCTGCGGTCATACCCTTGACTCATTTTAGTTTTTGGGAACAGCGGGGCATCATTACCCATCATAAGATCATTTCTCAAATACTCCACCCACTGAACAACAATATCTCGCACATTATCACCCACAGGGAAAAAGGAGGTAGTAAAGCTTTTACTAAACTTGGTGTTCACCTCCCTAGCGTCTTGATAGACCGTTCCCGCATTTAAGTCGATGTGTTTCAACTTCATCGAAGCAACTGCACTATCTCGTGCGCCAGTTAACAGAATAAAAGCAATCAGTGCTCTATCACGCTTCTCAATATCTGAACCGTTCGGCATCATCGCCAATACATGCTTGATTTGTTCTACAGTTGCCACTGGTTTTTGGCGTTTTGCCTTTGCGGTACGTACCTCTTTTTCAGAGAGATTAAAATACTCCGCATCTGAATATTTAACGCGTGATTTATAGCCTGTCTCTTGTGATAACCACTCGACGAACGCTTTTAAAAGTCTCACCGTCCCATTCATCGTCGCCAGGCTTAATGGCTTTCCTGTTTTATGGTGCTTTTGGTTGGCAAGGTGTTTTTTGAACCCTATCGCTTGCTCAAAGTGAAATGCTTTAAAGTCTTTGTACTTGTTGTAAAACTCAAATCGAGAAATTGCTTTGGCAACAGCATCAATTGAGGCTTCATTCTGCCCCTTAGCCTGCTTTAAAAAGGTCAGGTATTTACGCTTAATTCTTTCATTATTTGCATTGTATTTTTTCATGGTGTTAGCTCACTTTTTAAAGTCACTGTTTAAGAGAGGGTTATCACTATCGTTTATGTGTTCTAACTCCTTCGGTTTTGTAAGATCAAAAAGCGCTGAATATCGCTCCAAATCAGCATTGCTAATAAATTTATTAACCACACATTCACAGCTGGAACAAAAGCCTGTTAAGCGACCTTTAGTAGCTGATAAGGGTAGATACTCCACATAGTTTTCAGCTGGCTTGGTGGGGGCTTTACATCGCATGCAAAACAGCTCACTGGGTTTGCATTTCTGCTTTTTATCCAATCGCTGGTTCTGCAGAAATAATCTGGCTTCTATCCCCAATATTAAAAAAGGCCGTTTTTCTTTCAGGCAGGGTAAGCCATTTTTAACCCATGCCGAAACGGTGTTTTTATGCACACCAAACACTTCCGCCAACTCCTCAAAAGTATAGTTGCGGTTGATCTTCGCCAGATTGGGGTTATAATTAGCCATTAGTTTGCCCTACTGGCTTCAATTTTCTTTTCCAGCCATTGCATAATTTCCTCTTCCAGCCAACCGACTGAACGGCCACCTAGGGGAATAGACTTGGGGAACTCGTTATTAGAAATTCGTAAATAAATTGTACTTCTGGATAAACCAGTAGCCTCTTTAACTGCTGGAAGCCTTAAGATTTTATATGACATGATGAAACCTCTTAGTGTGTGTTATGAAAATCTACTAAGAGGTTATGAAGGGAAGGAGATAAAAAGGCCGAAATCGGAATATGACATTCCTAAATCGGTTATTTGGTTCTTAAATCCACTGCATTTTCAATTTGATTTAAGATTTTGCGGATTGTATCATCTGTTAAGGGCGCACCAAGTTCTTCAGTAAGTTTAACGAAGTATGAGGCTATTCCTCTTTCGTTGAGGTCAACATCTAGTGCCTTGCTCATAGCCCCGATCAGAACTAGCAACGAGTTTCTTTCTTTGGAGGTTAGAGGCTTGGAAGCTTCAGGGGTTTCTTCTAAGGATTGGATAAATCGTGTGATTTCTTTGGTACGAACAACTAAAACACAATCATCAGGTAATCCGCCTGCTGGGTAATAGTCGCTTTCTTTGGACTTATTCTTTTTGTTTTCTAGGTACTTTTCTCTGTCCGCATTAAATTTCTCTCTTAGTTTTTTAGCTTCACTATCACTAAGGTTATTCGTAGTAATGTGACGCTCCATTCCCTCCTGTAAATCCTTGCTGACTTCAGAATAATCATTATCACCCAATCTATCTTGAAGCTGGCAGACCACATCCCCCTGCTGTACAAAAACACCTTCTAAAGCAACAAGTGTCACCGCTATCACTGAGGTTAACTGCTGATAGTTGTGCTCAATATCCAACTTTTCAGCGCCGACCATGGTTAAATCCCAAATTCCACTAATGGAAACAACAGATTGCTCTAATTTGATCCAATCATCTTCTGATACTTGAATCTCGTTATTCTTAGAATAGGCATGGGGAATGTCTAGTTTTTCTCCAGTAAAAATATTATGTTCCCAAGTAATAAATTCAACCTGTTCCGACTTAACCCATTTTCCCTTTTTAGCCTTAGCGTGATTCACAAAATCAACAGAAAGGGTCAAGTGACCATCAAGGGCAAAGCGGTATAAATCCGCAACAGTAGCAGGCTCACCAAGCACATTGGAAATATGACTGGCAGCCTCATCTAGTGTGAGCCATTTTTTAAGCTTGAATAATTTGCTCATAATTAACTTCTAATGGAGTATGACCTGCCCCCAGAATCGTAGACACCTTTGATCTTCCACCCAGTACAGTAGACACCTTAGCTAGCCGTTAGCATTTCATATTCCTCTGGGGATTTAAACCCCAAAGTTGAATGAAGTCGATGACGGTTATAAAATCCTTCAATATATTCAAAAATGCTTAGTCTTGCTTCACTTCTGGTAGCAAATCTTCGATGATGCAGTCATTCGTATTTAATTGAATGGAAAAAACTTTCAACCACCGCATTATCCCAACAGTTTCCTTTTCTAGTCATAGAATTTACAATCCCATTTTGATTTAAAAGAGATTGATCATTTTTCGAAGCATATTGAACTCCAGGAGAACAATAAATACGATTGTGCTAAGTGAAAACCCTAAAAACCTCAGGTTTTGAATTTGATCCTGTCGTCCTCTTTTTCCAAGAGGATCATTGAGCCAGCGATAGTAACCACTCCGAGAAACTTTCAACAATCGACAAAGCAGTGAAAGTTCAAACCTCATACGCTGTGAATGAATAAAGGCGAACTTCACTCTGACTCCCTTGCAAAGAACGCCACGGCCTTTTTTAAAATATCCCTTTCCTCTTTCACTCGCTCAAATTCAAGTCGAAGATTACGAAGCACTTGTTGTTCTGTTGCAGGCCCAGTTTCTTGAAAAGCTTGGGATTTATTTTTCCGATATGCTTTACACTATTTATAAAGAGTAATGTCTGATATTCCCAATTTTTCTGCAATCTGGGTTTTTGGGCGATCAGAGTATTCAGCTAAACGTACAGCTTCAAGTTTGAACTCTTTTGTGTGGTTTTGTTGTTTTTGTTTTCTTTTCATTTAAACACCTCCTGATCATAAGATTAATTAATCTTATGGTGTCTATCAAATCGGGGGAGGATCATCGAAGTGGTAAGACAGTTACTCGGACATTCAAATTGTTCAGCTACAAATAGATGTTTGGGAGCAGGGCAAGAGGAATTCCTGAAAATCGCCGAGAGTGTGGTGCTGTGAGTTTTTCTAGTAGAACAAATGAGGTCAAAAACAGGTCATGACCTCACTTCCTCAGAAGTTGCTCCCATAATGATTACGACAACTCAGGATTTTATATTTCCTTGTTTAATCAGCAAAAACCTAGCGTTAATCAGCGTCTACAGGGTTGATATAACATTAGTATTGAATATTAGTTCTAATTATGATAAAGAATAGAGCAATTATTTATAAACAATTAATTTTAAAAAGTCATGCTAAATAGAATCCTGTTGGTCTTTATTAGTTTTTTGATGATTCCTTGGGTCTTAAGCGCCAATACCCTGGAAGAATCCGTCGAGGATGTCGCCATTTATTTCAAGGATCAGTCCATCAAACTGCCCTTAGACCAACCGCTGGTTATTCAGGTCGTCAATTATCATAATCAGGAAACTGATCCCAT
>JAOUME010000139.1 GCA_029881655.1 Deltaproteobacteria bacterium | reverse complement strand
CTCTGTCAGAGCAGTTGTAAAGTTATTCGACATTTTTATTTACCTGTTTAATTAATTTGTTTATATTTTTATTTTTCGCCTGTATCAATGTATAAATAATAAGGCCCTCAGATTATATATGACGTCCTGAAACGTCTTTATATTCCATATAGTCATTCATTCCAGCCCCCTTAGTGGTGGCTCTATTGCCCCGGTTACTGGATCTAAGTTCACGTCACTGGCTCCGGTTCTTCCGAAACGATTTTTAGCAATTCGTATATTCATAGTATTCGACAGCGTGTCGCCGTCACTTACAGCACGTCCTAAGGTTATGGCAAGACCGGCATTTTGTTCTATTGCTGCCGATTCCTGAAAGGCTGTAAGGGAAGGGGCTTTGCCATCTTCTCTTTTCGCCGCGTCTCTGTTTGTCTGTGCTACCACAAGCCATACAGAGGATGTTTTTTTTGCATAGCCTGTGAGTTCTTCCATTATAGACATGACCTGCAAACGCTTGTCTTTTGGAACGGATTCCATATCAGGTCTTATAATTTGCAAGTAGTCGATTGCTACCATATCAGGCTCATCATTTTCTAAAATATAATTTTCAAATTCAGCGGTAATCTGTCCGGCAGTCCATCCGGTTGAATCAATGACCGTTATATATTTTGAAGCCTCTTCAATTAATGATTTCAGGTAGTCATCTTGCTTTTTTGCAAATTCAAATATTTCATAAATTGTGTGTGATCCTCTCCCCTCCATACTCATATCAATCCCTGCAAACCTTGCCCATAACTGGCCGGGTGTCATTTCATGAGAAAACACAAGTGCTTTTTTACCTTTGACGAAAAGATGTCTGATTATATTTAACATAGTTGTTGACTTTCCGATTCCGCTGTATGCTCCGAGAATCGTAAGCAATGACGGGCGCATGGTAATTCCTTTCAGGTTCCATGAGTCAGGAAATGAAATACCGTCTGGTCTGTTCGCCTCTTCAAGAACTGATTCCCAGGGAGTGAGTATTTTCGCTGGCGCTGGGTTTTGAAGAGCTTCCAGTTTTCTAAAATTGAAATCTATTAATTTTCCGATATCTTTTTTTTCTAATTGCATTTTCTATTCCTTCACTTCAAGAGGGGCGGTCCGGTAAGGACCCGTCCCCTCTCTATTATATTAATTATATTAGTAAAAAACAGACCATTTCAGGAAATGGCCCGTAACCCCGATTTCTCTCTCAAAATTTGTATTTTAGTTTTTTCGCCTGCGTCACTTGTGCCGCGATCTGCGTCACTTGTGCCACGGAATGGCGTCACTTGTGCCACGGTCCGGGCTTTCGGTTCCGGTTCCTTTTGGCCCCAGTTTTCGCGGTTGTAAGAAAATATAATTTTCTCTTTTCCATCAGTCCAATCGATCAGGCCCCCCGCTTGCATAGCTTCCAGCGTGTCTGAGAGGATCTTCCGTGCACGGTTACCATTTCGCTGTTTGAAATATCCGGCAATCCCGGCCCCTTCATATATTTTTAATTTCTTTAGAGAATTTCCATTTCTCAAAGATCCGATCCGGTCGGCCATGTATAAGAAAGTTTTAATGTGAGCCGTGTCAGCTCTCTTGACGCCGTAAATCTTCAGGATCTGCGAAGGATTGGAAGGGGCAAGCCTGTATGTCTTCCCCTCTATGAGCTGTGGGCATACGTGAACGGATATTTCTCCAGTCTCAAGTATTTCAATTTTGAGCGGTGCAATGTGAGCAATGAAATTTTTTCTTTTCTGCGAAAATGCCAGCCAGTGAGGACCTTCCAGCGTTTTTATTGCATCAATAAAATTCTGTATTCTGCGGTTTCGTGTCCCGGCTGTAAGTCGAGCCAATTCATATCTTGAGCGAAAAACTGCCGTTTTGCCGAAACCGTTTTTTTTGTCGAAACCGGCCCGTTTGAAAACCTGAATCATTATTTCTATTTCATTTCCAGAAAATTTATTTCTATAAGAATTTATCTCTTCCGGCCTGATTGGAATTTCTTCAAGTCCATACTCATTTTCTTTTAGCTGTATGAGTGTTTCATGTACTCCTGGGTTATGTTTGCATACAGTGTTTATGAAAGGGACAGGAACGGGAATCAGTTCTATTATTTCGCTCATGCTTTGCCCCCGTTTTTCGCCATATGGAAAAGGGTCCGGATTGTTACAGGGCCGTGCTTCCCGGCGTAATCGGTCTTGAATGACTTCCAGTGCTTTCCACATTCACCCTCTTTATATTTTTTCCCTCTGATGCTCCATCCTTCCCATATATGGAAAGCGTTCGGATCGCCGGTAAAATGCAGGCATTGACCTATTTTAATCCAGTCGGAATAATGCGTGTCTGGATCAAACAGGCAAACAGTAACTATTATTTCTGCAAGTTCTTTATATGGAAGGGGTTTCCCATTATTAAAAATGATTTTCGGTCTGGTTTTTAATAATGGTTGTTTTTCAAAATTTTCAATCCAATCGGGAAGCGGTGCACATAAAGAGCGGAGGTCAGTCCAGAATATTTCATCATCATCGTCAATCACTGTATAAAGATCATGGTCGTCTGGTCCACAAACGTATCCCCCGTTGGATCTAATATCAATCGGTAAAGACTGGTCTAAAAACTTTGAGCGGCTTTTAGTTTTCGTTTCGCCTGTAATTGAATAATAAAAATGCAACCCTCCGCTTTGAGTGGATACCGTTAATGTGTCCGGTAATGGACCGTAATTTTCTTTTACAATATCTATGCAATCGCTTACTGATATATATTCTTTATTATCAAAATCAATTACAACAATTCCATTGATTTCACCTGTCGGTATTCCGGGGATATAGTCCCCGCTGGAATATAACCGGGGCAATATTTCAAGGTCCGTTGTTGCATCATGGAAACCTTTTCGCGTTGCCGGTGATTTATCCCGATGACATGGAAAAGTGGCTATGTTTTGAGCCGCGTATTTTCTATAGCTTATTTTTTTGTTTTCTTGTGTTTGCATCCTTTGTTTTTCCCCGAAGGAAAAACGTGTTTTGGACAAATATGATATTATGTCTCATCGGAAATCCTCCGCTTAGAGTTTTATTTTCTCTTAGCAAAGGTTGAATGTCGCGGTATGATTGCGGGAAGTTCAGCCGTTGCTAAAAATTTACATTTGCTTCCATAAGGGATGTCATTCCCGGAAGTAAAAATGTGCCTTAGCACATAGCCTAATCTGACATAATCAGATTTAGAGTTCAAGTAAAAAAAAGAACAAATAGTATGTTTTAAGTGAAAAAGTTGCCTGGCAACCCCCCCCGCTTTAACGGGATGACATGGGGGTTTTTCAGGGCTTGACGTTTTGTAAATTTTTAGCGTTGGTGTTATTGAGAATGGATCTCAATTACAATAATGAGTTAAAATGACTAAAAGTCAAGGCTTAATTCATTATCTAAGGTACTGTAAGCAAGCCGGTCTAAACCTGCAATACTTTTTTTATAAAAAAAAACGGGGAACATAAGAATAGTTATGTTACTGGCTTCTGTTATGACCCGGCTGTTTTTTGTGCGCCTGCGTGGCTCCTGTGAAGGATTATTCAGTAAAAAATCAGACGGGAGCGCCTGTCAGAGTTTTATTATTTTTCGTAATCTTTCAATACATCATTCAGAGCTGTTTTTGCATCTCTGGCAGGTATGTTTTTTAATAATGCTCTGATCTGATCGGCAAGATTTTTCTCTTCTCTCTGGTCGGTTCCACGGATCATATTCCGAAGTTTTGCAACGGAAAGATTTTCTTTGATAGCTGCTTCGATAATCTGATCCTGTTTTTTTTCAGGCAATGCCTGAATTGCTTGGAAATGGTTCCAGCTCAATTCGTCACGACGTCGTGACGGTGAGAATTTGCTTGCAATGGCCTTGAAATTTATCAATGTCCCTTTCTTGTATCCTGTTATGTCCTCAGCAAGTTCAAAGATTTCTCCAAACTTTTTTTCTCCAAAAAGAAACCAGTCACCGATTGCCCACTGAATAGCCTTGTCCATTTTTGAAAGACCTTTGCCGATTTCCTGCCATTGAAAATCAGTTGTATTCTCTGGAATGTGAAGACCGGTTTCAGTAAAATACTTTGCAGAAGACTGGATTTCAATACTTGTATTTTCTTGAACGATAACAGCATCCCGTATCGTCGGCTTATTTTTTGCTTTTGTCGCGTCTTTGATTGAACTTAATTGACTCATGCTATTTCCTTCGATAAGTTTTGAAATGATTCTTTGATTGAATCCTTTACCGGGATTCCTTTGTTTACTGCGGTTCTGATTGGTAGCTTTCTGCCTATAAAACTTTTTGAAACATTGAAAGACTCTGAAAGCGCATCCTGTAGCTGGATGCTTTCTTTTTCGGTTGTCATATATGGAACTGCGATAATTTCCGGTGCTGTCCTTGCTTCGCTTATCGCTTCCACTTCCTCGGCCAGCATAGAAAGCCCCTGAACAGTCCAGCGGTCAAACTGAATAGGGGTAAGGATTATATCAGAACAATAAAGACCGGCTCTCATTGAAAAACCTATTCCGGGCGGTGTATCTATAATGATGTAATCATATTTTAATGCTTGAAGTCGTTTCCTTGCCCTGATAACTCCCATGGGATCGGATGCCATTTCAATACCGATTTTAATAAGGTCAAGTGATGCAGGAATTATATAAATACTATCATTATCAGATTTCAGAATACAGGATTCTGCGCTTTCCTTCCCCGTTAAAAAATGGTAGCTTGTTTTATTTATGAAATCGTCAAGCGGTGTATCCCTTAAAAAATAATCTGTTAAGGATGCCTGACTGTCAAAATCACAGACAAGGATTTTTCCTTTCATGCTTAACGCTAAATTTATTGCAAGCGTGGATTTTCCGACTCCGCCTTTTGCGCTACTGATAGATATTATTTTCATATTGTTTCCTTTTAATTCAATTCGTTTTCAGGCGGTAAAAATCCCAGGGCCACCGCGTGAAGCTGTTCATCTTTATACTCTTCCCGATTCTCATGAAATAGAAATAAAAACTCTGCAAGCTCCATTTCTTCCAGTGCGTCCTCAATTTCTACAACGTCCAGAAAGGAAAATATGCAGTCTGTAAAATTCCGGCCTCTGATTGTTTCAATAGTTGTAATCATAATATTACTATGTGTTTTTTTTATCAATCGTTGCATTTTTTTCTGTACAAAATTCAGTTTTCAGTATATAATATTTTTACCATTTCAAGTCTGGCTTCCCGGCAATATCTTCACTTCCGGGAAGCATTTTTATTATTTCATATTCAAATATTTTTCAATCAAATATTCAATCTGTGAGGATCGGGACCGTTTTTCTTTTTCTGCGACTTCGTCCAGCTTCTCTAAAAGCTCTGAGTCTATGCGAATAGAAATGGACGGCCTCAATCTGTCAGACTGTGGCCTCCCTGCTTTGGTTTTTTTTGTCGTTGGTTTTACCATATCAATAAATATCCTCTGGTTTTAGTTCATCATGATTATACATATTTTCAGTCGTGGCCGTCGATGCGTGACCCAGGTAGAGGGAAACGGCTTTCACAGATCCACGTTTTTTAATATGTTTCGTTGCAAATGTATGCCTGAAAAGGTGCGGGTGAATGTCCCGGTCAATGGATAGGCAACCAATATCATTAATCATTTTCCATAAGAATTTTCGTGAATACCCATTTCCGCGAGTGGTTTCAAACAGAAAGATTTTCCCTCTGAATGTTTTAACGATTTCAGTATAGAATGTATATGGAATAAATATCCGTCTCTGTTTTTTTCCTTTCCCGATGATGCTGATGTAAAGATTTTTTCCTTCCTTCGTGCAATCGGTCATCTTGATGCCGGTCAGTTCTGAAATTCTCATCCCGGTAAGAGCAAGAATTTTAATGATATGTCCCAGCCAGTCCGGGCAGTCCTCAATGAGTTTTTCGATTTCTTCATCGGAAAGTATTTCTTCTATATGAACAACCTTGTCCGGCTTCGCTGTTTTTATCTCTTTGAATGTCGCATCAATGGCCGCTGTAATTCTGGCATCATAGACCCCGGTCTTTAATGCTTTCTTGATTGCCGCTTTCATATTGGCGACTGTGGCCGGTGCGTATTCCGTTTCTATTTCAAGAATAAAGTTTTTCACGTTATCTGCTGTCAGTGATCTGCCGGAAAGCCAGGTATTGAATTTCTGTATATGGAAATCATAGGTCCGGTTTCCCGTGGCTGGAAGTTTTCCCTTAACTGCAAGTCCATTCATATTTACATCATATTGACCGGCCTTTTTTTGGCAAGCTCAATTTGTGCTTTTTTGTAATATTTTATTAATGTAAGCATATGGACAAAAGAACAGTTAAGTCCAGTTTGTTATATTTTCAGTTTTTTTATTTGCAGCGCCGGTCAGGCAATTATTTTCCATAATTTTAGACAAATCCTTGATTGTTGACAACGTCAACCCATTAAAACTATTGTGAGGAAAACAGGATCGAGCACCAGTGGTGCCCCATACGAAGGCAATGCGAAGAGGATAATACTTTTTTTTAAGCCTCCACGGGGGGCCGGTGCCTCCCCGTTTTAAGGCCTTTCACTTCAGAATATACTCCCACTCATTGGATTCCATTTGGATTAGAACCCTTCTAAAGGTTGTCCTTGTTTCGCGGTCGAAATAAGTCCCATGTGCCTCAAGATCAATTTGCTTTTGAAGTTCCTGCATTCCTGCTTGTGCCTTGAAATATTTTTCATGAAGTTCATTAATCTGTTTCCTCTTAACATTTAATTCTTCTATAAAGGTTTCATGTGCTTTCTTATAATCTATCTTAATGATTCCTTTTAATCTCTCGATTGAAAGGGAAAGACGCGCTTGCCGCTTATCCAGTTCGCGGTTATAGACAACCCGTAAATCTGCGATTGCATCCATATCGGCTTCATCTTTGTATTCTGGGGGGGTGGAGCTTTCTAAAAATTCTGCATCCTCAATTACAAGGCCGATACACTTCCAAAAATCGCTGCTCCAGTATTCCGGATTTATCCGGGTAAGGAATGACAGCTCTTCTGGAAGCGGGGCAGTTAATAAATCTATTTTCTTAATTGACTCAATTGAATTGATTTTCATGTTTATTTTCGCCTCCTTTGTTATAACCGAGAACAATATCCACTTGCTTCTCTAAAAATTCTGAGCTGCCATGCCAGCCTTTTTTTGGAATGGAAGCAATGATTTCATTAAGCATCGTATTTGGATCCGCTCCATACTTCCGGGCTTCCTCCCTGATTATGTTTCTGTTTTGCTCTGTTAAGGCTGTTGTGAAATTATTCGACATTTTTATTTACCTGTTTAATTAATTTGTTTATATTTTTATTTTTCGCCTGTATCAATGTATAAATAATAAGGCCCTCAGATTATATATGACGTCCTGAAACGTCTTTATATTCCAT
>JAOUME010000020.1 GCA_029881655.1 Deltaproteobacteria bacterium | reverse complement strand
GTGGTCGCTCTCGGTGGTTGCACACCGGGGAGAATAAAAGAAATAAAGCAGTTGGGATTTTCAGGAGCGGCGTTTTTGGGGTATGTTTGGCAGGCGCCTGAACCGCTGGAAGCTTTTTTTAAGATCAAGAAAGCCTTTTGATCACCCTTAATTGAGTTTAATAATATCTGATTCGGAATGATTAATATCCCAAAGCTCTTTAATGCGTGACCACAAAGGTTCTATCCATAAGAGTGGGGGATAAAGGGATCAGCCTTGCAGAAAAAGGGTTTTAAATGGTTATTTTTAGTTTGGATATCAAAAGTATCATCGGATAATAAAATATAAACAACGCGGGATGAAGAATGAGTGATTTAATGATCGCAGGTGAGCTATTTAAGTCCAGGCTTTTTTTGGGAACGGGGAAGTTTTGTTCCAACGAAATCATGGCGCAGTCGATCAAGGCATCTGAAACCGAGATGGTCACCTTGGCTTTGAAGCGGTTTGATATGAACAATCCCGAAGATTCGATGCTCAAACATGTCGAGTTTCCAGGTGTCAGACTTTTACCCAACAGCTCCGGCGTCAGGACCGCCAAGGAAGCTGTTTTCGCGGCGCAGTTGGCTAGAGAGGCACTAGAGACGAACTGGCTGAAGCTGGAGATTCATCCGGAGCCAAGATATTTATTGCCTGATCCTATCGAGACGCTCTATGCTACTGAAGAACTCGCTAAAAAAGGCTTTATCGTCTTACCTTATATTAACGCGGATCCGGTTTTATGCAAGCGTCTGCAAGACGCGGGCGCATCGGTGGTCATGCCACTGGGGTCGCCCATTGGCAGCAATTCTGGGCTAAAAACCAGGGAAATGTTAAGAATTATCATCGAGCAAAGCACCCTTCCCGTTGTGGTTGACGCAGGACTAGGCGCGCCATCTCACGCGGCTGAGGCGATGGAGATGGGGGCGGACGCAGTTTTGGTGAATACCGCGATTGCGGTCGCCGATGATCCAGTGAAGATGGCTCAAGCTTTTAAACTGGGAGTCGAGGCGGGCAGGATGGCTTTTTTGGCAAAACTTGGAGGGATGACTCAAAGTGCGGTAGCGAGCAGTCCCTTGACTGGCTTTCTGAATGATCCTAAACATAAAAATTAAGGATTTAAAAGAGTGATGGGATATAAGAATTACTTTCAATCTTTAGACTGGGAAACGGTTAAAAACCAGATTAAGGATAAAAAGGCCCCAGATGTCAAGGAGGCTTTAAAAAACGCGGGTCAGGGAAATCTGAACGACTTGATGGCCCTGTTGTCTCCGGCAGCCGAGCTTTTCCTGGAGGAAATGGCTCAAATAAGTCATCAACTTACCAAAAAGAGGTTTGGCAAGACCATCCAGATGTATATCCCGCTTTATCTTTCCAATGAATGTGTTAACAGCTGTTTGTACTGTGGATTTAGAAAAGAAAACGGAGGAAAGCGGATTACCTTGAGCATTGAGGAAGTGCTTAATGAAGTTGAGATCATCAAAAGGGCCGGCTTCGATCATCTTTTACTGGTAACAGGAGAGCATCCAGGTAAGGCCGGGGTCGATTATCTATCTGCGGTTATCAAGGCTATCAGGGCTTTGTTTTCGCATATTTCCATCGAAGTTCAGCCCCTGGAAACCACTCAGTACGAGGAGTTGATCCGTTTGGGTTTAAATACGGTCTTGGTTTATCAAGAAACCTACAACAGGGATCAATACAAGCAATTTCATCCCCAGGGGAAGAAGTCCGATTTTGATTTTCGTCTCGATACCCCCGACAGACTGGGGAAGGCATCGATTTATAAAATCGGGCTTGGTTGTCTTTTGGGGCTGGAAGACTGGAGGACGGACAGTTGGTTTGTCGGTTCCCATTTGCGATTTTTGGAGAAAAGATACTGGAAGACGAAGTTTTCCATTTCCTTTCCCAGGCTGAGACCGGCGATGGGTTCGCTTGAGCCTGAATACCCCTTAAATGACAGGGAACTCCTTCAGGTTATACTTGCTTACCGGATATTTAATGAGAACGTCGAGCTTTCCTTATCGACGAGGGAATCTCGACAGTTTAGAGATCATGTGATCAAGTTGGGCATAACCACCTTAAGCGCAGGATCAAAAACAGAGCCGGGCGGTTATGCTCTGAACCAGGACCGTTTAAAGCAGTTTGAGGTCCATGACGAGCGATCCTCCATCGAGGTGGCCCGGATGATTCAGGCGCAGGGCTATGAGTCGGTCTGGAAGGATTGGGAAGCCTATTATGGGATTTAAATTAATTTAAATTATAATTTTATTCTATGAAAAAAAACTTGATTCATGCTACGGCGATAGTAGACTCAAAAGCAAAGCTGGGAAAAGGAGTCCAGGTCGGGCCCTATAGTATCATCGGAGAACAGGTCGTCATACAGGACTATACGGTAATCGAAAATCATGTTACGATTAAGGGTGATACCGTTATCGGTAAAAACAACAGCATTGGTCCTTATGTCAGCATAGGTCTTCCCGCACAGGACAAAGCGCACCGAAATGAGGACACCAAGGTTATAATCGGTGATGATAATGAAATCAGGGAATACGTCTCGATTCAAAAAGGAACGCTCGGCGGAACCGGGATCACCCAAATCGGCAGCCATAACCAGATTATGGTTTATGCTCATTTTGCGCATGATACTTCGGTCGGAGATAACTGCATGTTCGCCAATGCCACGACTTTGGGCGGCCACGTCCAGATGGGCTCAAACATCGTGACAGGGGGGCTGTCGGCTTTTCACCAGAAATGCAAGGTCGGGGATTATGCCATGGTGGGCGGTTTAAGTGCCGCCTACCAGGATGTGCCGCCTTATGTGCTTTGCACCGGAACCAGGGCCAAGCTCTTTGGAATCAATCGGATCGGCTTGAAGAGAAACGGTTTTACCCCGGAGGAAATTCATCAGGTCGATCAAATTTACAACATCTTTTTTTGTCGGCAATTGGTTCCCTCTAAAGCTCTTGAAGTACTCAAAAAGGAACTGGAGGATAATGAGATCAGCAGGCGATTCGCCAATTTCGTTATGAACTCGACCAGGGGTTTAGTCGGCAGGTAATAGAACTCCCTGTTAATATTCGATGAGATTTGGTAATTCTTTTGCGAAAAAGCTTTTAACAAGTAACGGAACCATTTCAACGCGGCATGAAAAAAACCTATACGGACCAGGATATTTTAGAGATTCTAAAGCTATCGGAGCTGTTTAAACAGTTCGATAACGAAAGGTTGAAGCTTTTGATTCGCTATAGCTCTGTTGAGTATTTCAATAAGGACTCCGTTGTTATTGAGGAAGGCACAACAAACGACAAAGTGTTCGTCATTTTGGACGGATCGGTCGCTGTTTATACCGGAGAGGATTTTATCCTGGGCCTCACCAGAAAAGGTGACCTCGTCGGGGAGATGAGCGTCATCAGCCAAAATCCGACCACGGCATCGGTCATTGCGGATACCCCCGTCAGTCTTTTTACGATTTCCAAAAAAGTCATTTCAGGTTCAGGCAACGAGGTTTTAAAATATACCTTGAACAAGGTTTTTTTGGATATTCTGACCGACAAACTGACTTTGACTTCAAAACAGGTGCGTGGTTTTAAGGCGACCAAGGAAGAATTGGCGCTGTCTGAGGATCATCTTTATGACAAAACGCTAATTCTTCAGTCCATATTAGAGAGTATGAGCGATGGTGTCGTGGTGATCGGAGAGAATCGGCAGATCCTTCAGGTCAACGACTCGTTCAAGCAGATGATCGGCAATGTCGATCTTCCCCTGAGTAGTGCCAAATGGGCTGAAAAGATTGGTTTTTACAACAGCGATAAAGTAACGCCCTTTGATATAGAGGATCTTTCGATGATGAAGTCGGTAATCGGTTTTCATGTAGATTCTTTGGAGATCTTTTTGAAAAATGATCAAGTCAACGAAGAAGTCTGGCTTCAGGCGAGTAGCCGTCCTTTGGTCAGCAAGTCTCAGACTGATGTCAAGGGGGCGGTGATCGTTTTTCGGGATATAACCAAGGCAAAAATGGCGGAGCTTGCTTTGATCAAGGCGAAGGAAAGCGCTGAGGCGGTATCAAAGGCCAAGAGCGATTTCCTATCGGTTATGAGCCATGAACTCAGAACGCCTCTTAACGCCATACTGGGGATGGCCGATTTGATGCATCAGACCGATTTGAATGAGGAGCAAAAAGATTTTATCGATTCGATCAAGACCGGCGGAGATGCTTTGCTGGCGATCGTAAAAAATATTCTGGATTATAACGATCTGGAATCCCAATCGATGAAAATTTCGCCCAGATCCTTTTCGCTTAGAGGCTGTTTGAGGGAAGTTATCCGGCATCATGAGAGCATGGCAAAGTCTAAAAAGATCCAGATTGAACTAAAACTGGCTGAGGATTTCCCAGATCAGGTTATTGGAGATGAAAACAAGTTATCTCAGGTGTTGATGAATCTAATCAATAATGCGTTGAAATTTACCAACCAGGGTATGATTAATATTGACGGGGAAATTCATAAAAAAGGCGCGGAGGAAATGACGGCTCTTTTTTGGGTAACGGATACAGGAATCGGGATTCCCCAAGATCAGTATTCAAAGCTTTTCCAGCCATTTGTGCAAGTCGATTCGACCTTGGCGAGGAAATTTGAAGGAACGGGTCTGGGACTCGCTATCAGCCGCAGGATCATTCAGCTACTTGGCGGAGAAATCTGGTTTGATAGTGAGCCCGGCAAGGGGAGCGCTTTCTTTTTTACGGTCCCTTTGAAACAGGATCGCTCCCAACAGGAACAAGCCAAGGTGGAGGAAGTTGTTGAATCCGTCCAGGTCAAGTACAGCACGGATTTTGCCGCTAATTATCCCTATAAGATTTTAGTGGCTGAGGATAATAAGATGAATCAAAAATTGATCAAAAAAGTTTTATCCAAGTTAGGTTACGAGTCGCGTCTTGCGGAAAATGGATTTGAGGCGGTCCTGGCCTTAAGAAAAGAACATTTCGATTTGATTTTGATGGATTTGCAGATGCCTGAGATGGACGGTCAGGAAGCCGCTAAAATGATTCGTCAGGAAAGCGGTGAGAATAATGACCTCAAGATCATCGCGCTGACGGCCAACATCGTAGATGGAATCAAGGAGAGTTGTCTTGAATCGGGGATGGACGATTATATGGCTAAGCCGCTACGCATCGATAAACTGGCTGCCATGCTCCAGAAATGGTCTGATGCCTCTTGATTGATGATCAGAGAGGACTATTTATATCTAAAATTGATCGATAAATAAGGGCCGAAGCTGTTGGTTACGCTAGAATCGGTCAGGAGAATCACATCTCTCCTGATGCCGGCCTCAAAAAAACCCCCGAAGATAACGAACGCAAAATAACTCTCGAAATCAATATTACCTGATTTTCTGGATTCAGCGACTTCGTTAAAGATCGTCACGCCATCAACGACTGTCTTTTCAACGAAGATTTCTTCAGACCACTTATTGAGCTTACTGACATGCGCCTTGGCTCCCAGTAACATTTTTCTGATCGGCAACATCAACCCACCTCCCACATAGGGTCCCGTCGTCCTAAAATCAATTTTCTTCTTGATACCGCTAACATTGATTATATCGGAGTATCTGGTAGCTCCGTAACCCAACTCTCCGAATAAAATCCACAATATGCCGACGCGAACCCCGCCGTTGATATTTGAACCGCTTAATAAAGCATTGTTGTCCTTGAGCTCGATATTGGCTGAGCCGGCTCCTAAATAAAATGCGTCACTTTCCTCGGCGTTGAAGGCAAGCGTCATGGAGGGTATCGACAGTATAAAGACGACGACCAAAAAGAGGCTTAAACGTTGCTTTATTATCATGTTGATCTCCAATTTATTATAAACTACACCATATTTTTTGCCTTGTCAAAGTTATGCGTTGATCAATAGAGGAAGAGAAAAATCAATCCCGCGTGATTTTATTCAGGTGATAAGTTTTAGTGGCCTAAAGGTGGCTATGCGGTTAACTCAAATGGGATTAAAACATAAAAGGTCGTACCGTCTCTCTCAGAGCTTTCAAAATAAGCTTTACCTCGGAGATATTGTTCTGTCAGGAGTTTAACGCTATAGGTCCCCAGTCCGCGGCTTTTAGCTTTGGTTGAAAAGGATCTTTGGAAAATTTGGATTTGAATATCTGAGGGGATGTGATATTGGTTGTGAACCGAAAAAAGGATCATCTCGTTTTTTTGTCCGCAGTTGATGGTTACGGTGTCACCTTCTTTAGAAGCTTCAAGAGCGTTTTTGATCATATTTCCAAGAATGCGCCTTAATAGCGAGGGATCGCTCCGTATTTGAAGTTGTTCGGCTTGATGATTGATCTTAAGCGTAATTCCATAAGCCACCTTATGATTTTCGTATAGGCTTTTCAGTTCCTTTAAAATAATATATGTGTTGATCGGACTGGTTTTAACGGTTAAATCGTGGTTTTCAGCCGCTAGAAGTTCGATTTGAGCGTTGATTTCCGAAACCAGGATATTGGATTGAGAACTGACAACCGATTTATACTGGTCAAGTTCATCTTTGGTCGCGCTGAGAAGAAGATTGCTGACGCCGTGGAGTCCACTGGCCAAGTTTAGTATGTCGTGAAAAAAAATACGCTCAAGAATGCGCCTTCTTTTTTCGTGGCTGATATCGCTAATGGCAAAGATGGTCAAATCCTCGCCGCTTTCCTTAAAAGACGTTGACATGACAAATAGATCAAGGGCGCTTGCGGTATCCTCAATGATGATTCGGCATTCCTGAGAATCGAAATTGGATCTCTGACTTTCCAGTATAGCGTTGACCGCTCCGCAGGCCTGACAAAATTTGGTCGTGCCGCAACCGGCGAGATTTATTTTAGATTGGATACAATTGAGCGCTTCGCCAGGTCTTTGTCCGAGAATTTGACTCAAATCATCCTTGCCGAGGAAGTCGAGGCAAATCTGGTTGGCGTAGACGATTTGTCTTTCCTTATTGAGAATCATGACCGAGTTTGGTACGGCGTTCATGATACTGGGTAGCAAAGGTAATTTGATAATATGTTGATTAAGCCTTTCAATTTCACTCTTTGCGGCTCTGGCGGCAGGGGCATAGTCAGTGTGAAGATTTTGTTCTTCCATGCTATTTCAAGGTTGTTTGTTGATTTAATTATATTGTTTATCTGTAGTTTCGCAATTGTAATCGGATTTTGCAACAAATAATATAAAAATGAAAAAAACTTAATCTAACTTGTTAGTCGCAAAAAAGGGACATTACCCTGTAAGCATATAAAACAAAAGAACATTATTTGAAATTTTTGGTAAAAAACAGAATAATCGTTTAACCGGATGCCGATTTATTGGGATTAAATCTCAGGTAGATCAAAACAATCAACAAAGAGAGGCTAGCCTGAACAAGAAGGGTGATAAGCGAAATGGAAAGGTCATTTAAGCTTTTTAACCAGCTGGCCAGCAAATAAACTCCCAATCCAAAAACGATAATGCCCAGCGCGGAAATCGAATCCCTGGCAAACTCGTCCGTAAAGCCTAGTCGGACTCTTATGAGCACGAGAAAAAGGATACCTCCCAGCAAATCGGAAAAAAAGCCGTAGCTGATACCCTGTTCTTTGAAAAAAAAGATACCTAAATAAGTTCCGGCCAAGTGAGCCAGCCCCAAACCCAATAAAGCAAGGTTCGCGAAACGAGAAAGATCCATCGCGATTAAGAAAGCCTGTCCAAGCAACATGAATACGGCAAAAGGTAATAGCCAAAACACGGGCATGATCACTTCCATCGAAGCTTTCGCAAAGCTCTCACCCACCCAAACCTCCAAGATATATTCAAAATATACCTGACTTGGAATAAAAATCACGATTCCTAAAGCAGCGCTAATTAGAGATAATGTTTTAAAATATTTAAGCAAAGCTTTAATATTTTTTTCAAACCATAAGATGGAAAGGTGGGAAAGCAAAGGTTTTTGAAAGACGGCAAGCAGTGCGGGGAATTTTAACAAAAGGGTCATTGGGACGAAATAATACCCGACATAATCCCATTTGAGTGAATTTGAGATGATCAGTTTGTCGATTTGGAATATGACGAATGCGACTACAGCCTGGAAAACGAATAATCTTTGGAAAGAAAAACTGCTTTTGAGGAGACGAAAGGATTCTTTAAGGCTATAGGGTTTATGTTGAGTGGTTTTTTTATCTTCAAAATAAGCAAAAGCGGCAAAGAGAATCCCCACGCTTATTGTTGAGAAACACAAGGATGAAAGCGAATCGAGTATGATTTTAAAAAGGAGGTATAAAAAGATCCACGCGAACGTTATCGAAATCTGGTAGATGTATATTTGATTGTATTGTCTTTGATAAAAATAGCCTAGAAATTTTTTATAGATAATACTGATGATAAAAGGAATAAGCAGTAACGACAGTAGTAAGCCCCAGCTCAACAAAGTAATATCGAAGATAAAGACGACCAGATAGACCGCGCAAAGGAAGAGAAGCCACCAGACTCCAGTAGCCGAGTAAAGTTCTAAAATCTGTTGGTTTTTATTATCAGGTTTCATCTCGGGAAGTTTGGCGATAACACCCGAATTGATGCCGCTGGTTAGGTCGAACCAGATAGCGGGATGAAACAAAAACATAAACAAGGACAACTGACCGAAGCCATCGGCCCCCAACTCCCTAACGAAGTGCCAGGAAATGAGCACTCCCAAAACAAGTTGCCAAATAAATCCTATGGTGCCAGTGCTTAGGACTTGGGTGAGGTTTTGTTTGTTCATGGGGGGACTTTAAAACGTCTTTGATTGAGCAATTTAAAATGGATTTCTTGATTGAATTTTGTTGAAATTCCAGATGATTGTAAAGGTTTTTAATTTTTCAAGAAGCGGCGCGAGATGAAGGTTTTAAGAATGTACAACGAGATTGATATTGCAAAGATGGGATCTTTATTATTAAATGATCAAGCGATACTAAGAGTTTGATTACAGTATGATATTTTATTTGAAGTGTTTTCCCTTTAAAGAGGAGCTTTTTTATTATGAATGAAAATTGGATGGGTTGAGGAAGCGGGATTAAATGGAAGAGAGCATTGCTTTAGATGAATTATCCTCAACGACAAAAAACCTTTTTTTTTCGAAATCTGATTTAGGCTCAACGGGTGGTTCAAAGCTTCAAGGGGGGCTTAGAACTCAAGGTTACTATAAAAAAAGTATTAAGAACAAACCTCTATTTAGTATTATCACGGTCTGTTTTAATGCTGAGGCAACCATCGAGAGAACGATCCAAAGCGTTCTTGGGCAAAGTTGGGACAACATTGAGTACATCATTATTGACGGGGGATCAGATGATGGTACGAGGGATGTTTTACTGAAGTATTCGGACCAGATCGATTACTGGATAAGCGAGCCGGACGAGGGGCTTTATGATGCGATGAACAAAGGGATCACGTTTTCCACAGGGGATTACTGCGGGATTCTAAATGCGGATGACTGGTATCACCCTGGAAGTTTAGAAAAAGTAGCGAAATTAACCGATCGGGCAGATATTATTTTCGGGGATCTTATTTTCGTTAAGGATCATCAGGAAGTACGTTACCGAGCCAAACTGGAATCGATCAACACCCGCATGAAGATCTGGCATCCGGCCTGTTTTATCCGGCGGGCTCTACATCTGGAAGTCTTATATGATACCCGCTTTAAGTCATCGGCAGACTGGGATTTATTGTTGGCTTTATACAGCAGGGGCTGTAGCTTTATCAAGATCGATGAAGTACTCACCTATATGAGTCATGGTGGAATGACCAGTGACTCCAAGGGGTTTCTCCTCAGAGCGAGGGAGGATCTCATTATTCAAAAAAAATACGGACTTAAAAGTGCCGGTGTTCGTTATATCCTTCGAATTATCAAGCATTATGCCTTGTTTTGGGATCGCTAAATCTAGAGGTAATATTATATCTTCTTGTTTTTGAAGTATTTTACTTTTAATTTGCCAGGATTTGGAATATAGTAATAATTAGAATGGAGGGATTCGATAAAGATGGTGACGCAAGAGCATTGGTTAAATAGCCAATAGAGTGAGTGAATTAACTCAAAGGTTCCTGAAAAATATTTAATGTTATCAAGAATAATAATTGCTGAATTGCTTTGAATGTATTAATAATAAATAAGAAATATATTTTTATGATTTTAATGAATTTTATCAAGAAGTTTCCTATGCGAAAAACACTTCTTTCAACGTTAATACTTTTTATGATGCTGGTTTTTTTGATTTCCTGTGGAGATGGCAACAAGAAGAAGACAGAATTGGTTCGACCGTCGATTGTTCCCGCACCGGTAGTGGCGAAAAAACCGCCCCTGAAATCAGTTCCAAAAATCAAGAAAATCGTCATGACGGATGATTCCACGGGACTCATGTGGCAAGATGACGGATCCGACAAACAACGGGACTGGTATGGGGCGGTTAAGTATTGTGAAAATTTGGGACTTTCCGGGTTTTCGGATTGGAGACTTCCTATGCGTGAGGAACTGGTCAATATTTTCGCAAAAAAAGAAAAGTTTCAAACCTTAAAACATTCCAATTTCTGGTCTTCCAGTAAATGCGTTATCAATGATACACATGCCTGGTTCGTTTCATTCGGGGAGGGCGTGATGCCATCTGAGTATGATTCATATATAGGCAGAAAACACACCGTGCGCTGTGTTCGTATTGGAAAATAGATTTTTATCACTGTGGTTGAATACAATCATACAATTAGCTTACTTGGCTTTGGATTTTATAAATCCCAGGCTTGAAGCTGTTTAAATTGGGGATTGTCTTAAGGTTGAGCCTGATTAAAGGCTCAACCTCTTTTTTGGGCATAAAACTAAGGTATGGATTTATGAAGCGTTTTAAGGTAGCTCGTTCTTTTTCGGTGAACTTAATGCCCTTCTGGTTATAGGTTATCCAGTCGATTAATTATCTTGTCTCGACCTTTTCTTCTGTTTCCTCTTCTGTTTCCTCTTCTGTTTCGCCGCTTGAGTTATAGCTGATACATTCTGCCATATACGCTGCTTTCTCATCACCTTGAAGTTCTTGTTCGCTTGCTTCCAATTCACAAGCTTTAGCGATCTCATTTTTTTCGGTCTCCTGTGCGAAAACACCCAGAGGCAATGACAAAATTGCGACAAACACAATCAATAAAAATTTATTCATAACATACCTTTGTTTTAATGAAGATTAAACAAGTGATCGCAGACCTAAACCTGCAATCGTTTCAACTACTCAATATTAAAATAATTGATTTGGAAAATACAATGAATAAAATTGATGGTAACGATTAAATATTCTTATTGAAAGAATAGGTTGTTTATCATCATTATATCTTATGGAACATATTAAATATGGCATTCTTATAGGCGTTTTATTTGAATGGCGGTTAAGACATATATCGGGTTTACTGTAAAGGTTGGTTAAGTTTTTTGAAAGGCGGGGTGATGGATATTGATTTATTAAGAACTTTTTTGGAAGTCAGCAAGACGAGACATTTTGGCAAAGCGGCCCTCAATCTTTTTGTAACGCAGTCAGCCGTGAGTTCCAGGATAAAATTATTAGAGGCATCTCTAGAGATCAAGCTTTTTGATCGCACTAGAAACGATATTCAGTTGACCCAGGCGGGAAAGAAACTATTGCATCAGGCTGAATTGATCGTGGGGCTTTGGGATGAGACCAAACACAGTATAGTCGAGGCGGATGAAGAAATCCTGACCCTTTTTGTTAGTAGCATTTCAAGTCTTTGGGATAAATTATTGGTAAACTGGCTGAAAATATTAAAACAACAGTATCCATCCATTTATTTTAAAGGAGAATCTCTTGGTGTTGAATCTCAGGTCAAGGGGCTTTTAGCCAGAACCCTTGATATCGGTTTTATGTTTGAACCTCCGCAGTTTCCAGAACTTGTTTTTAAGGAAATGAACATGGTGGAACTGATTTTGGTATCGTCTATTAAAAACCAATCATTGGTGGAAGCTTTAGATAAGGGTTATATCATGGTCGAATGGGGTACTTCATTTCTTGTCGAGCATACACGGGTTTTCCCAAATTTGGCCCAGCCCATGATCCATTTATATTTTGGACGCTGGGCGGTCGACTACCTTTTGCTGGCGGGTGGTTCCGCATACCTGGCTAGGAACATGATTGAAGATCACCTCGAAAAAAAACAGTTGTTTAGAGTCAATGATGCACCCGTATTTTATAAACAATCATTTGCGGTATATAATAAAAAAAATAAAAACATCAATCTGATCGAAAAAAGCTTGGAACTTTTTCCTGTCATAGACAATGAATGACCGCTGGTTTTTATATTGATTAACCATCATTTATTGTACATTTGATCCTTTCTCAAAAGGGCTGTCTAATAAACCCAGCCGACCTTTCACTCTTTCAAATCTCAAGTTCACAAAAAATTACCAACCAGAAATATTACTTTCATCATTAGTCAAGAGTCATCTTCATTCGCATTCCGTATGCCTTTTTGACGTTCCAGCGGTGTATTTTTCAGAACAAATCCGCTGCATTACGAGTCCGACTCAGATTGTTCGTAACATATTGTAAAAATAAGTGACCAAAAATAATTTATCTCAACACTAATGACCATTCACGTACATTTAAATTTTCTTACAGAACTAACATATTGAATATTTGTTGTTGGCAGAATTATAATTAATTACTCTTTTTTATTCCAATGTAGATCAGTGTTTAAAAGCACTTTTCAGGTAACTATTTTTATTTAAGGAGCAGTAAATGAATAAAAACCTTACGAAATCGCAACTAATTTCTATCGCGGCGAAGGACGCTGGTCTTACCCGTTCTAAAACCGAAGAAGTCCTGGAATCGATCCTTGAGAGTATTAAGGAAAATCTGGTTATGGGAAAGAAAGTAAATCTTATCGGTTTTGGCAGCTTTTCAACGATCGATAAAAAAGAAAGGAAAGGGGTCAATCCCCAAACGGGTAAGGGAATGATGATCCCAGCCAGAACAACGGCTAAATTCAGGGCTGGCAAACTTCTGTCCAACACCTTAAAAACGGTTTAGAATTATGAATGCTCCATAAACTGGCATTCGACCAACTAAAAAGGGCGGATCATTTAAGTCAGGATCTGCCCTATGTTAAAGACGACCTTCGAATTATCCCTCTTAACCTATTATCTTTATCTTTTGACCAAAATCAATTGAGCAATAAGTAGATCGAAAAATATTTACTTCTTTTTGATATAGGTATATTGTTATAATATTGATGCTACTGATTGAATACATTGGACACTTTATACGAGAATAACTTTGCTTGAAAAAAGAAAGCTGAAGAGACGACACCTTCTTTATTATCTCAGCGTTATTGACGATAAGACGAATCAGACTTTAGGCAGACTGGTTGATATTACCACTCATGGGTTAAAACTTCTTAGTGAGGACCCGATCAAGTCAGAGACAGATTATAACTTGACACTGATTTTGCCTGAGGAAATTGAGCAACTCAATCAAATCAGTTTTAAGGCGAGGAGTAAGCGTTGTGATGAAGGGACGATATCGGACTTTTATACGACCGGTTTCCAGTTTTCGACCATCGGTAATTCCGAGCAACTGATTATTGAAAGACTGATCAACGAATACGAATTTCCTGAGTAAAACTCTCCCCAAAGATCCCGCTTACTGTCTTTTAGTGATCTGCCTATAATTTCATCACCGCAGTTGGGCTTAAGTCATTTACGCCAATTCAGGGCGTCGACCGGCCTAAAGTGGCTTTGGGTTGATCATCGGATGTTTTGAAGATATTTTTAATTAGAAGGGTTAAGATGATTTCAGTTGGTTGATGGAACGGTTAATATTGTGCCTGATGATGATTCTGTTCGCTTCAGTCACTTATGGAGAGAATTGCGGTGAATGTCACAGGGAGGAGTTTCCTTTTTCTCCTTATCATGACCCAAAGGTGATTGGTTGCGTTTCATGCCACGCTGAGGTGGAGCCGAAAGACAAACAGAACCGCTTGGCTCATGAGCGTTACGAGGCTTACCCCGGTCGGATGAAGACGCTGGATCGAACCTGCGGGAAAAATGGATGTCACCTTGAGGCGGCGAAAAATACCCGCCATTCGATCATGAACAGGCTGGAGGGGATGGTGCGGGTCACCCGGGATGTCTTTGATGAAACCGATCCAAAAGCAGAAGTAGGTTTCTTACTGAAAAGTCTTTCTGATCACGGAGCCGATTCCTACTTGAGAAAGCTTTGCGTTTCCTGCCATCTCTCAGGAGAGAGAAAAAATCATTCCCAAAGCATCAAGGACCGTGGAGGGGGTTGCTCTGCTTGTCATTTGAAAACCGATCGTAAAAAACTTCCTCAGGCCAAGCGTAATAATCAGAAAAAATTAACTCATAAACGGCTTACGGGAAGACATCCCGTCTTGACTATCAAGATTGAAAGTGAAAGGTGTTTTGGTTGTCATAGTCGCTCGGCTAGAACCGCCCTTAATTATTACGGTTATGCCGAAGCGGTGAAGGTTGACTCAAAACGGGTTGATGACTTCGGCTATCTTGCCGATAATAGGCTCGTCGAAATCAAGGCCAAAGATCTGCATAAGAAGGCGGGCATGGACTGTATCGACTGTCACACGATGAGTGGCGTGATGGGCGATGGGCAAAAAGCCCGTTACCAGAAAGACCAAATCGATATTCAGTGTCTCGATTGCCACGGTTTGAAGGCATCTAAAAAATCCCGTGATTCTTTTTCGGACGCGGAGTTAAGATTGATGGCCCTGACAGCAAACCTTGAGCCGTTAATGACCAAAAACACTGTCGTGTCTACCCGGAAGAAAAAATCCCCCCTTTTTCACGTCAGGGAAAAGGATGGCCAAAGGATATTAAGAACGAAGCTCGGCGGCCAAGACAGGATCATTTCTCTTATCGATGCAACAACGCATAAAGGCGAAATGGGGCATGAGCGCCTGTCTTGCGAAGCCTGCCATTCGGCTTGGGCTCCACAGTGCTACGGTTGTCATATCAGCTTTGATCCAGAGATAAGCCAATGGGATCATTTGAAGAAAAGGAAAACGAACGGGAGATGGACGGAAAAGAAATGGCACATCGTCAATGATCTTCCGGCGCTGGGTGTAAATGGAAATAAGATCACACCTTTTATTCCCGGGATGAACCTCACCATCGAACAGCCGGGGGAAAAACCGCTGGTCAAGCGTCTTTTTTCTCCGGTTTCACCTCATACGACGAGGCGCAAGTCCCGTTCATGCGAAAGCTGCCATAAAGACGACCGATCTCTTGGTATTATCCAAAACTGGATCAAGGCACCTTTTGACGACAACTTAACGACTCCAGATGGTTGGATAGATAAGAACCAAAAAAATCCCGGCAATTCCATCTACCCTGGAGCCAGAAGCTTCTCTCAAAATGAAATCAAGAAAATCAAGATGGTTGGGAAATGTCTTGACTGTCACCCTGAAACTCAAAGGAATCTCTATCTTACCTTTAAAAAAAGCTTGGAAAAGATAGCGGGTTCTCTGCACCCAGCAAAACAGAAAGCTAATTCAAAGCGGGGGGAAAACCTACCTTGAATTGGTGAGGAGATCTGGGTTTTGGAATAAATTATGCTAATCTATTAGGTAATCTGGATTAAAATCATTCTATTTGGAATGAAAACAAATCAAATCAAAAGATTACTTAAGGAGGAGCATGAAACCCAAAGTGATGATGCAAGAATTTAAAAACGCCATCCGAATGTCTCGGTATGCCGATAGCATTTCAGGAATCGCAATTGGAGAGAGCGGGAAATTTCATATTGAAAGGGATTTCGTTCGATTCTACACCCCACACGGGAAATGGATTCAAATCAGCGAAGAAGATATCGCTCAGCAGGTCGATGAGATATTAAGTGCATAATAAATCTTAAGTTCAGAAAGACCCTATTTTGTTAAAAAAAGACTCTAGGCATTTCCTCCAATTTTTTCCAAAGCCTCGATGGTCGCGTTTTTATAGGCGGAAGAAAGCGATGGAAAGTTGATGACGCTTTCGGCAAAAAAATCCACGGTTCCCCGATAATGAATGACTGCCTGGGCGATATGGACCAGTTCCGAGGCTAAATGACCGATGATATGGGTAGCCAAAAGTCGTTTTGAGTCTCTATCGAACAGTATTTTTAAAAATCCCTCTTTCCTGCCGATGATCATGGCTCTGGCCAGTTCATCAAACTGACTTTTTCCAGCCACATAATCAACGCCTTTTTCCTTGAGCTGATATTCCGTAGGCCCGATGGTGGCGATTTCGGGAATGGTATAGATTCCATAAGGAATAACGCCGGAGATGCGGTAGACATCCTGGCCTAAAACGGCGTTTCTGGCGGCCAGACGCCCTTCCTCGTTACTGACCGACACCAGAGAAGGAAACCCAATAACATCACCCACCCCATAGATATGGGGGATTTGGGTCTGGTAATTTTGATTGACGTCCAACTGGCTTCTCTTGTTCGCCTTAAGCCCAACCGCCTCCAGATTTAAAAGATCCGCCAGCCCTTGACGTCCGTTTGCGTAAAAAAGACAGGGAGTGATCATTTTCTCTCCTGATCCAAACAGGATATGCACCTGATCATTAACGAGGCGGATGGTTTTGTATTGCTGGTTCAGTTTTAACTCGACATTTGACTCTCTCATCTTTTCGGTGAGGTACTCCGAGACTTCCTGGTCGATAAAATCAAGTAGCCTCTCTCTGGGATCGATCAGGGTCACCTTGGTTCCCAGCTTGGAGAAAATGCTGGCGTACTCGCAACCGATCACCCCGCCTCCGTAGATGGCGATCTCATCGGGAACGAAATCCAGCTTTAAGATCGTGTCGGAATCGAGAATAAGTTTGCCGTCGAAAATCACGTCATCGGGATGATAAGGTTTGGTGCCTACGGCGATGATAGTTTTTTTTGCCGTTAGAGTAATTTTTTCCTCGGTTTTACATAAGATAACCGAAATTTTGTGCGGCCCTATAAATTCGGCCACACCGTTGATATAGTCGATGCCGCTTTTGGCATAGCGCGAATAAATATCCTCCACCCTTTGCTCTACCACTTTGTTTTTGCGGTACATCAACTCCTTGATGGAAATGGGATTGTCCAAGTGGGCCTTCAGTCCGCTGATTTCGTCGTGGGTCAGTAAATCGACATATTGGACGGTCTCCCTGATCGATTTGCTGGGTATCGTTCCGGAAATGACCGATGCGCCTCCAGGCTGAAATTCTTTTTCGATGACTGCGACTGAAGCCCCTAATCTCGTGGCTTCCATTGCCGCCTTTTCACCGGCTGGACCTGAGCCGATAATGACGATATCATATTGATTTATCATGGCTTGAAAATCTCTTGGCTTTTAGGTTAACCGCTCAACAACGGACATTGATTTTGTTGGACAAAATTTAACGAAAAAAAAGCGGCTCATCAAAACCCGAGGGTTTTCTGTTCAGATTTGACATAGACAAACCATTTGAAATGATTAATAATTGATATAAAACTTAACAGAAAAATAATTTCTTGATAGATTAATTTTGATTAAAACTCGACCAAAACAAAAAAACGACCGGAATAGCCATGAGTTGGGTTTTTTTGAACCGATCCATATAATATAATTGAAATCCCGTTTAATATAAAGAGGAAAAATTATGGGTAATAATTTATCGCAGTTACCACCCGAGGTCCAGACGCACATAAAAAACATCACTTCCAGTGCCGGACTGCCGGACTCAGAGGAATCCTTTGAGGCAATCGCCGCTGGATGGCTGGAAAAGCTTAAGATTTTTGAGGAGCGGACCATAGCTGAGAATATGATCGAATCCGATATGCTGGACAAGGCATCAGAAAGAGGCGGCGTCGCTTTGACTTACTCTGGTTCTCTGGTTTTGATCGGCCCTTTGATCGAGGGTAAAAGAAAAACGGGTTATTATAGCATCGGTATCCGCAAAAACGTTCCCGAAATGGTAAGCGACAGCGATTCGATTTTGCTGAAGGATATTGTCTTGAATGAATCGATCCAATTCAAGACAGGCCCGGTGATGAAAACATCACCCATTTTCAAAATCGCTATCTGCAATGATACCGTCACGATGATTGAGCAGGACCAGAAAATCAAGAATGTCACCGTTATCATGACCAAGGAGTTCGTCGATATCAATAAGGCCCTGGTGCCGCGATAAAAATTCAAATTCGGCCGGAATCAGACGTGACCACCACTGTGAGATTAAACTGGTTAGTACGGACTGGGTTGTGACCGAGGCCCTTTTTTATAATACAGGTCTTCAATCAAACAGACTGAGATATGAAAACATACCACTGGTTCTTGTTGTTTACCCTGGCAATCTTCTTTGGACTCCCAAGCCCAATTCTGGTCGAGGCAGCGGATGTTTTGGTGCAGGTAGGAGGTAGCAGTTCGGAGTTCGGAGCTAAAAGAACCCATGAATCAGGACAGGAGATGTGGATTCATGGCAATAATAGTGCGCCTTTTTATGCTATCGGCTTTAGTAGCTCGACTCTGGGGATGGGCAATTTTGGCCTTCGGGGGGCCTTCATGATTGGAAGCCTGATCAGCTATCAGGAGAGGTGGTATGATGGCGATTCCGTTGAAAAAAATTTTTCCGCCATAAATTATTTGATTGTTGGCGGAATCTTGTCCTATCCGAAACTTGAGATGCAAAAAGGGTCATATTTCACTGAAATCGGATTGATGGGCACTTATATGGACGTGCATTATTGCCAGGAAAAGATTCAATCCGGAGCTCAACAATGGCCTTGTGAATTGACTCATGAGACCTCAAATACCACCGATAAGGATTCGGCAGGTTTCTCTTTTAACATGGGATACGGTTTTTTAAATGACAACCGTATTTATGTTGAAACTTATTATTTCCCGAAACTAATTGGCCAGCAAACCCAAACGGAGCTACGCCTCTCTCAATTCAGGTTGGTGTTTGAATTCATGATGTAAGCCATGTTTGTCGTTAAGGGCAAACAATATGACCAGGTATCCGCCTAATCACCAATCCCGAATGATCCTGAGGTAGAGATCCTTGGCCTGATCGATCTTGGAAAGATAGGTGAATTCGTCTTTTTTGTGGCACATCTCGGCTTCTCCCGGGCCCAGGATGAGCGTGGGAGGATTTCCCAGAGCCGGAGTCAGAATCGAGGCATCCGTGACATAAACCGCGGTTTGAATCTGAGGTTTTTGAGGGAGGAAATCCTCAAGTATCTTAAAGACACGTTTTAACCAGGGATCATCGGGATCGGATTTTAAGCTATGGGTTTTGGTGAGGATGCTGATCTCTGCCTCCTTTCCCAAAAGGGGTTTGATCTTTTTTAGGATTTCTTCGGAACTCTGACCTGGAAGCGTGCGAATATCGACTTCGAATACCGCCGAGTCTGGGACGGTATTGACGCTGGAGCCTGCATGGAAGGTTCCGACATTGATGGTGTTGATCCCAAAAAGCGGATCTTTTATTTGACTGAGTTTGAAGTCCTTGATCTTTTGAATGGCGGTCACGGCTTTGTAGATGGCGTTGTCTCCCTTCTCGGGCATAGAGCCGTGAGCTGTGATCCCCTTGTATTTCACCGAAAGCCATAATGTCCCCTTATGACCGATCTTGGGGTAGTTGGAGGTTGGCTCCGCCACAACCAAAGCACCCGATTTTTCGAGCAGTCCCTCCTTTGAGGCGAGAAATGCCGCTCCCAGACAGGCTGTTTCTTCGCAGGCGGTGAAGATGAGTTGAAGATCAAGCTCCCCCTTTAATATCCGGTTGGCCTCTAGTACCGCCAGAATGACTGCCGCCAGCCCGCCCTTCATGTCGCTGGCGCCGCGCCCGAAAAGCCGGTCTCCTTCCAACTCCCCGATAAAGGGGTCTTTTTGCCAGAGCTCTTTCCCAAGAGGAACCGTATCGAGGTGTCCGGTGAAACTGAGCGGGAGTTTGTTTATTGAGTTTTTCTTCTTGACGATCAGACTCGTTCTTCCCTTCTCAAAAGCATGGTAGCTTGTCATAAAACCTTCTTTTTCAAAGAGATCCCCAATAAAAAGTGCCAAAGCCTCTTCGTTTCCAGGCGGATTGATGGTGTTAAATCCGATTAGTTCTCTAGCTAGTTCAAGAGAGGTGTAGTCGGTCTTCATAATCTGGCTTTGAGTGGGAGGATGGAAAAGTCCTTTTAATAATTTTAACCTGATTGACAAATGTCTTTAATTTGATTATCTTCTTACGAAAAGCAAACCGTCAAAAACAAAATAAATAGAAAGACGTTAATTATTCGATCCTAGCGGATTAGAAATAATCAAACTATCAAATTTTTCAAATATTTGGGAGAAAAAATGGCACCTTCGATTTGGCACCGTGAAAGCTGTGGCCCCGGCAGAGAATATATGCTGGGAAAAGATATTCATACCAAATACGAAAATGAGGAGCAAATCGTTTCGACAATCCTTGAAGGATTAAGGGAATTCGTCAAATCGGAACCCGCTGTCCGTATTAGCCTGGATACGCCGAAAAGTAACTCCGAGCGCGCGATTTTGGCGATTCCGCTGGCGGCTGATGAAGACACGATCCTTTTGAATTTCGCTATTTTATTTTATCATACTTTGATGGGGTATTATTTTAGCGGCGATCCGAAATCCTCTCATTTTGGAATAACGAACCTCTTGATCGAAGGCAAGATGAACAGTCTTCTCAGGCGGGAATTGGAAAAACTGTTTTATCAGTTTCAGACGAGACCCGATATGGCTGGTCGACTATTAAAGAACGTCAAGCTGGTACCGAAAAAAGCGGTTCCAAAACCGGGCAAATCGATCATGATCGAAACGATCCGCGCGGGAATCGATATCCATGTGGGGTACCGAATTCACGCTCTGGGAGATAATATCAACCACGGACAGATTTTCATTCCCATGGTCGTCGGCGAAGAAATCATCGAACAGATCTATTTCAACCTAGAGCAGATGTTGCACGTGAATTTTGTCACCTACGACGAAACAGGCGACGGTTACCTTACTTTGAGCGATACCCTGATTTTCAGGGAACTGGAAAATATTCTGGTCAGGGCCAGGGATAAGGTGAACACGAGAAAGAAGGTTCTAAACAACATTCAGTTCAACACGATCTTTACCAAGAATCCCGAACTGGAACATGGTATTCCGCTGGGGGATGATTTTTACGATCAAATCAACAATATTCAGGATGAGAAAATCAAGGCCGCATCGGAGTCTTCCAATCGACTCTATGCTTCCTATCTGTTAAAGACAACTGCGATCAGTCTCAAAGGCGTTAAGACCGATTATGTCCTGGAAGATGTCGAGACTGATAAAAGTGCTTCAAAACCAAAGAAGAAGGCTGAGCTTACTGAGGAAGGTGCCAAGGTTGAGCCTCCTGAAGATGTCAAGGCTGAGCTTGCTGGGGAAGAAGGCACGCCGATCAAAGTGCCCGCTCCTGATGAAGCCGCTTTAAAAAATACGAAAGTCGAACTAAAGCAAGAGAAGCTTCAGGAGTTGAAGAAGTAAGAACCGCATCGTCCTTAAAAGCGGTTTTATTGATCTTCCACCTCAAAAAAGAAAGAGGGGCAGCTGACCACTTCCTGGTGAACAAGCCCCTTGCTCAACCCCCAGTCGTTATAAAACAAAACCCTGTTTTCACCCACCCTGCAAGCTACTTTTTGGATTCTTCTTTCCCGGGGCCCAATCCAGACTTTTTCACCGTGTTTTTTAAGCCAATCGAGCTTTTTTATCAGCTGTGGTGAGCTTTTCATTTCAACCTCCTGGGCGAAGCAGTTTTTGGGGGCCATCAAAATAATCAAAAACATCAAAATACCGATCAGCGATATGGAAGCTCGGGTAAATAAAACTCCCAACTTATTTGTTTTTAGGCAGAGACCGATCATCACTATCCATGCCTTGGTCTTTGCATCACTTGATTGATGGCGTATCTGGAAATAACGCGGATATCCTCGTCGCTGACATCGTGTTTGAGGATGATGCTGCCTTTTTGCGCGTAGATGGCTGGCAGATGTTTTAATGACAGGGCGTATACATCTTCGATGCAAAGTTGGCAGTTGTCGAAATCAGGGAATTCCAGGAAAACCTCCTTGAGAATCTTGATCACTCGGGTCTCGTTTTTATTACGGATGTTCTCCATGGGAAATCCGTTGAGCATGTATTTATCGTTCATAGCAAATCATAATTGAAATTCAGCCCATATCAGGCAGTGATCAGACGGTCTGGGAAGTCCCCTCATATGATAGTCGATACCAGTGTCCACGCATTTATCCATCAAGGATTTAGTCACCCAGATCTGGTCGATTCGAAGACCTCTTTTGGGTTGATCCTCAAAGCCTCTGGAGCGAAAATCAAACCAACTGTAGCGGTCCGTCACCAAAGGATATTTTTCCCTGAAGCTGTCGAAAAGCCCCCACTCTCTAAGCTGAGTGATTCTTTCTCTTTCCTCAGGAAGAAAACTGCATTTACCCTCTTTTAACCATCTGGCGGCGTTTTTCTCGCCGATGCCGATATCCGAATCATGGGGAGAGATGTTTAAATCTCCCATGACCACAAGCGATTCATTAGGGTCGAGTTCATCGAGGGTTTCCATGATTTTGTCGTAAAAAGCCATCTTTAAGGGAAACTTCACCGGATGATCGCGGGTTTCTCCCTGGGGGAAATATCCATTGATAAGATTCAACTCCTTGCCTCCAGGCAGCGCGAAACTCGCTAGCTGAAAGCGTTTTTGATCATCAGGTCGGTCGTCTTTGAAACCGTTTTGGATCATGACCGGTTCTTCCTTAGTGATTAGGGCGACTCCATTATAGGACTTCTCTCCAAAACAGAAAACCCTGTACCCCGCTTTTTCGAACGGCTCTCTTGGAAAATCCTTGTCCGTGACTTTGGTTTCCTGCAAACCCACGATATCGGGAGATTCATCTTCCAGATAATCCAAAAGGTGATTGAGGCGGACTCGGACGCTGTTGACGTTGAAAGAGGCGATCTTCATATTTAAGTATTAGGATTCAAAGCTGTCTTGACAAACAAAGAACCAGGACAAATCATAAACCAAAGCAGTCCATACCAAGATACTAAAAAGCGATATATTTTAAAAGCCTAATTTATAACTATATGACCCAATCCGAGAGAAATCCAGTCCCACTCAGTATCCCCGGAGTCAAAAACGGTCCTTTGGGCGGGGTGGTTTTGTATTTTGATCGACTCGAATCGACCAACAGCTGGTTGAAGCATCATCCCGATTATCTGGAGCAAGAGGGATTGGTGATTTTCAGTGCCTGTCAAACCAAAGGCCGTGGCCGCCAAGGAAGGGTCTGGCAGGGGGGTGATCCGGGCAACCTTTTTACCTCCATTGTCATTCATCCAAAAACCGAAGCCCGCCTGATTCCCTCTTTCTCGCTCTTGATCGGGTTGGCTGTACGTGAAGCGTTGCTGGAGTGTGGCCTGAAGGGGCTTTCCCTGAAATGGCCTAACGACGTTCTGGTCAAGGATCGCAAAATCTGCGGGATCTTATGCGAATCTCGCTTCGAGAGGGAAAAAACTCCTGTGATCATTGCCGGAATCGGCTTGAATCTGGTTGGCTCAACCCAATCTTTTACACCTGAAATTTCAGGAAAGGTCACCACTTTGCAGCAGGAAATTAATGAGGTGGTTAAACCTAAGGAAATGCTTTTTTCAATTCTGGGTCATTTAAACCGGATCATCCTTGATTTTCAACAAGGGGTGAGCCGGAAGTATTTTGACCTTTGGGAGAAAAACTCCAGTTCCATCGGCAGGCGGATTTTATTTCATGAAATAGGCGAGAAAATCAATGGTAAGATACTGGGATTGAACGAATATGGTCACCTAAGGGTCATGACAGGAGAGGGGAAGCTCATGGAAATTCATGGGGGCGAAATCGAATTTTTATAGCAGGGCTAGATTTTGATTACTTTGCTGGCGCGCACGATCCTGATCCCCATTTTCTCGATGATGGGCAGATATTTGACCAAAGCCTGATAGGTGATGGGATAGGGGTGGCCTATAACGATTGCTTTGCCTTTTTTTTCGACCAGCCTAATCGCTTTGTTCAACTGGGTGACGATGCTTTGTTCATCCTGAACATTATCGATGAAGATATCTCTCGCGAGATAAGCCACCTGATGTTCTTTGGCAGAGTTTAAAGCAAGTTTTCCAGGGGCGGTCTTACTGTCTAAAAAGAACATTTTGCGGCTGGATAGCACCTCCATGATCAAATCCAATCCTTCCTTGTACTGGATATAGGCCGATCCCATATGATTGTTTGTTCCCACGGCGTGCGGGACCGAATCCAAGCTGGCGTAGAGTTTGTCCAGGACGCTCTGGCTGTTGTCATCTAAAAGCAAGGCACCGATGCCCGGATTGTATTTTGGCCATTCTATAGGTTGCATGGGCAGGTGCAACATCACCTCACGTCCATTTTTATGTGCCAGTTCCGCGATTTGGACGCTTTTGCTCTGGTGGGGGAGGACAGAAAAGGTGATGTCGTGATTCAATTCGACCAGTTTTTGAAAGACCGGCATATTGTTACCCAAATCATCGATGATGATCACCAGTTGTTTGTCTTTGAATTCTAAGCTATTTTCCTTGCTTGCTGTCTCCTCAGCCTCGTTTAGATCCGCGTAGCCGGGATCGGGGGAGTCCAGGATAACCGCATTTTTGGTTTTAAGCTCGATTCGGGCCCAGAGACGGTTTTGCTTTAGGAAATCGATCTCGAATTGATGATCAAGCACTGTACCGGAAGACTCTTCGCTGAGATGTTTGATATGGTATTGAAGCTGGAGGTCATTTGAGAATACCTTGGTCAAATCAAAAAAGGTTTTTTTGTCAAAGAATTTGTATTGATGGATAAAGACGATCGGTTCGTCGTCAGAATCAATGCCGGATGGAGTTTTTTTCTTTGCCAGCAGGATACCGCCGTGATTTTTCCGGATATAACTGGTGAAACTGTTGAAAATCTCCTGCTGGGTTTGTCTGCCGCTGTTGAGAGTCTTTTCGTTTTCAGAAGAGGGGATGTTCTCTGGAAACTTGGGAGAACGACTGATATAAATTAACACCAAAAGAAAAATAATACCCAGTAAAGCGATCAGGGTCAAAAATTTTTGCCTTGTGCTCAGGTTTAAGTAGGTACTCAGGATATTGTAATTTTGAGGTTGGTTTTTTCTTTTGTTATTTTGGGGCAACATGATCTGTGACTTAGTAAACGGGTTTGTAATCGAAAAAATGGCGGGTTTCCATCTTACGATAGGTGCGGGTTTCTCCTCTGGCTACAAAGGAATGTGTCATCGCTCCGTTTGAGGTGAATCTAACACCCTCTAAAAACTCCCCGTCGGTGATTCCGGTCGCGGCAAAGGCGATTTCGTTTGAAAAGATCAGGTCTTCCACCTTGAATTTTTTATTGGGATCATTGATTCCCGCCTTAAAGGCCAGATCCCTTTCTTTTTTATTTTTATAAATCAACTTACCCTCGAAGTATCCACCTAGGCATTTGATGGCTGACGCGATCATGACCGCTTCGGGGGCCGATCCATAACTTAAAAAAATATCGGTTTTTTCTCCGATGATCGCGGCCAGGGAGCCCGAAATTTCACCCTCGGGAATCAGTTTGATCCTGGCACCGCATTTGCGGACATCCTCGATAAGGCTTAAATGTCTTTCATCTTCCAAGATACAGACCGTCACGTTTTCGGTATAGGTCTTTAGGGCTCTGGCGACTCTTTTGATATTGACGATGGGCGGCAGGTTGATATCGACCACGCCATAGGCCTCTGGTCCAACCACAATCTTAAACATCGAGAGATTGGGGATTTGCAGCATCCCTTTTTCCTTGGTGATGGCCGCGAAAGTAGACACGTTGTTTTTACCGCTGGCGACAGCGTTATAGCCCTCAATGGCGATGATCATCACGTCCATTTTGGGGCCTCCTTTTCCGGTCGTCTGAGGGAGTTGATAAGTGTCTTTTCGGCCTGTGAACCGGTCATTGACGAGCCAGCCCTCTATCTGCATGCGGTCAAGGGATTTAATAATCGCTTCCCTGGAGAAATTTAAAATCTCAGTCGCATTTCCGATCCCTTGAAGTCTGGCCGCGCTCAAGGCCGATATTTCGGTAGCCCGGACGATTTCCATTCCGTAGTTTTTATCCATAATTAATTTAAGATAACGGCTTGATTCGGATAATTAGTGATGATGGGGTTGAGATAAATACTTATGCTGAAGGCGACGTAGTTTTTCCAGCAATTCATCGGCTTCTTTTGTCATTTTTCTTCCTTTAAAGGTGTCCTTGATTTTGATGGGTTCAGAAAACTCATCAATCAACTCCACGGATAAAGGGACAGTTTCCGAGGTCAGTTTCGCTTTTTCGACTTCATCGGGAGTCGGCAGTATAATCCCGTAAAGCTGGTGTGGCGTGTGGACCAGGGCATGCCCCCTGTTATAATAGGCAGCCGCGAACCCCCCGTCGATGTTGATCGCGACCCCGTCCTCGCTGGCCATGGTTTTGCCCTTGGTGACATCGACAGGTGTATGACCGTAAATCACTCTTTTGGTTCCAAATTCATTCATGATCTTATCCTTAAAACGCTTGGTTTTAAGGTTCTGGTTCCAAAAAAGACTGGGTTCCAAATGGGTTTTTTTATCTTTGATGAAATAACGCTCAAAGGTTTTCATGGCGACCTTGCCGAAAAAAGGCGACTTTGGGCCGCACCACAAATAAAACATCAGAGACTGGTCGGCTTCTTTTTGCGGCTGATTGTTGAGATAGGCCAGACCGATTCTGTCGATGGTCGCCTGAATCCAGTCAAGCAGTTCCTTCCCTTTCTTCCCTAAAAACTTATCGAAATCTCCATTTTCTGTCGAGGGAATCAGAGCGTGGATGTTGAGAATATTGTTATGGATGTGATAAGTCTCTCCCTTGTCGAAGAAGAAATTCAAAAGTCTCTTTAGATGTCTGTTCGTTACGAACTGATGGGTTAGATCGCTGATAATCTCGTTTTCCTGATCGGTTAGTCGAGCCGGGTTTTTTGGATCCAGTGTGGGGAAATGGGTATCCAGCAGATTATCGGTGGTCTTGGCTTGAAGCAAGTTTGAAAGCTTTTCCAGCCAAAGCCTGTCTTCCATCTTGTATTCGGGATGGTTTCTGATGGTTTTTTCTTCCAGCTTGAACTGAATGATGCTTAAGGCTTTTTCCATGCTTTTGGCGCGGTCGGTCTTCGCCTTGAAGTTGCCGGTTATTTTATCGATGGGATAGGTTTTGCCCGCGAATTCCTCGAGCTTTGAGGTATCAAGACCCAGTCTTTTCAACAATTCGAAGTGGTCATAACGGCAGGTAACCCTCAGGGTCTCAGCGACTAAAGAAGGGTTGCCCGAAACAGCGCCGA
>JAOUME010000138.1 GCA_029881655.1 Deltaproteobacteria bacterium | reverse complement strand
ATAGAAATTTAAGCCAGGATTTAATCAGACCATGAAACTCTATTTTTTCTAAATGGTAATAAAAACCCGATAATCTCCTCAGGGGGTTATTATAGGGTCGATAGGGAGCATGAGTTTCAAATTCCAGTTGGGGAACCGTCTTTTTGATAGATTGCCAGAGCTGACGCATGGCTTGCCATTCTCTTCTCAATTCATCGTTAATCTTATCAGGCGGCGTCTTACAAAAAAAATCCATAAACCCGAGCCATCGCCCAAGGATTTCGGTTCTGGACTGCCTTAAACTGTCTTTAAAGAAACCAATAAGGAGACCATAAGGGAATATCTTGGCCATCAGGACGAATTGATCGACGAAAGCATTGTAACCCAATGACCTAAAAATACTTATAAAAAGAATTTCTTCTGGTGAAGCGTGCAGACTGTTGAGATCACTGTTGAAAGATTCTGATTTCTTAATCATTCTAGATTTGGCTGCCTGAAAAATCAGGTTCTTTAAAGCCGGATATTTTTCGGGCCTCAATAAAATACCGCAAGCTCCCGGCAATTCTTCAAGGCAGATGTTTTGAGGAAGTTTTTTTTCTCGCCAAAAGCTATCTAAATAACTTTCGCCAAGATTTAAAGACGCGATTTCAGTTTGTATTTCATTAAATGCCCGTTTTGCTCCTTTGGATAAAAAAACGTGTAAAATCGTTCTGTTATAGGACTGCTTGTTATGATGTCCATGTGAAAACCAATCATTTTCATCGATATGAATTTCAACATCCCCAAAATATTCCTTTTGGTCGATCAGGATTCTCGCGTCTTTGAAATCAGCTCCCCAGGATTTATTGTACCAGCCCACAAAAAGAATTTTTATGGGTTGGCGGCAGACCGAAAACAGATCATAATTTAAAAGACTACCGGATTTCCAGATGTAATGAAGCCATAGTTCTGATACTTTTGGCAGAAGCTGTTTTTTTTGCATGACCGGTCTTTTTACTTATTTATATTCGGGTACTTTTCATCAAAAGTTACTTTCATAAAACTAACGCTTCAACTTGATTTTTACTGAAATTTATATTATTTTAAAACACAAAATGGGAAAAGTACTTCTCAGTTTTTAAAACTGAGTTTTCCCCGAAAGAAACATGTTTTATGAGTAAGAATTTTTCAACTATGAACAATGCTTAGCAATTATCTTACGATTTTAATCGTTCCTCAAAAAAACGGAAAGGTACTTAGGCTTAAAGTATCATCTTTTTTCTTCAGGCTGTATCTGGTTATAATCGTTGTTTTGGCGGTTATTTCCATCGGTATCTTCGTCGATTATATTATCATTAAAGAAAAAGGAAAGGAGTTTGTCGCATTGAACAAAGCTTTGATGTTGCAGAAATTTCAAATGAAAGAGATCAGCAATTCACTCATTTCCGAG
Source organism: Deltaproteobacteria bacterium (assembly GCA_029881655.1). Taxonomy (GTDB): domain Bacteria; phylum SAR324; class SAR324; order XYD2-FULL-50-16; family XYD2-FULL-50-16; genus JAOUME01. The sequence goes on along the minus strand of JAOUME010000138.1, from coordinate 6,074 downwards.
CAAGAACTCATAAAAAAATACGCTGAATTTGATCGGAAACTAAGGCTGATCAGTGGTCTTCAAGATACTAATCCGGTGGTTGCTTTTGATAGTCAATTTTACAACGAACAACCCGAACAAGAGATGGAGTTGGATAGTTCAGAGAAAATAACCCGCGAATTGGAAAAGCTAAATATGGACATCAAATTGCGGGAGATCAGCTTTTTTCAATTGGAAACCTATTTGCAAGAAAGAAAAGACCGGTTGGCTAGAACACCCTCAATTTCACCAACGACTGGGCATTTATCATCGAATTTTGGAAAGAGAGTCGATCCCTTTACCGGGAAAGAAAAATTCCATAACGGCGTGGACTGGTCTAACAGACCCTATACTCCGGTTTACGCGCCTGCTGATGGGGTTGTTGTTAATACCTTTTATAATGGAGGTTATGGTGAATTCCTGGTGATTGACCATGGATACAATATCGTAACAAGATATGGGCACTTGGCTAAATATCTGGTTCAGGTGGGGCAAAAAGTAAAAAGAGGCGATCTCATCGCTCGGATCGGGAATTCGGGAAGAAGTACCGCACCTCATCTCCATTACGAAGTGTTGGTTCGCGACCAGCATGTCGATCCTGAGAAATATATTCTGGACTGATGAAACTTATCACCGGACTTATCCCGCCTAAGTCAAACACCAACAATAAAATCCTACAAAATTGGTAACCGCCAAAACTTTAATCCGACAGTTATGTTGGCTTTTTGACTCGGTTTACTTAAGCTTTTATTGACCGAAGTTACTCGCGGGTTTCTCGTTTTCAATCATCCAGGCTAATTTCCCATAGTTGATAAAGTCGCAGCTTTAGGATTTATTATCGCTAAGTATACGTCCTCACCCCTATCGTCTCAGGGACAGCAGGCTTAACTGAGCGTATGTGGAAACCTTTATCTCCCTTTTTTTTAATGCCTATTAAGACCAATTTCTTTTTATCCTTGGTTTTCATGAGGTATCCTTAAACTGGGTGATGAATAATATTTTGGATATTTAGTCGTCCGTTTTATAACTGCTACAATTTTAATGCCATAGAGTTATTATGACTTTTCAACCTTTTAAAATACAATTCAGCAAAGTGAACAAAGATATATTAGGTGAACAAGTGTATCTTTGCTGAGCGCAAATAAATTGTCAATATAAAAAACAAGGCCTGCCGAAGTCAATTAAGGGTTTTTTGAGGAGTTGGCTTTAAGCAGTTTTTTAATCATCGCCAAGATGATGTTTTTATTGCTGTTGAAAGGAAAGATCTTGACTACTTTTGCGTCCTGATCAAGGAGATAGGCAAAAGGAGTGTGTTCAATCTTGTAGTCGAGAACTGATTTTTTATCATAAACTGAATAGCGGATGCTGTAATTTTCAGCGGTTTGGGCGATTTGACTTTCGCTGCCCCTAAGCCCAATAAATTCCGGATCAATGTTCCTTAAGTATCTTCTGAGGACCTTGGGTGTATCGCGTACTGGGTCAAGAGTGATAAAAATGAATAGGACCTCCCTGGAATAATCCCCCAAATCTTGTTTAACCTCTTTCATAGTAGCGAGTGTGACCGGACAAATATCCGGACAATTTGTATAACCGAAAAATAAAACAATGATTTTACCAAGGTTCTTATTAAGATTAAAATTTTTGTTGAATTGATCCTTCAGCCGTATCTCGCCCCCTAAATTTTTATAGTTTTGGTGAGGCAGGTTGTTAGCCAGCAGTTGTGACCTACCCAAGAGAAGGGCGATTAACAATAACAATGGAATTGTTACTTTCATTTTGCTTACGATAGGATGTGTTGTTAGTTTCATATTTTCGATAACCGTATTTAAAATTAAATACAATATTGGAAAAAGCTCATAACGTAAAATAGACTCAACTCTTATTCATTATCAAGTTGTTTAGCGGATAACAAAAGCTGGGTGTATTCCTTAGCTGGAAGAGGTTTGCTGAAATAAAAGCCTTGGATTAGGTCGCAGTTATGTTTTTTGAGAAACTGGAGTTGTTCTTTGGTTTCCACTCCTTCAGCAACGATTTTCAAGTCCAGTGTATGACCAATTTCAATGATGATTTTCGCTATATCAGCGTCTTTTTGATTGTTGCTGATATTTTTAATGAAGGATTGGTCGATTTTTAAAATATCTATGGGGAAATTTTTGAGATAACTTAAAGAAGAATACCCCGTTCCGAAATCATCCATGGCGATAAGATATCCTTTCGATCTTAATTGTTTTAACATCTCAATTGTCTTATCCATCTCCTGCATTACAAGGCTTTCGGTGACTTCAAATTCAAGGTGCTGATTTTCTAACCGGTATTCATCCTGAATTTGCTTGATGTTTTCAACTAAATCGCTATTTTGGAACTGTCTCGCGGATAAATTGATCGCGACTGGAATATTGTAAAGGCCCGCGTCCAACCAACTTCGTATTTGCTTACAGACATCCTGAATCACCCAGTTCCCCATTTCCATTATCAGACCGGATTCTTCAGCCAAAGGGATAAAAAAACCAGGAGAGATCATGCCTTGTGAAAAATGGTTCCATCTTAAAAGGGCTTCGGAGCTCATGATTTTTCCACTACTCAGCCCTACTTTTGGTTGATAGTAGATTTCCAGTTCGTTTTTATTTAAAGCATTTCTTAAATCACTTTCAAGTTTTATCCGTTCCTGGGTTTTTTGGTTCATTGATGACATGAACAGTTGGTGGTTGTCTCCTCCCAAAGAACGGGCTTTTATTTTCGCGATATCCGCGTTTTTAATGAGGTTTTCAGCGTCACTATTATCATATGGGTAAACCGTGACTCCTGCGCTGAATGTGATGAAAATCTCGAATTCTTCATGATGAAAAGGTTCTTTAAATTTATCGAAAATCTGGCGGGTAAATCCAATCGCCTCGTGTATGTTTTGGATTTCTTCCAAAAGATAAATGAATTCGTCTCCACCCCATCTGGAAAGAGTGACCTTTTTGTCTGGTATGTTCTCCAACCTTTTGGATATCATTTTTAACATTTTATCACCGACATTATAACCAAAACTCTCGTTGATGTTTTGGAATCGGTCGATGTTAAGCATGATCACCCCAGTCATAATTTTATTTTTATTCGCGCCGAGTATGGCTTTCTCGAGACGCTCCTTAAAGAGGGTACGGTTGGGAAGATCGGTAAGCCCGTCGTAATTCGTCTTGTATTCCACTAGTTCGTCTTTACGCTTGATATCCGTTAAATCGTAAAAAACGGCGACATATTGGATCCCTTCCGTAAAGGGATCGTGAACTTTAGTTATCGTGAGCCATTCGGGATAGATTTCTCCTGTCTTCCGACGGTTCCATATCTCTCCTTGCCATTGTCCTTCTTGGGTTAAGTCTTTCCATAGCTTTTGATAAAACTCCACGGAATGAGTATTGCTTTTTAGGAGGTTGATGTTTTTGCCGAGGACATCCTGTTCCGGGTAATCAGTGATTTTGGTAAAAGCTGAATTTACATAGAGCACCATCGCGCTTTCGTCGGTGATCGCGATTCCTTCCAGTGTACTCTCGAAAACTTTTTGGTAGAGTTCCTGGAGATTTTCCATCTTTTTGATGCTCGTAACGTCTAACACCGTCCCTATTATTTTGATAGGTTGACCATTTAAGTCCAGTTCGACCTCACCCTGTTCATGAACGGCCTTATAACTGCCGTCTTTGAGTATGATCCGGTGGTCAACCTGATATTTTGAATGTTCCGTAAGTGCTTTTTCGGTTGCTTTATGGACTTTTTCCCTGTCGTCAGGGTGGATCATGGATGAAAATATTTCGTAGCTGGGTTTAAACTCCTGGGGAGAAAAACCGAAAATTCGAAAGATCTCATCGGACCATTCCAGTTGATTGCTTTTGACATGCCACACCCAGTTGCCTAGCTGGGCTATTTCCTGAGATTTCGCCAGATTTTTTTCACTTTTTCTTAAGTTCTCGATAATCTGGTTTAACTCATTTTCGTGTTCTTTGAGTCTGTGAATCATTTCGTTTGATTTCATCGCCAAAAATCCGAACTCATTGTTGCTGCTTACCGGAACAAATGAGTCGAAGCGATTTTCGGAGGCCTCCTTTAAAGCGTGGTTTACGGTCTTAAAATAAGCCTTTAAGTTTCTGGAAAATGACAAAAGAAGGTTTATGATATGAAAAACCGAAAACATAGCGACGTAAATGAAGTCCTTAAGAATAGAATTTTGAGCCTCCCCAAAAGGGACAAGTCCGCTGACTTTGGAAAGCCAGTCAATATCTTTCTTAAGCAGCAAGAAAAAAACGATCAGAATCAAAAAGGCGCAAGTCGCGACGAAAACGATCAGCTTGCCGGAAAAAGATATTTTAAAGTGAATCCGCTCAATCCTCTCTCCAGTCCTTTTAAATAAGACAAACATTTCAAATTCCCGGGATAAAGCCAGGTCCAGGGAAACGAAAAAGCCCGCTAAGAGCAATCCGATCAGAACCTTCAAACCACTTTCAACAGGAAATTGATACCTCAGTGTGTTATAGGCCGTTAATATGACACCAGCCGCCACAAATAAAAGCAATTCCGTAAAATAGATCCGGTTGATCTGAGTTTGATAGCCGCTTTTAAGAATCCACGGCATAATGACAAACTGGGAGAACATCCACTGAAACAGTATTACAATAAATACAGGGCTGATCACTTCATCAAAGCTCAAAGACTCTAAAAAAGGACAGACCTTTATACCATAAAGCGAGATTGCGATAACCGTGCTAAGGTATAAGACGATTTTTCTGATGGAACCAGCGGATGAAATCATTTCTGATCTTTTCATATTCGGTTCTTGGCCAAGATGTGAGGTAAGCGGAGAATCGATGAAGTCGTATACGCAAACAACCTTACTTATATTAAAGAATGATCCGAGGGATTACAACCCTGAAAAAAATTGTGACAAGCCAGTTGTCTCTGACACCGAAACCACACATGCCGCGCTGATAAAAAACATTAAAAAGGTTGTAAATTCAATTGGAAACAAATTATCGCGAAAGACTGCTTGCAATATAAGATTATTCATATATAATTATATTACATGTATTTTTTAACAAGAAAAGCTATTTAAGGAGAGAAGGATATGTTTGGTTTATCGTTATTTGGTCCTAAGCGGGATTATACGGACTTGGTTCAGGATATAAAAGCCAAAAGCGCCCAGTTGGTGGATATCAGGGAGAAAAGCGAATGGCAGCAGGGAAGGTTTCAGTGCGCGGTGAATATTCCTCTCAGCGAAATTCAGTCCGGCACGGGGATTAAGAAGCTAAAGCGGTACGACAAGGTACTGTTGCACTGCCGCTCCGGAAGCCGGGTTCACATGGCAAAAAGGATTTTGACCGAAAGGGGGCTCAATAATTTCGATATCTTCGAATTAAATATCTCTCAAATGGTCGCTTTGGGTTTAAACTACGCCTGATAGTCGCAAAGTCCTTAGAGGTGGGTATTTTAGGGGGAAAAAGCCGTTACGGGCAGGGGATGCGTAACCTGATCGCGCATCCCTTTAACTCCTCGCTTTGAATTTCCATCGTTATTTCGAAATCCTTCAAAATGCTGTCAACGATCGAAAGCCCCAGACCGGTGCCTTCACCCACTTTTTTTGTCGTGTAAAAAGGGTCAACGCAGCGTTCTCTTACTTCCGCGCTCATACCGATACCGTTATCGGTGATTTCAAAAAGGACCTCTTTTTCGGGACAGCCATTAATCAAACGGATGGCGATCTTTTTTTTGAAATCTTCTCCCCTGATTTTTCCCATTTCCTGTACCGCGTACCGGGCGTTGACAACGAGGTTGACCACGACCTGCTCGAATTTCTGGTAATCCATCATTAGCAATGGAATGTCATCATCGATTTCCAGGAGCATCTCGATTTGCTGTACCCTGAACTGGGCACTGAAAAAATCCACGGCGTCCCTGACGGGACCCGCCAGAATGATTTCATCCGTGCTGATATGACCTTGATGGGCAAAACTCTTCATGTTGTTGATGATGCGGATAGCCCTTTTAACCTGACTGAGAATATCCTCGACAGACTCTTTCTCGGTGGA
>JAOUME010000144.1 GCA_029881655.1 Deltaproteobacteria bacterium | reverse complement strand
CTGGAAAAATAGTTGGCCATGGTTTTGAGTCAGGAGGACCGATGCCGGATTAATCTGAGCCGAATATTCTTCAATTTGTAAATGATTGAAAAATATTTCCTCTTTTTTCAACTCAAAAGCCATTTTGGAAGGTTTTTGGATTTGCGCCCAGACTGGTTTTCCCATTCCCCCGATTTGGTTTTCGATCTCCATGCTTTGGGATGTCCAGCGGTAGAGGTTTTTTTTGTCGATGTACTCGGACCATTTTTCGCAGATCAAATGGTTTAAATCCCGGTTATCGGTCAGGGCCAGCAGGTTGCCGATGGATGATCCGAGTTCGGGTGGGAGAACATCGGTCGAAAGTGCATTGCCCTCAATTGAGATGATACCTTCTTTTTTTAGCTCTTTGACGGCATCCGCATTCGTATCGACAATCACGCAGGTTCCTTTAGTTGTCTTCGAAATAAAATCAGCGACTTTTTTTGAAAACTGGTGAGCTCCAACGATTAACCAGCCTTTTTTTTCAAGTTGTTTGACTTGTAACCACTTGGCGAAGATCCCGGCTGAACCGCCTTGCAGGATAATGGTGGCGGCGATCACGCTAAAGGTAAACGTCTCGAAAAAGAGGGCGTTGGGATAATCCTTAACGACCAACTGAAGTCCATAGAGGGAGGCCATTGATCCGGCCACCACGCCTCTAGGAGCTATCCAGGACAAAAAAAGCTTTTCCTTGGTTACCAGTTGGGAGCCGAAGGTACAAAAAAAGATGCTCAGTGGTCTGATCAGAAACAGGACGCAACCCAAGATGAGCAGCATTTCCCAGCCTAAAATGAGGAACTGCCACAAGTCAAGATTTGCCGCCAATAGAATGAAAACCAGAGCGATCGCCAGATCGGTCAGGTCGGATTTGAATTGCTGGATGTACTTCAGCATGGGTGGGTTGGCCCAGCCCACTACGAGTCCCGCCACGACAACGGTCAGAATTCCGGACTCGTGAATGATGAAATCCGAAAGACCAAATAAAAATAAAGCGGAGGAAAAAACGAAAATGTTGCCTTGTTTTTCTGGGATGATCTCTTGTTTTAAAAGAACGCTGATGATCCAGCCGCCCGCAAAACCGATGACGACACCGGCAAAGGCTCGCAAACCCAAATGCCAGACATGAGTCAAAAAACCGCCTTCGATGCTGATCCACTCGAAACACAAAATGGCGATGAAAACGCCGATGGGATCGATCAAAACCCCTTCCCAGTGCAGGATATGATAAAGGTTTTCCTTAATCTGGATGCGTTTTAAAAGGGGTGCGATCACGGTAGGTCCGGTAACGATTACCAGGCTTCCGGCCGCCAGGGACATCGAGATGGGATAGCCCATGATGAAATGAATGACCGCGGCCGTGCCCAGCCAGGTGATCAGCACGCCGATGGTCAAGAGACGCCAGATGACCGTCGTCGCCTTCTTAATCCCATCTCGGTGAAGGGTCAGACCGCCCTCGAAAAGGATGACCGCCACGCACATGGAGATGATCAGCTTAAGACCTTCTCCGGTGGATTTCGGATCAACCAGACCAAAAAACTCGGGTCCAAGCAAGACACCGCCCACCAAGAGCAGGATGATGTTCGGAATCCGGGTGTACTTGGAGGCAACCAGAAGAATGACCCCGATGAACAGGGGCAGGACGAAGGTGGATAGCTGTAGGTAAAATGGGCTCATGCGTTTGGGCGACGGTTAATAAATGAATTGAAGCAATTTTAAATATTGGAACTCGTTTGGTCAAGATTGTCAAACGAATAGGTCTTGGCTGGGGCTGTGAGAAACAAACGGATTTAATTCCGGCGGCAGGTGTCACGGGAGTGATTCAGGTCGCAGAAAATACCCATGTCGCAGGGTATAAAAAGCAGTAAATAGCTGAAATATAACAACAATAAAGAGTAAAAATCTGAAAAAAGAGGATGCTTTAGTCCGGTAATCAATCGACGTCTTTTAACTGACCTTTCCCCCTATAATTTGCTCATGAAGCAGGAGAAAACCATGGCCAGAAAGAAATATACACCAGAAAAAATCATCTCTTTGTTAAGAGAGGCAGAAATCCAAATCAATCAAGGTCAAACCGTTTTTTTGCCGCTAGGCAAATTGGGATTACTGAGCAGACCTATTACCGTTGGCGTAAGGAATATGGGGGATTAAAAATTACCCAAGCTAAGAAACTCAACGATTTAGAAAAGGAAAATGCTCGACTCAAAAAAACAGGCATTTTAACTGAAGACTAACTCTAGAAGAGGAGTAAAATTTGGGGCATTGCCATTTTATAATTTGAATGTTTGACAGGTCTGTCCCCAGAAGCAGGGTTGCTTTTCGCCAAAGCGGGACCCAGGTAAATGCGATTTGATAGGCCAGAAATCCGATCAAAGCAATCAAAAGGATGCGGGGAAAGTATAATTTATTAAACATGAGGCCGGCTTATCATGAGCGGATTTTGATTTAAGGGGTGATGCTCAGGAGACAGGGGGATTTAATAATCTGGCTCCAACTAAAGATAACAAGATCGCTTAAATTCAGTGACTTGTTTATGAACCCCACCAGTACTCCATCAAAGGACTCCCGCTTGATATTGTCAAGCTCACTGAAGCTGGTGGTCCCTGAAAACAAAAGCATCATCAAGCGGCTCGCAGATCATTGTGACTCGAAGGTTCCCTCAAGGTAGGCTTTTCTTCTGGCTTCCGGCATCTTTTCGATGGCGTAGCGGAGCATGGTGCGGGGCATGGCCTGGTAATGCTCTTTTAGGAAGCTCTCCGTCTTTTCTGAGTCTCTCTTCCATGCTTCCCGCAACACCCAGCCCACCGCTTTGTGGATCAGGTCGTGGGGATCGCTCAGGAGGAGTCTGGCCAGTGGAAATACCTCTTTTAAGTCCCCCTGACTAACCAGCCAGAGGTTGCAGATAACCGATACCCGCCTCGTCCAGAGATGCCCAGAGCCGGCCCATTGATAAAGAATGCCGCGGTCCCGGCTCATCAGATGCTTCCCCACAATCTTCGGGCAGGAGACATCGACCAGATCCCAGTTGTTGATCCGCTCGAACCGGGATATATAGGCCCGGTAGATTCGCTCCCGCTCCTCATCGCTCCTGGCGGCCTTGTACTGTTCCACCAGGATCAAAACCCCGGCCATCCGCTCCTCGTGATAAACTGATTTCATCAGGCTCTCTGTGTCCTCAAGACTCAGCAGACGGTACTTTTTTATAACTTGTCTCAAATTCGGCATGCGAATCCCTAAAAAGCGGTCTCCTTCTGCGTAGCCGCCCTTTTGGGTTTGAAAATACCTCGCGCTGTGAACAGCCAGTTCCTCATCGGCGAGGCTTCGCAGTTCGTTTTGCAAATCCTGGTGGGTTTTCATAAGTTCATCGAAGGATTGGAGTTTTTCCTAAAAAGTGCCGGCTTGTCATTTTACCTGATACAGATTACCTGTCTTTGAAGCTATTTGAAAAGGGGTTTTTGGGACTTGATTTTAATGCGGCTCAGTTGCCGGCAATGGGATTTAAATCCATAGGGTAGTCGATAAAGATGGTCGGGACAAAGCCCTCATCACCGTACGCAAAATCAAAACGGTAAACAAAGCCTGAGATCAGGGCCCTGAAACCCACCCCGTAGGACGGCTTTAAATTTATGTAGAGCTCGGAGATATCCTCAGCGACAGTGCCCTGTTCGTAAAAAAATGCGATCTGAAGCAACGTCTCGAGACCGCCGAGAACATACCAGTTGATCTTGGTGGGTGTGGCCGAAAAGTTGTAGCGGTACTCAATTCCCTGATATGAGGCATTACCGGCGCTAAAGCGGGACATCGGATAAGCTCTCAGGCGGTTGCTTCCCCCCATGGATGTAAAGCCGTACTTGTTATAGGCGATAAAGTCCGCGACCAGCTTATCCTCGCCGGCTTTGCAGGCATTGTAATCAGGCGCCATAGCGCAGTTTTGATTGTTGATCATGCGGGCGGTTGCCTCATCGGTGATTCCCTGCCTTATGACGCTGGATAAGGATGTATAGAAATTAAAGACCAAAGTATCTGCGCCGAAGAGCGGGAGATAGCCGGTTAAGTTGGTATCGTTGACCCGGATATCGCTTTGGAACTGGAATCCGGCTTTTACTGGACGCATCTTATGGCCCAGACGGATACCTTTTCTGGGGTCAATGGGATCATCGGTAAAATCAAAAATGGCACCGAAAATCGATCCTTTGTATTGATAGTTGGTCGGTTCTGATGATAAGATATTGCCATTTTTATCATAAATTCGCTCGGTCGTCGAATCCCGGTTTAAGAGTTGGTAGAAAAAGACGAGCCTCTCCTCCCAAAAAAGCAATTTAGCCTGAAAAATGTCACCCTTTTCATGCACAAAGGGAAGAATATAATCATCCGCCTTGGAATCAATCCCCCGTTCAAACAGGGTGACCGTGACACTGTTATCATATTTGCCGGCGGTCAGCAGAAGATGCTTCGTGTACAGGGGGACTTCATCAATCACAACCGCGCCAAAATCAAATTCTCCGCCCGGAATCGATCGGGTAGCAAAGAGATCGGATGTTTGATAAAAATTCGAGAGAATACCAGAAAAAAAAATCGATGAGCCCACCCCTTCGATCGCAATGGGAGTCGGAGCCACAAACCAGCCAAACTCCTCGCTTATCCCGTCAGGTCTGCGCTCGGGAATAATCCCGAAAACGAGGCCCGGAAACAGAAAAAAGAAAAAGATCCAAATGAAAACAGGCATCTGAAAATAATGATAAAAGATTCATCTATTCGTATAAAAGCTATTTTTTCTTATACACTTATGTCGTTATCACCTTGGATTATACAAATCAAGTATAATTAAGCGGGCTAATTGAACATACCAGCTTCAGTTCAGCGCTCCCCGAAAGGATTTATGCTCTGCATAATCAGCGACTTACCCAGCTTAAATCAGCTTTTATTTATGACCGGCTTTTCCTTGGCTGCCTTTTGAAATCGATACTTATTTTCATTTAACGAGGTATCGAATTGAACGGAAGACTAACTCTAGAAGTGGAGTAAAATTTGGGGTATTGCCATCACGATAAGTTGAAAAATATCATATTCCCAGCCCTGTGGGGCCGTGATTGCCTATTGCCAAAAAATAAGGATTGATACGGTATATGGCCGCGAAAAAGAAAAATTGAGAAGTTGAAACCCTCCGGGCATAAAATTAGTTTTAAAATTCAAACGGGGAATTATATTTTATTTAATTTCGATAAATCGGTTTCCCGTAATAATTTGGCGCAATCCTCGGGAGCCGTGATATTGATATAGATTTCCGCTCCAAACTCAAAACCCGCCAGCTTTGTAATCCTGGGCATGATATTTAGAGACCAGTGATAAAACTGGACTTCACCGTCATTGGTCGAAATCGAGTTGATGATATAGTTGTAATCGGGATCGCCCAAGAGACAGTATAACCTTTGCAGGACGTTTTGCAGGATATTGGCCAGGTCTTTTTCCTCCTCTGGGCGGATATTGCCGAAAACGCTAAAATGCCTTCTGGGGATGATACTGATTTCGAAAGGAAATTTAGAAGCAAAGGGGCAGTAGGCGATAAAATGTTCGGTTTGACAGACCATACGCTCTTTTTGCTTCAGTTCCGCCGAAATCAGGTCGCAATAAATACATTTTCCCCAGGTATTAAAGGCTCTTCTGGCGTAATAGATTTTTTCGCTGATTTGCGGCGAACAAACCAGACTCCCGATGATTTGGGAGTGAGGGTGCGCCAGGGAAGCACCGGCCTGCTGGCCGTAGTTCCTGAAAATATTGATGATATTGATATATTTATCCTCAAGTATCTGGTTGTAGCGCACCCGATAGGCTTTGATCACCTCCTCGAATTCCCCGGGTTCCATGCTAACCGGACTGGAGTTATGTTTCGGACTTTCGATGATGACATCGGCGGTTCCATAACCATTGGCGAAGAGATGGATGCCGCTGCTTCTTCTTTGGGGTGTTGAGTTACGGTCCAGGACGGCATATTTGTTGGGCAGGACGCGTAAACTCCAGCCATCGGGCCTCTCGACCTGGTAACTGGAGGATATTGAAGCCGCCTCGCCGCCAGGACAAAAAGGGCAATCCTCGTCATGTTCGGGGAGAAGATTTTTAGGAGTTGTATGATCGACAAAATCCTCGGGTCTTTTCCCGCGTTCCGTGGCGATGATGATCCACTCGCCGGTCGCGATATCTTGTCTGAATTCAGACATTTTTATCTAAAGGTTAATTGGAACAATAAATTTTGAGCCGGCCAACGGTCTTGATTTTAGGTCCAAACGCCCTAGAGTCACTTTTTGAATCTGTAGGTAACATATCACGTAGAAACAAAAATAAAAAGTTGTTTGAGGCCGTTAAATTTTCCTGTTTGACTCAGAACCTATGATATAAAACCGGGCCGGTTTGTCACTAGCGTCAGACTTCCAGGGGATTGGAAGTTGATTCATGGAAGTAATGACTTAGACCGATAAATATCTCACACGCGTTTCATTTACCACCCCTCTACGCCAGGTATCCAATCCCTGCTTAATCACTCCTTGGGCTTCGTCATATTGAGGGGCTTTAATCCCTTTAACCGATTCTGTTCGAACAGCCATTTTTAGTTGTAGAGATAGGTGACAAATCTCCAGTCGGGGTTCTAACAAAACGACAAGAGGTTATTCGTCCAATTTTCCGGTGTCCAAAAGCGGTGAAGCGTCGATGTCTTGGACCTCCATGAGCTCTACGATCCTTTCCAGGGAGAGGCAGATCGTTGATTGTTCCAGCTCGGTTAAGTTATAAAGAGCGTTGACCAGCTTATCCTGCAAGGGAGAAGGCGCACGCGCGATGATGTCGTGGCCCTGAGGGGTTAGGCAGATCACCTGAGCCCGGCGGTCAATCTTGCTGCGCTCCCGGGTGATCAGTCCTTTCGCCTGAAGGCGGTCCAGGATTCCCACCAACGTGCTGGGACTTAAATAAACCTTTTCCGACAAGGTCTTCTGTCCGACCGGGGCCAGTTCTTCGATAGCCAGTAAACAGACCAGCTGAGGCGAAGTCAGGCTCACTTCGCTGGCAAGTCTTTTTGAATGTTGGTCCACGGCCCGGATGATCCTTCTCAAGGATTGCAATATCTTAAGATCGATTCGCTCCGAAGGTAAGGACTGTCTGCGCTCGTCGTTCATTCACCTCCTTATTTTTCTCACTTATAA
>JAOUME010000137.1 GCA_029881655.1 Deltaproteobacteria bacterium | reverse complement strand
CTCGGCATTACCAGACATCGCCAATACTTTGGTGATCCCGGCCGTCAAAGTGGTCTTGCCATGATCGACATGACCAATCGTCCCGACATTGACGTGAGGCTTGTCACGCTTAAAAGTTTCCTTAGACATGCAATCTCCTTTAATATATCGTCTTTAGTTTATAATGAATAAAAAATGCTTTTTAAGCCTTAAATACCTTGTCATAGTGATTAAACATCATCGAAAAAGATGCCCGCCCCTGACTTAAGGAACGTAATCCAGTAAGATAACCGAACATTGTCGATAATGCAACACCTACATGAAGAATCTGCACTCCTTTTTTATCTTCAATGGACTGCACCCTTCCATTTCGGGCATTGAGGTCTCCCAGTATATCCCCTGTGAATTCTTTGGGGGTGGTCACCTCAACTTGCATAATGGGTTCAAGTTTAACGGGTTCACCCTGTATCAAACATTTTCGCAGAGACAAGGAGGCCGCGATCTTAAAAGCGTTGATATTAAATTCATCCTCTTTGTATTCGACATCCTTGACCTTCACCAATACGCTTAAAACCGGATAGCCCGCCAACACTCCAGACGAAAAACCATCCTTGATGCCCTCCAAGATCATCTTTTTAATCTCCTCGGAGTGATTCAATCCCTCTCCGTACTCAATCTGGTTGTCCTTCCCAGCTTCGAGCGGGCTGACTTCCAATTCGCATGCCACATATACCGGTTTTCCAAGCAGGGGTTTGGAAAAGACCTCCTTCTCGCGAGCCCTTTTTTTAATCGTCTCTCGGTAGGCCACCTGCGGCTTTCCTGTATTCACAACCAGATTATATTCCCTTTTCAGTCGCTCAACCTGAATGTCAAGATGAAGTTCGCCCATGCCCGAGATTAACATCTGTCCCGTCTCCAAATCCCTACTTACCGAGAAGGACGGGTCTTCTTTCACCAGCTTGTCTAGGCTGTCCTCCAGTTTTTCCTGATCGGCTTTTGTCTTGGGCTCGATCGCCATCGAAATCACCGGCACCGGGTTTTTGATGTTCTCCAAAAGGATCTCTTTGCCCTTTCGGCAAAGACTGTCGCCTGTCGAAGAATAATTCAGACCCACCAAAGCGATAATGTCCCCCGTGTTTGCCGATGGGATTTCCTCACGTTTATTAGCGTGCATCCTGAATATCTTCTGAACCCTTTCCTTCTTACCCTTAGAAGAGTTGTAAAGTTGCTCGCCGGTCTTAAACTGCCCGGAATAGACCCTGACAAAACTCAATGTTCCAGCAAAACTATCCGCTTGAATCTTAAAAACTAAGGCAGCTAACGGGGCGCTTTTGTCTGTCGGGAAAGAAATTTTTGTTTCCTCGTTATGCCCTCTGCCTTCCACCGGCGGCACATCCATGGGGGAAGGTAAAAAGTCGACGATCCCATCCAAAAGTGGCTGCAATCCTTTATTTTTAAAAGCGGCGCCACAAAAAACCGGGGTGATGCGATTCATAAGACAACCCTTGCGAATCACTCTTTTTATCTCTTCTTCCGTCAGATTTTTTTCTTCTATAACCCTTTCCAGTAATTCATCATCATAAAGCGTCAAGACCTCAATCATTTCGCTTCTGGCCTTGTTCGCTCTTTGAAGCTGCTCCTCTTCAATATCTTTAAGTCTGACCTTGGAGCCTTGCTCGTCTTCCTCGAATATAACCTTTTTCATGCGGATCAAATCAATCACACCTGAAAAGCTATCCTCCGCTCCCAGAGGAATATTGACGCTGACAGGCTTTGCCCCTAAAACCTCTTCCATCTGCCTTAACACCTGATCGTAATCGGCGCCAACGCGGTCCATCTTGTTGATAAAAGCCAGTCGAGGAACCTTGTAAAAATCGGCCTGCCTCCAAACCGTTTCGGACTGAGGCTGAACACCGCCAACACCGCAGAATACAACGACAGCACCGTCTAAAACCCTGAGACTTCTTTCCACCTCAACGGTAAAATCCACATGTCCCGGCGTATCGATGATATTGATCTGGCTTAATATTCCTTCCTTCCCCCAAAAACAACTGGTCGCAGCGGCGGTGATAGTGATGCCTCTTTCCTGCTCCTGGGCCATCCAGTCCATTGTGGCCGCCCCATCGTGCACCTCGCCGATCTTGTGGCTCTTTCCCGTGTAAAAAAGGATCCGCTCAGTCGTTGTGGTCTTGCCCGCGTCAATATGAGCGATGATACCAATGTTTCTCAAACAACTGAGATTTGGCGGTTCCATTTTTTCCCAAGGGTTTCACTGTGATCCTTACCACATGTAATGCGCAAACGCCTTGTTGGCGTCGGCCATCTTGTGCGTATCTTCCTTCTTCTTGACGGCTGATCCTCTGTTGTTGTAAGCCTCCAGCAACTCCGAAGCTAAATTAGCTTCCATCGATTTTTCGTTTCTTTTGCGCGCAGCATCAATCACCCACCTAATCGCTAGGGTCAGCTTCCTTGAATCCCTAACTTCGACCGGGATCTGGTACGTGGACCCGCCGACTCTTCTCGACTTGACTTCTAGATGCGGTTGGACGTTTTTCATAGACTCCAGAAAAATCTCCAGTCCTGTTTTTTCCTCGATCTTTTGCTCCAGTTTTTCCAGAGCCATGTAGACGATCTTTTCAGCCGTGCTCTTCTTGCCATCATACATCAGGCAATTAATGAACTTGCTTAGGGAAGTACTGTTGTACTTCGAATCACCGGTTATCTTTCTTTTTATCGCTGAGTGCCTTCTTGACATGTTTTCCCCTTATCCTTTCTTTGCGCCGTATTTCGACCTGCCTTGCTTGCGGTTGGATACGCCCTGAGTATCAAGGGTTCCTCTAATTATATGGTAACGCACACCAGGAAGATCCTTTACTCTTCCGCCCCTTAAAAGCACAACCGAGTGTTCCTGAAGATTATGTCCGATTCCTGGAATATAAGATGTGACTTCGATCCCATTAGAAAGTCGGACCCGGGCGACTTTTCTCAAAGCCGAATTCGGCTTCTTGGGGGTCGTGGTGTAGACTCTCGTACAGACTCCCCTTTTTTGCGGGCAAGCCTGAAGGGCTGGCACCTTGTTTTTCTCTTGGATCTTCTTGCGCCCTTTTCGGACCAGCTGGCTTAGCGTCGGCATAAACTTTTTATGATTTCTTTATTGCTTGAATTTTTATTGAGCCCAAAAAGGCCTCTCTTAGTATTGGCTCCCGCGCAATAAGATTAAAGCTTGCACGTGATCGAAAAATGTTATCAGCGTTTATTTTTTATGGCAACCGTTAAATTAAAAATAATCACAGGCTCAGTAATAATTATTCTTGCCTTCGGCAAGATTGACTTGCGGTGCCTTGCTATAATGTAATTGATTGCTTAAGTTTTCATTTTTTGCAGAATAAATATTATTTTGCAACATAAAAAAAATATATTCTATATTTCTTTGTTTTAAAGCAGGATTTTAGTTAATTTCTCATCTTAAAGTCCATAGCGTTTATGCAATTCTCCTTATTATTACTTAACTAATGCCACACCCAAAATGCGAGCATAAATCGTTTTTTTGATTTGATATTTAACTATCAAACAAATTTTAGTTAATTTTAGCTTGCTCAATTACTTTAATTATTTAATATCATAATTAATTACTTTTATTATCATTACGTCATTGACGCAGAAAAAACTTAATTTTCCCAAAAAACTTGTCTCAACTAAGTTTTTATATTGACTTTTGAATATCATGAAATATGATATGTCTCCCATGCTTGTATATTGAACCAACGAATCACTCAGCATGAATTGCTCGCTGAAGGCAACAGGCATGTCGTTTTTTAAGATATTCATTGTGGTATTTCTCAATGTCTGCTAAACAATGAAACAAACACAAGCTGGCCTCAAGGCATAAGATAACATATCTATTAGGTAAATTCATGGAACAATTATTATCAGAGCAAGTCAAAAAAAGCAGGACCCCCGCCCGGCTTGATTTTTATCAAAGTGCGACCGGTTTGATCCTGGGCTTGTTCATGTGGGCGCACATGCTGTTGGTTTCCAGCATCCTGCTTGGTAATGAATCGATGTACTGGGTCGCCAAGTCGCTTGAGGCATCCTTTTTGTCAAAGGACCCCACCCACGGATACCCGATCTTGGTGACTTTCGCCGTCTTAGGAGTCTTTTTTCTCTTTATCGTCCATGCGGGTCTGGCGGTCAGAAAATTCCCTTCAAGTTGGAAACAACACCGCGTCTTCCGCTCCCACATGAAAATGATGAAACATAAGGACACTAATATTTGGTATACACAGGTTGTTACTGGATTTATCATGTTTTTTTTCGGCTCGGTCCACCTTTACATCATGATGACACACCCGGACAAGATCGGACCTTATGCCTCCTCGGATCGCTTTGTTTCCGATTGGATGTGGCCGCTTTATCTCATCTTACTTTTGGCGGTCGAGGCTCATGGCACAATCGGACTGTACCGTTTGGCCGTGAAATGGGGCTGGTTTGACGGGAAAAATCCCGTATCCAACAGAAAAAAGTTGAAGTTCTTAAAAAACCTGTTGGCGATATTTTTCATCGTGCTGGGTTTATTTACGTTTGCAGCTTATGTTAAAATCGGCATTGAGCACCGGGATAAACAAGGGGAGCGCTATATTCCCAGTTCCTTAACAAGTCAGGCCAAACCGGAAGCCTTGATCAATTATCAATCTTAATTTCTTTTAAGAGTAGCGTTATGAATGTTATCTATACTGACTCACTGATCATTGGCGGCGGACTGGCTGGCCTTCGTATCGCGATCGCCTCCAAACAAAGAGGTCTGGATACGATCATCGTATCCCTGATTCCGGCTAAAAGATCCCATTCCGCGGCAGCGCAGGGTGGGATGCAGGCAAGTCTTGGCGCATCGGTTAAAGGTGAGGGAGACGACGAGGACGTGCATTTCGCCGATACCGTCAAAGGCAGCGATTGGGGATGCGACCAGAAAGTCGCCCGAATGTTTGTAAACACTGCGCCAAAAGCGATACGCGAACTCAGTACTTGGGGCGTTCCCTGGAGCCGGGTAAAAAAAGGTGACCGCTATGTCGTGGTCAACGCCAAAAGAGTCAAGCTCACCGAAAAAGACGAGGCCCATGGACTGATCACGGCCCGCGATTTCGGTGGAACCAAGAAATGGCGCACCTGCTTTACCGCCGATGGCACCGGGCACACCATGCTTTACGCTATGGACAACAAGGCCATTGAGCTTGGGATACCGGTGCATGAAAGAAAAGAGGCCATTGCCCTGATCCACAATGGCGAGAACTGTCACGGCGCCATCGTACGCGATTTGATCACCGGGGATCTCACTGCCTATATCGCCAAAGCGACCACCATCGCGACGGGAGGATACGGCAGACTCTACTCGGTTTCAACCAACGCCGTAATCTGCGAGGGGATCGGCGCGGCCATTGCCTTGGAAACCGGAGTGGCGGCGCTGGGCAACATGGAAGCCGTTCAATTTCACCCGACGGCAATCGTACCGGTGGGGATTTTGACCACAGAGGGATGCCGCGGAGACGGCGGTCTTTTAAGAGATGTAGATGGATACCGCTTTATGCCCGACTACGAACCTGAAAAAAAAGAATTAGCCTCACGCGACGTGGTCTCAAGAAGGATGACCGAGCATATCCGCAAAGGCAAGGGCGTACCGTCCCCTTACGGTGACCACCTCTGGCTCGACATCACACTTTTAGGCAAGGAACATATCGATAAAAACCTGCGGGAAGTCAAAGAGATCTGCGAATATTTCCTGGGAATCGATCCCGTCAAACAATACATCCCCGTCAGACCGACCCAGCACTATTCCATGGGCGGTGTCAAGACCAACCCGACTGGCCAGAGCCCTTATTTAAAAGGGCTCTTTTCAGCTGGCGAATCGGCCTGCTGGGATATGCACGGCTTTAATCGGTTGGGAGGCAACTCCGTGGCTGAAACCGTGGTCGCGGGCATGATCGTTGGAGAATATGTAGCCGATTACTGCGAACAAAACCAGCTCGAAATCAAAACCAGTCTGATTGAACAGTTTTATAACCGGGAAAATCAAAAAATTGACCAGTTAATCGAATCATCTTCAAATGAGAACGTTTTTCAAATTAAAAGCGAGATGCAGGAAATTATGATGCAAAACGTCGGGATCTTCCGCAATCAAAAGGATCTGGAATTAGCCGTCAGTAGCCTAAAGTCCCTGCTCAAAAGAAGTCGCAAGATCGGACTTAAGAATAAAACCCGATCTTCAAACCCCGAGTTGGTCGAGGCAATTCGCGTCCCCAAAATGATTAAACTCGCATTGACCGTCGCTTACGGAGCCCTGCAAAGGACCGAAAGCCGGGGAGCCCACTCCAGGGAAGACTTTCCAGAGCGCAACGATAGGGATTGGCTGAAGAGAACGCTGGCCTTCTGGAGAAACGAGGAGGACGAGATGCCCGAGCTTCAGTACGAAGACCTGGATATCTTGTCGATGGAGTTGGCACCTGCCTCAAGGGGTTATGGAAACGCGACTATCATCGATAACCAGGACACTGAGAAGCGAATCAAGCAGATCGAAGAGATTACAAAGGCGAATCCAAATGCAGATCGTTTTGAAATACAAGAACTTTTAAATCCAATTGAACTCCCTAAAAAGTTACAAGGCAAAAACGAAAGAGTCGGAAGAGGTTTCAAATGAGACAAGAACAACAAAATGGTAGAAAGCTTAAATTTCATATCCTGAGATTTAATCCACAGATAGAAGGCGATAAGCCTAAGATGGTCACCTATGAATTAACCGAGGCACTGGGCATGACCGTTTTTATCGCCTTGAACCAGATCAGGGAACAGCACGACCCTTCTCTTCAATTTGATTTCGTCTGCAGGGCTGGGATCTGCGGCAGTTGTGCCATGGTGATCAACGGCAAACCCGACCTGGCTTGCAGAACCTTGACCAGCAAGTTCCCCAAAGGCGAAATTACCCTGCTACCTCTGCCCGCCTTCGAGCTGATTGGCGACCTGTCGGTCAACACAGGCAAGGTCATGCGGGCGGTCTCCGAAAGAATCGAGGGATGGATTCATGATAAGAACATGGGTGAAATCGACCTGACCAAAATGGAAGTAACGATGGACCCCGATCTGGCTGATAATATATATGAACTGGAGCGTTGCGTTGAGTGCGGATGCTGTCTGGCTGCATGCGGAACCAAAAGGATGCGCGACGACTTTTTGGGTGCGGTGGGTTTCATGAAAGTAGCGCGGTTTTTAATGGATACCCGGGATAAAAGAACCGAAGAGGATATGTATGAGATTATCGGCGACGATGACGGTATTTTTGGCTGCATGTCACTAATGGGTTGCGAGGACTTCTGTCCAAAAGATCTACCTCATCAGCACCAGATCGCCTATCTCCGAAGAAAAATGGTCACAGTTAAGTAAGGGAGGTTCATTATTCTCCGATGTCTTATACCCTGTCGTTTTTTCTTTTCTCCGAATTCACGATATTTTTATGCGCCGTTGGGCTGGGGACATTAAGCTCCCTTTTGACCATCGGCGTTATTGATATCACTCTTTTGACCTTTATGGGTTTAGCCGCTTTTTTTTT
>JAOUME010000019.1 GCA_029881655.1 Deltaproteobacteria bacterium | reverse complement strand
ACGCTTTTATATGAAAAAAAAGACCGTAGAAAGCTTTTAGAGGATGTTGAGAAAACGATCCGGCAATTGGCGGGGGAAAAGGCGTTGAGTTTGTCTGAGACTCAAGAGAGCCCAAAAAGGGAGCTGTTGGGTAATAATGCCTGAACTGCCGGAGGTCGAAACCATCGTACGGGAACTGAATCAAAGGGTAATCGGCAAAAAGATACGCTCCCTTCTCATCAATCGGGATTTGGTGATAAAGGGTGATGGCGGTGAATTTAAGAAAAAATTGACCGGCCAGAGTATCTCGGCGGTTAAGAGAATGGGGAAGTATCTTGTTTTCAGATTGAAAGAGGATCTTTTTTTATTGGCGCATCTGCGGATGACCGGTAAATTTGTTTTTCAGACAAGCATGTCGGACCCAAAACCCCACGACAGGTTGATTTTTTTTTTGAGCGCGGCGAGGTGCTGATTTTTAGCGATGCGCGTTGCTTCGGTCGGCTGGAGCTTTGTAGCGATTTCAGAAAGCACAGGGCGATAAAGGCCCTAGGACCCGATGGGCTGGACGCGGTGAGAAACCGGAACCGTTTTATGTTCTATTGCGAAAGGCGTAAAAGACCCATCAAACAAATGCTGTTAGACCAAAGCGTTATCGCGGGCATCGGGAACATTTACGCCAGTGAGATTCTTTTTCAGGCCGGCATCAGCCCTTTTTCACCGTCTTGTGAATTAAGTCTCAAGCAGCATGAAAAACTCGCTCAGGCGATGGTTGATATTTTGTCTCTTGCGATCGAAAAAAACGGGACCAGTATTTCGGATTATAAACGGGTGGACGATAAAACCGGAGAATTTCAAGATTTTCTAAAGGTTTACGGCAAGGAAAAAGAATCATGTCAAAGATGTGGCAATCCTATACAAAGACGGGTACAAAATCAGCGAAGCAGCTTTTTCTGCGCGAACTGTCAATGCTAAGAATTTTTTGGGTGGCGGTTTTTCTGCTGCCGGTTATCTTTTCGTTTCCTTCTAAAGGTTATAGCGATGAGATGATCTCGGTTTCAACCGGTGGTAAAAATTCTCTGTCCTGGAGTTTCGTTGAGGAGCTATCCAAAAGGTGGCAGTGGAATTTCCCCCAAAAAGAAGAAATGTTTCAGCCGGCGTTCAAGTCTGATTTCAAGGAGCGTCTGGTTGATCTGAGTAAGAATTATTGCAAGTTCGCTATCGCTCCTTTGGGATTTATTCCGTCGGAGGAGATGCTGGAAAGCCCCATCAGGCTCGTCGCTGTTTTGTGGGAAGTTTACTTAATTCCTTTCTCAGCCACATTTAACCAAAGAAATGTCGGTTTACAACATCCAGGGCCCTGGTATCTGCCGGAGGGAGCCGTGATTCTGGAGGATTATTTCCAGACCAGTCCCGAAGAAACCAACCGGTTGAATTTCGTAAAGGCGGATGGAATCCAGGAATTTTTAGATGGTTTCGAGGAGGGTGTCTTTTTCTATGAAGCCATTGGCTCAACGAAAAATGTTGAAAGGATGATCGGCAAAAAACTTTTTTATCTGGGGTTGGATGAAAAGTTTATCGAAGAAATCGACAAAAAGAATCCTTGGATCGAAAAATACAAATTCCGCGATCCCAGACGAAACCTTCTTGAGACGGTCTCCTACAAGATGGCTCTTTACGTAAACTTTACCGTCGAACCGGAGATGATCAAGGAGCTTCTAAAAATGCTCAAGTCCTCCCCAAAGACGATCCTGCCCGCTCCCATCATTTTTGATTATCTTATGATTTCTCAAACAAAAAAGGTGGAAAGAAGTCTTCTCCATGAAGGTTCCCAGAGCTTCTTTTTTTAAAACGAACGATGACTTCTAGGGTTCGGTGTCAATTTTGTTCGATTTTATCTGCCGAAACCAGGTTTTAAACAGCTCGAAGTATTGGGGTGTGGGAAGTCCCTTTTGACGGTTTTCGCGGATGAGTTTTTTTAGGATACGATGAGCGATTTTTTGGTTTTGATCGATCACCACAAAAGGCAGTCTGAAAAGGTCCACGACCCACCAGAAGAAAAATCCACCAAAGGTCAGGCTGTAAAATATCTGGGAAAGGGGTTTGTTAAGATAGAAATAATGACAGGTAAAAGGGGGCGGGATCAGCCAGAAGAGATAGCCGATACTGATTTTTTTGCGAAAGATCAGGTATTCATCAATATATTCCTCTATGAGGTCTTGGGGCAACAATAACAGCGCTTCCTTGGCCGCCGGATGCATGGTCCGCTTAAAATAAGGATTCTCCGTTCCTGATGGACCAGGGATGTCTTGCGTATCTTTTTGCGGATTTATCCTTTTACGGCGGATATCCTCCGCGATTTTTTCGATCTCTTTTCTCGGGACTTGGGTGATTTGTTCAAGCGCGTCCAGGGTGGCCTTGAAACCAGAATCGAGGTCCTCCCGTTCTTTAAGCTCTCTTTCTCTTTCCAGGACCTTTTCCCGGACAAGGTCTAAAAACTCCTCGTGATTCTCCTGCGTGTCTTTTTCATTTGAAGACAACGGATCTTCCTTGCTCATGATTTATTATTATCCAAGAATGGTTATCGTTTAAATTAGGGTAGCATGACCGCGTATAAATTGGATAGGTCTTTGAGTTTTAAGAATGATTCTAATTCAATTAGCGCTTTTAGCCAAGGGATTACAGCGCAAGTCTTTTTAGGTTTGAACCGGTTATCGAGTCTGTTTTAAGTAATCTTTGATTTGACCGGCCTGCTTGTTTGCCTGCTCCTTAAGATTCTTGTCATGACTGTGCCTGTAGGTTTCCATGTAGTGATCAACGGCCTTTTCCCAATGCTCCTGAGCCTGGTAAAGCTCGGCCAGCCTATAATGAAACTTCGGATACCAAGGGGATGATTTTGGGGTCTGAGCCGATCTATTCATAAGAATCTCAATGGCTTCATCCAGCCGATTGTTCTCGATCGCGATCTCAGCCAGCAGACTTGAGGCGATGGCATAGGTTTCCTCATCTGAATCCCTCTGATTCAGGGCGCTTAAGATCTCCTTGGCTTTTGATTGTTCCTTGGTTTTATATAAGAGAATCCGGGCCATTTTCAGGCGGGTTTCATCCCTTTTTGAAACTGACTTTTCGATTTCGACATATTCACTTAGATAGGCGAGGATCCTGGGGTAATCTTTTTGCCGGTCGCCGCGTTTAATCAACAGATTTAGGATATCAAGGCGTCTCTGGATTTCTTCATCAGGAAGCAGTTTAAACGCCAGTTCGTAATGCGCCATCGCCTGTTTTTGGTATGTATCAGGTTCTCCGGAAGCCATCTTCTGTGTAGGGTCCTCCTTGCTGCTCAATTGGTCATAGGTTTTGGCGATACGGATAAGAATATCGGGGTCCTTACTGGTCCCAGGGAAGCTTTTTTGGATTTCCTTGAGAGTATTTAAAGTTTGAGGGAAAAGTCCCAATTCAAATTGGAATTCCGCTTTGACCAAAAAAAAGATGAGGCTTTTTTTCGCCTCAGGGCTTTTAGCCGCTCTTTCGATAAAACGAAGGCCGTCCTTGAAATCCCGGGTGTTTTGATAACTGATCAAGAGGTCGTTGATGATGAATTTAAAAAATTCCGATTCAAGGGGGATTTGATTCAAGGCCCGCTGGGTTTTCTCCCATTTCTTGGCGGAAAAAAAGCACTTTCCGCGGTAATAACCGAGTTCCGGTAACCATTTCTGATCGGGAACGAAATTCAGCGTATCTGTGAGATCAAGGAGCCGGTCGCATTGATTTGCCTTGAAAAGGCCTCTTGAGGCATAAACTAAAAGCTCACTTTTGATTTTGGGATCGCTTTGGTGATTAAGGGCTTTTAGATAGACCTGGTTGGCCTTTTCCTCTTTTCCCGAGGACAAAAAATAATCCGCGCGCAACAAAGTCAGGTCGATGTTCCTGGCATACTCGGGTTTTGTCTCCTGGAGCCAGGAAAAATCGACCTCAGCCTCCTCATTTTTCTTTAGGGCTATTAAAAGCAGGCCTCTATGGTAGCGGCTCAGGGTCTCCTTCTTGGGTTTTTTTAAAAGCAGGTTTTCCTGAAAATAGCGCACCGCTTTGCTAAGCTCATAGACCTTGAGACTGGCTGGGGCTTTTTGATAAAGTGAAAAATAAGATTCGGCCGCGTAGAAAAGGCTTTGCTCCCGGTAGTTTTCATGGGGCCATTTTTTTTTCAATTGCTCAAACCAGTGCAGGGCTGTTTTATAGTTTTTATTCTCAAAGGATTTAAGGCCCAGCTGAAAGGCGATCTGTGATTTGGATTCCATATCCAGCTTGGATTTAAGGAGCTCGCGGAACTGTTTTTCGGCTTTCTTTAGCTCTCCCTGGAAGAAATCAATCCAGGCCAAAAACAGTCTTATCTCCAAAGAACGGTTTTCGCTGAGATTGTTTTGGTTCTTTGCCCGTTGGAAATGTAGGCTGGCCAGGTTGAAACGTTTTTGATAGAAATCGGCCTTGCCTAAGAAAAAGGCGCTTTGATCGTTAAATTTCGATTCCGGAAACTTTGATTTCAGTTGATTGAAATAGTCCTGGGCTTTTTGCCACTGTTTTTTGTCGAGGTGAATCAAAGCGGTTAAAAAGAGCGTTTCCTCCAACCAAATCGAGTCTGGAAACTCATTGATCAATCGGCTAAAGGCTTTTAAAGCCTGATCGGTTTCGCCCTTGGTTTGGTGAAGCTGTCCCGTGACAAAGGTGATTTCTTCGGTGAAACCGCTTTTGGGGTATTTATGGAAAAATTCGTTGGATTCCATTAAGGCGAAATCGTAAAAACCATCCTTGAGCAGTTTTCTGATTAAATCCCGGTCCTGTTTTTCGGCCGCGGCGGTGGCACTAGGTTTTTGAATAGCGGGTGTCTTGGCGCAAAGGGGGGGCTGCGTGTTAAAAAATAAGGTGAAAAAACAACTGATCAGGAAATAATATTTTATCTTCAATTCGAAGCCCTGTCTGGAAGATGTTTCTTTAAAAGGATAACCAAACTGATTTTGGTTCGCTGGCCTTAAATAGGCAAGTCCGATTTATCAAGTCACTTATTTTACGATATATTTTCGGATGAAATTCTCGACTTTCTCTTCATTGGCCGCTTCGATCAAAAAGGTCTTCAATTTCGATTTTTCGCCCTGAGCGATCCGGACGTTGCTTCTGGCGGTGCCGAATTCCTTCGAGATAAAACGGACGCAGGCCTTATTGGCGGCTCCATCGACGGGAGGGGCGGTGATTCTAAGCTGGATTCTTTCGTTTCCCAGTACCTCGCCCCATTGGTTAAGACCGCTTTTTGGAAGAACCTTGACCTTGAGTATGAAATGATTCTGCCTGAATTTCAAGACTTCGTTGCCGGTCATCTCCATAGCGGACATAATCCAAAGCTAAAGGATTTGTTCTTTCAGATCCCGGACCGTTTTGATCCGGCTTAAATTCATGGAGTCTAAAAGCCTGGAATCCTTGATAGCCGAGTTGGCGGGGATAAAGGCTTGTTTGAATCCGCATCGCTGTGATTCCTTGAGCCTCTCCAAGAGCGAGGGAACGCTTCGGACTTCTCCGTTCAGGGCCAATTCTCCGATAAAAACCGATTTTTCAGGCAGAGCCACATTGGCGTGACTCGAAAGTAAAGCCGCCGCCGCCGCGAGATCGATCGCCGGTTCCAAAACCTTAAATCCACCCGCGAGATTAACATAGATGTCGTTTCTGCTGAAATCATAAGACAGATGCTTTTCCAAAACCGCGATCAGAACCTGGACGCGGTTCTTTTCGATACCCATGGTGGTTCTGGAGGGATAGCTCTGCTGGGTGTCTCCCACCAGGACCTGAATCTCAAAAAAAAGGGTTCTGGTTCCTTCCTTCGCGGCGAAAACCGCCGAGCCCGGATGGGGTGAGTGGGCGTGGTCCAAAAAAAGCCAACTGGGTTTTTTGATTTCGACCAGGCCTTTTTCGGTCATCTTGAAGAGGCCGATTTCAGAGATATCCCCGAAGCGGTTTTTTACCGAGCGCAGAATCCTGGAGTTTTCCTTCTTGGCGCCCTCCAGATAAAGCACATAATCGACCATATGCTCCAGGGTCTTAGGTCCGGCTATGTCGCCGTCTTTGGTGACGTGACCGACAAGCAGACAGGTGATGGCTGACTTTTTCGTGTAACGCATCAAAAGCGAGGCGGTTTCCCTGACCTGGGAGAGACTCCCCGGACTCGCAGGGTTCTCATCGGTGTAAAGGGTTTGGATCGAATCGATGACAACGAAATCGGCTCGGGTCTCCTTAAGTTTATCGATAATGCTTTCCAGGTTGGTCTCGGCCAGGATCAGGATTTGCCGCTGAGAGACGCTTAAACGCTCTGCCCTTTGTTTGATCTGCAAGGGGGATTCCTCTCCCGTGATATAAAGGACCTTTTTCCCCATTTTAGCGAAGCGGCCCAGGAGTTGTAAAATAAGGGTTGATTTGCCGATGCCGGGACTTCCGCCCAAAAGACCGAACGACCCCCTGACGAGTCCGCCGCCGATGACCCGGTCGAATTCATCGACCTCGGTTATCCAGCGGCTCCGGGAATCTGTGTCATCAATGTGCTCAAGGCTCAGCACCTCCGCGACGGGGAGTTGTTCTCCTCTGGCTGATTTCGAGTTGTAGATTGTTTCGACCAGACTTTCCCATTCTCCACAATGGGCGCACTTGCCGGTCCACTTCGGATATTTCGCGCCGCAAGAACGGCAGTTGTACTCCTTGACCTTGCTCATTTTTGAAATATCCGTTTTCGGTTGATTTCGTTTCCTTCTTTCAAGTAAGTTCTCTTTATATCCACGATAATCAACTTTTCAGAGTTCTTCAATCGCGGTTTGGAAAAATCTTTTCAGTCTTTGGTAAATCAGGGGTGAACAGACTCAGCTGAAGTAAAGTTGTTAGAAAAATGAGACGTTTTATTTAGAACTGTTATCCATCAGAAAATAAATTAAATCCAATCGATCAAGGGAAAATGGCAAAGAAGAAAAAACAAAAAAAAGCGGGAATCGCAAAGAGACAACAGAATAAGAATCTGAAAAGAAAGGCGATTAAGAGGAAAATCCAGTCTGATAAGCCGGTTCAACAGAAAATGACCATGTCAAAGGTTAAAAAGAGCCTGAAAAATATAGCCCAGCTTGTATATGAGCCGGAGTTGAGGGAGATCGCCTTTTCAAAAGAGGATGTGGCCACGGTCGATAGCCGTTTTGAAAAAACCCCCGAGAAAATCGAGGCTCTGGCGACCAGCGAGTTTCTGGAAAAATTCAAGGCACAGCTAAAAGGGATGGAAGAAAGGCTTGAGCTGGAAAAAAATCCGGATAAACTGGTCATGGTTCAGGCGGTGACCTACTACGTGAATCAGGAGCAGTCACTGAGCTTTATGAATCAGGTCATCGTCGCGATGTATCTTTATGCCGAGGCGATTTATGGGGGGCAGGAACCACCGGAGAAACTTGAGCAATTAAATCTCCTCCTTCGTGATTACGATATAACCTGGAAGGATTACCTGGAAGAACGCTATCGACAGCTAGAGGCTTCTAAAGTGACCGAGGCCGAAGAGACTTTAGAAGGTGAAGCAGAGGCGGAAGAGGTTATGGCGGATACGGTCTTTGAGAAAATCGAGGGAGAGCTGGACGTTTATTTGGGTGAGCAGAAGGATTTGAGTGATGACGCGGTTGAAAGGGTCAAGGAAGACGTTCAGGTCTTACTGGATGATTATTTCGAGGAGAAATCCATCGGGAAGCTTGAAGACTTAAGGCCCAGAAGACTCTCGAATTTCCTGGAGAACTGGTTTGTTCAGACCATGCATCCAACCCGGGATGATTTGGCGCAGATGTATGATTCCTTGAAGATTTTTATCGATTTTACCCATAAGGCGCAAAAAATCGAAGAGGACAAGATCTCCGAGTTCAGGGAAATCTTAGCGAAAAAGGAGTCCGCTCTGGAAAATCACAGTTAGGCGTAAGGATGCCTGGACTTATAAGCAATCATTCCCAAGGCTGAAGATTGGAAAAAAATTGTATAGATCGCGTTGTTCTTTTCTTCTGGCCTAAAAACGGTTGTTTTTGTTATGCTCATGATCAAAATATGTAATCGGTTTGAGTTGTTGATACCCTAAACTTGATGGGTTCATGAAAAAGTCTGAAAAAACGATTCTTGATAAAACCAAACAGATTCTGGTTGTCGAAGACAGCGAGGCTTTAAGGAAACTTTTAGCCATCAGACTTGAGAAGCTGGGCGTCTCGGTGGTCACCGCCTCGGACGGATTCGAGGCAATCGAGATCGCCAAGGAAACGCCGATCGATATGATTTTGTCGGATGTGGATATGCCGAAGATGACGGGTTTGGAGTTGTGTAAAAATATCAAGAATGACCCCGAGCTGCGAGGCATACCAGTGATCATCCTGAGTGGGCTGGATACGGACATGGATATCGATAAGGGTTTCGAGGCCGGCGCATCGGCCTATATTCCGAAAGCGGTATCGGACGAGCTTTTGACAAAAACCATCGTAGAGGTCATGGACAAGATCGCCTTTCAAATGGAAAGAACGATCATGGTTGTGGACGATTCGGTGACGATCTTAAGGCTGGTGGAGGTTGGTCTTTCAAAAAACGGCTTTCAGGTGATCACGGCTCTCAACGGGAAGGAAGCGTTGCGGCTGCTTAAAAAGAAGAAACCCGATGTGATTATCAGCGACCTGGATATGCCGGTGATGAGCGGCTTTGAGCTTTGCGAGGAAGTCCGAAGGGATAAAAGTCTCTCAACGATACCTTTTATGGTCATGAGCGCCAACAGCGAGCGTTCCACGATGAGAGGGATGATCGAGAGGGGAGCCGCGGCCTTTATGGTCAAGCCCTTTAATATGGAACAACTGATCATCACGGTCGAAAAGCTTCTCAGCGAACAGTTTCAACTGATTTTGCACGAAAGAGAGCGTCTTGAGCTGGAAAAAATTTCGATGCTCGCGACCATCACGAGTTTGGTCCAGGCGCTGGAAGCAAGGGATTCCTATACGAGGGGGCATTCCGAAAGGGTTTCGGAGATCAGCCTTGGAATCGGAACGGTTTTGGGAATCGATCAGGAAGAAATGGAGGCGATCCGGCTTGGAGGCCGGCTTCACGACATCGGCAAGATCGGGGTCCCGGACGGTCTTTTGTTGAAAAAAGGGAAGCTTACCGATGAGGAGATTGCGATTTTCAGGAAACATCCCGTTATCGGTACCGAAATCCTGGAGCCGATTCATAGTCTGGCTTCGATTTTACCGCTGGTAAGGCATCACCATGAACATTTTAATGGGAAAGGTTACCCTGAAGGGCTAAAGGGGGAGGAAATACCGCTGACCGCCAGGATTACGGCTGTCGCGGACTGTTATGACGCTTTAACGACTAACCGGCCATACCGCGATGGATTTGATCAGGAACGGGCGTTCCAGATCATTAAGGAGGTACGGGGAACCCAGCTTTGCGGGGATTGCGTTGACGCTTTTTTTGAGTGGATTGATTCTTAAGAGATCACCGGTTTCTTTATTGATTAATTCTAAACTTTTTAACCTTGAAGAATAATTAAATATGCGGATTTATGTAAAGATGACGAAAATTCAAGTCCCCAGTGGAGTTTTGAGTAGGTTTTTTATAATGCTGGGTTTGTTGGTTTTTATCGTAGTTAAGGGTGGTTTCGCCGGAGAGTTAAAAGGTCTGTTGGATAGTGATTCGGTTCTGGCTAAAATCGGCAAGGAAGAAATTACCCTGCAGGACATCGAGGACAGGAAGGTGAACCAACTGCGGAAAAACCTTTATGATGAAATCAAGGTCAGGGTTCAGGCGAAGCTGGTGGAAAAGCTGATGAAGGATTATCCGAAATACTCAAAGAGGAAAAAACCGGATATCTCCAAAGAGGCTATCATGAAGTTTTACAATGCCAACAGCTTAAACCAGCGTGGCCCTCTGAAGGATTGGGAACCAAAGATCAAACAATTCCTCAGCGCCAAAGAAGACGCGCTCTTTTATGATACGGTCTTCCAGCAGGCGATCAAAGACGGGGTGGTGAAAACAGCCTTAAAAGAACCCACCCAGTTTCTGGTCACGGTCCCCGCCGAGACGGCTTTTTTGTGGGGCAATCAGAAGGAAAAAGTGATGGTGCTTGAATTTTCCGATTACCAGTGTCCTTTTTGCAAGAAGGTGCAGCCCACGCTCACCAGGCTAAGAAATAAATATAAGAACAAGGTTCTTTTTGGTTATCGTCATTTCCCGCTTCAGTTTCACACCGAGGCTGACGAAGCGGCGATTGCGGCTGAATGCGCGCGCGATCAGGGAAAGTTCGAGGCCTATCATTTTCTGATGTTTACCAAACAGAAACAACAATTTCCAAAAGACCTCAAGCGTTACGCGCGGGATCTCAAAATAAAGGATCTCAAGCTTTTTGATAAATGCCTTGATAAAGACACCTATCGCAGCCGTGTTCAAAACGACATCAAGGTCGCCGCGTCGGTCGGTATTTCAGGAACTCCCAGCTTTATCGTCGGGAAATACAATCCAAAAAACAAGAGCGTGTCCGGTGAGGTTTTCTCCGGTGCCCTGCCTGAAACCCATTTTTTGGAGACGATCGATAAATATCTTAAGTAATAATTTAATTGGTTAGCGTCATTGCCTTAACATGAAGTTCGGGGGGAAAGGTTCTCTCCGAGCTTTTAATTTATAGATGATGAACCTATGATCATCGGCTTATTTTTATTTAGATTTTACCGATGCCTTTAAAAGTCCCCTTTGAGTTTAAAACTCCCGCCAAGGTTAATTTTTATCTGCGAATTCAGGAAAAAAGAAATGACGGGTATCACAACCTGCTGTTGGATTTGATACCGGTGTCTCTTTTTGATCATATCCGTATTGAAAACGCGCCATCCGGTATTTATGAGTTAAACAGTTCAATGGATTTGGGCAGTCCTGGAAAAAACCTGATCACCAGGGCCGTGAGGCTCCTTGAGAAGGAAGCGAACATCACTCTGCCGATCAGAGTAACCCTCACCAAAAACATTCCGGTCGGCGCGGGGTTGGGAGGTGGAAGCGGCAACGCGGGCGGAATACTGGTGGTCTTAAACCGTCTGTTCAAATTAGGACTCAGCACTCGGAAACTTCTTTATCTGGCATCCGGTTTGGGAGCTGATGTCCCTTTTTTTATCAATCCGGTGCCCTCCAGAGCTTGGGGGGTGGGGACCGATATCGTCCCGATCAAAGATTTTTCTTCCATCCCTCTTTTGATTCTTTATCCCAAAATTGAAGTTAAGACTGCCGACGCCTATCGTAACTGTCGAATTTCTTCTTTAAACAAACCCAACTTTCATTATGATCTGGAAGGCTTAAGGCAGCTTGAGCCGGAATGGAACGATTTCTGGCCTTACTTAAAGCGAAAGCATGAGATCTTGGAGGCGCTGATTACGCTACTTGGGAGAGAAGGCGCGATTGGGTCCGGGCTTTCCGGCTCAGGCAGCGCGGTTTTTGGCGTTTTTGAGGATAAGAACCAGAGAGACCGGGCCAACGATCATCTCATGAGTCAAAAAAATTTTGTTTGTTACCGCTGTGAGACCCTTGACCGTTTCGTTTACGAGGACATTTCAAAATAAAACAGGGGTCCCGTTTCTTCATCAGCTATGGATTAAGCGCCTTCTGATATCACCTTCATGCCACCTCTTGAGGTTGTTTGGTCTTTTATTATTTTCAAAAAACCTGTAAGTTGACTCTCAATTAACAGGTTTTGATTTTTCTCCGATCCGGGGAAGTTAACTCAAGTTGGAATAAACAAACCCAACCCAACCTCTTTAATTTAAACGCGACAATTAACAGACTGACGGAAATGAAAAAGACGATATTGATTCTTTTCGGTTTTTTATCATTGATAAGGCCGGATTTGGTATTGGGGGAGAGGGTTTTTGATGTGACCTCATTTGATGAACCCTTCAGCCTGATTGGAGAATGGTACTTCACCAAGGAGGATTCAGCCCAAAACAAGGAAATCGCTATTGATACCTCAAGCTGGAAAATCACCCGGGCTCCCGGTTCCTGGAAAAAAATCTATCAGGACAAGGAGAACTTCCGCGTGGGCTGGTACAGGAAAACCATCCGTTTCAGCCCCGAGTTGATAGGAAAGGAAGTCGTTTTTCTGCTGGATACCTATATGGCGAAGGTGGATGTATACCTCGATGGCAACGAGATTTTCAAGCGAAAGGGGGGGGTGAGTCTTCAGCGGTATTATTCCATTCAACCGATGCCGATCAGATTTAAGATCACCCGCGAGGATCATGTGGTTTCCTTTAGGGTGGATACGATTTTGATGAAGGGGGTTTATCAGCTGCCCTTTGAGATCAGGCTTTACGATGCGCATGACAAGACCTTGGCCTGGAATCAGTTTTGGGGTGGGGAACTCAGAGTCATTTCGACTTATATCTCTTTAATCGCAGGGTTGTTTTTTCTTCTGGTCTTCATTAAAACCCGCTTTGGTATGTACTTAAATGCGGCTCTTGCGGGTCTTTTGATCGTACCTTTTTTTGGGGCGCCGGGTGATTATCTGGTTAAAATATTTGATCCGGAGAGCCTTTTGATTATTCATTACGCCGGACTTTTCGCCCTGCTTTTTCATTTTCGTTTTTCCCAGTATTTTTATCGTCGTTTTCCTAAAGTCGACTTGATTATCGGGATACCCTTTGGCCTGATGGGGCTGTATTTTCTGTTCGTGGCCCCCTTTTTCTTTAATCTTAATCTGTTTCAGACGATCAGGGTGGTCTTTTTTATCACCTGCCTGATCGTCGGATTGGGGATGCTTTATTCTTACGCGAAGGGAGTCCAGCAGAAGCGTAAGGGAAGCATGGTGATGTTGATCGGGACCCTGATATTTCTTTATACGGGAGTCAGCGATCTGTTATTGGCGCTGGATCTTATCGACTCGACCGGAAAGATTTTCATAGGAACCCTGGTCGCGACGGGCTGTATGCTTTGGGTGGTGAGTAACCTTTTTGCCGATACATTCGTAGAGAACAAACAGCTCGCCAAGGATTTGCAAAAAACCAACGAGAACTTAAAGAATCTTAACCAGAATCTGGAAATCATCGTTGAGGAGCGTACCGCGGACCTTGCCCAATCCAAAGCCGAGATCAAATCCGTCCTGGATCATATCCCTCTCGGGGTCATGACCTTAAACAGCCAAAGACAGATCAACCAGGAGTTTTCGGCTTTTACGGAGAAACTGTTTCCAGGGGAAAAACTGATCGCGGGCCAGGGGTTGGAAAACCTTTTGTATCCCGAGATTCAACAGGAAAAGCAAAGAGGGTATTTGAAGGATTTTTCAGAGCTGGCATTTAACCTGGCGATGGATTGGGATATGTCAGCCAGTATCGCGCCCAAGGAACTTGATTATCAGATCAACGGGGAGATCAATCATTACCGAATGGAATTCAACCGGATCGTCAATGGTTCAGAGGTGGAAGCTTTGATGTTGATGATTAACGACATAACTCAGCAAAAAAAACTGGAGGAAAAGATCCAGGCGAGCGAAAAAGCTCATGACCAGGAGATGAAAATCATTTCTGCAGTCATCAATCAGGATTCTCAAGAAATGAAGGACTATCTGGATGAATCCGATAGAATCCTGAAAGAGTCAATCAGCCTTAGCGAAAAATACAAGGTCGATCAGAGCGCAGAAATCTGCAACAAATTTTTCCGTCTGATGCATTCCTTAAAAGGCAATTCAAATGCGCATGACTTATGTGAAATCGGTGATGTCGCGCACCAGATAGAAGATGTCTTGTCTCAGATGAGATGCGGTGAACTTAAGATAGGCGACAAGCTTCAAAAGGGCCCGATCGCAGGGGACTATCTTTCTGAGCGGCTTGAATACCTTCAGGGATTATTCGATAAAACGACCGATATCTACCAGAAGATTTCGGGTGATAAAGATAAGGATCTCGGAAAAATAAGGAAAGATGCGAGAACACTCCAGATAGAGGAGGATGTTCTGGATGAAATTCTTAGTCAGTATAAGGCGATGCACTTAGGCGCTGAGGAGGCGGAAAAGACTTTTGGGGAGCTGGAAGATCTTTATCAGAGGCTTTTCCGCTTTAAGCTGATGAAACTGAATGATTTTTTTAACCGTATAAAAAAAGTGGTTCAGGATGTATCGGAGTCCAGAGGAAAGGAGATTGAGTTCGAGATTCGCGGCAGCGAGATTTATCTTCACCGCAAGACGCACAGCGAAATCGTCAGCTCATTGATCCATTTGGTGAGAAACGCGGTTGATCACGGTATCGAAACGCCAGAAGTCAGGCTTGAGAAAAACAAACATCAAAAAGGTCGCCTGATTTTAGATACAATAGAGGAAAACGGTCAGTTGATTATTTCGATTATCGATGACGGCAAGGGAATTGACCCTGAAAAAATCAGGCAGGTTGCCGTTGAAAACGGGTTGATCGACCAACAGGAGGCCGACAAACTCAGCGATGAGGCAGCGGTCAACTTAATTTTAAGACCTGGATTTAGTAGCGCCGATGAAGTCACGGAAATTTCAGGCAGGGGAGTCGGCATGGATGTCGTGGTAACCTCCCTCAAAGAGGTGGGCGGAAAGCTGGATATCCATTCCGTAATCGACCAGGGAACGACTTTCGTGTTGACTTTGCCTAAGGCAACTGAGTAGCGGGTACAAAAATCTAAAATCCCGCTATGATTCTCACCCCATTTTGATTCCACGGAAAGACAAGCGAAGAATCTTTCGAGGTCCATTCCAGGATTAAGCGATACCCGGTTTTTTGAAAAAATGTTGAGAACGCGCTTTATCAATTAAATAAAAACTGTTAGGAAAGTCTCAATTTTGGTTTAAAGAAACACCATTCTTTGGACAGTCTTTTGTCGTTAATTTATTTTTGAGGAAGATAGTATGCGTAAAAATCGATTTAATATTTTGTTTGGCTTGATGTTTTCGGCCATGTTTTTTGGAGGAGGCCTCTTGTTTTCGCTTTCGGCTGAAGGCGGAGGTGGTTTTTTGGATAAAAGCTACGGAGTTGCCAAATTCATGTACAGCCCTGGAGCGGATTACGAGCATAGCGGCCATGTCATTACGGGAGAAAGCGCGATGGGACTCGGTTTTGACTTGGGTTATAAAATCATGGACTCCGTTTCGGCGGAACTGGCTTTTTCTTATGGTTCCAATAGCATTTCCAAGGAAGATCATACAGCGACCGATTCGACTCCGACCCACTCCATGTTTCCGCTGATGGCGACGGGAACTCTATCGGGAACAGGCACATATCTCGCTATTGGATTGCTCGGCGTTTATACCTATCACATCAATGAACAATTCTCTGCCGTGGGCAAATTTGGTTTTGTCTCAGAAAGCGAAACGCTGAGTTGGGATACGGGTGACGAATCAGCCAGCAGCACAGGGGTCGTCTATGTTCTCGGGGGCGAATATGTTCTCGGAGGGCATAACGAACTGGTTTTGGAATATGAGGGCTCCACGGTGGAAGGACCGAAGGGCGCCAACATCTTTATCGGCTGGAAAACCGGCTTTGGTGGACATTAATCCGCTTTGATCAGATTGCACTAAACCGTTTTAAGCGGTTTGGAGCAATCTGAAATCTCTCGCGAAGCAGCACCTTTTTTCGTAATCGCGACGGATTTATCATACACAATAAGCGATCAGGCTACCGCGTTTTCAAGGAAACAGGCGGTATATTTTTTGTCGCTTTTTAAGATATGATTGACCAGCCAGTTCAACAGAAAGGCCATCATGTCCGAAGAATTCAACGCGCCATCTTCGAACTTCTTTTGGTACATTTCGATTTTTTCTATGAAGTCTTTGTGTTCTTTTTTGTGATTTTCTCTGTGTTCGTATTGGAGTTTATCAAAAATCAGTTCTTCGTGACGGAAGTGACTCACGGTATAATTGCTCAACTTAAACAAGATCAAGCTGATGGCTTCTTTTTTTCCTCCTTTGATCAGGTTGATGTTTAAATCGTTTATGATTTGAACCAGTTTTTTATGCTGCTCGTCGATCGACGGTATTTCAACACTGTATTCATCTTTCCAGGTTATCGCATTCATAAGATTATCCTTCAATAGTTTTTTATGACTTTATTATTAATTTTATATACTAATTTCATAGGAAATGCAAATTCAAACCAAAGGGATTTGGTAATTGAGTAGCGGAAAAAATAATAACCAGCACCCATGCCAACGGCCAAACTATTTAGTGTCAACCAACTGGAGTATTTTTGAAACATTACTTGGCTTTTAGGTCATGAAAAGATAAACTTGATTAACGACAGATTGTTAAGGTCGGTCAAAACAGGTTTAAGTGATAACAAATACGGGTTATTCAATAATAAAAACAAATGAATGATATTAAGTTCGATCCGAAGAAATTAGCGAAACTCAATGATCCCGGCAGGTATGAATCGATGCCTCCTGACCGGATTTGGGAGGAGTTGGATTTAAAGACGCCTAAAGTCCTGGTTGATATCGGCGCGGGGACGGGTTTTTTCTCGGTGCCCTTCCAAAAAAAGACAGCGTCTGGAAAAGTTTACGCTTGTGATATATCAGAGATCATGCTGGATTGGATGAGGGAAAATTTGGGCGCGGAGACCTTGCGGTCGGTCATTCCGACCAAGATGCGGGAGAGTTCCGTTCCGTTGGATTCTTTAATTGCGGACTTGGTTTTTATGATCAATCTGCATCATGAGCTAAAAGATCCGGAAAAAATATTAGCTGAATCTTTCAGGTTGCTCGTTCCGGGTGGGAAACTGCTGATCATTGACTGGAAACCGGTCGAAACCGAAAAAGGACCGCCCTTAAAAATCAGGGTTAAGCCTGAAAAGGTGCTGGAACAATTAAAAGGGGGTGGATTTACGAGGTTGACCGAGCATACGGGATTTAGAGATCATTTCATGATATCAGCTTCCAAGGCGAATTAATTGGGTTTAAGTCTAGTTTTATTGGTATGGGGCCGGTTGTTAACAGAGATGGGTTTGCTTTCGGGAAAAAACCTGTTAATTAATAACCTTTTAGTCAGGGCATCGTAACTTTGGTGAATTTTGCAGGAGCGTTGTTATGTTTTCGATCAAAGCGATTTATAAGGAAAACAGGTTGCACCTTCTTGAACCTTTGAATATCAAGAAAAAGGCCGATATTATCCTGACCTTTTTGCGGGAGGAACAAAAGAGGGAATCCTTTCCCCCCGGAGGTAAGTCAAACCAGATTCATGCGACAAACATCGACGATACCGTGGAAGTGGAAGAGTTTACCGAGGATTATTATGAGTCGGTTAGAAAACATAAGCGGTTTAACGCCAAGGGGGAGATTTGTCTGGTAGAAAACGGCGTGAAAAATGTTTACTCGCTTAACGATTATTCCTCTGGCGGTTTGAGCTTTATCAGCGATCAGACTTTTCCAAAAGGCAAGACTCTGACCGCTTCGATCCGAGACCCCATCGACAGTAAGACGGACCTGCTGGATTTTGAGTTTGAAGTGGCGCGGATTATCTCTTATGACGACAAGTTTAAGATCGGTTGTAAATTCGTTGATGATGTCGATGAGCAACTATGGCATTCTCTGTTGGGATCGAATATCAATCATGGGAATAAAGCAATGGAAATCGATATTTAAAGGGATGGAGCGTTGAATATGCTGAAGGGCGTGAAATCGGTAACAGATTTTGGATATCATCACAAGACAGGGATATGTTGGATACGGTAATTCAAGCGGCCACTCTCGTAAGGTGGATTTTAGTTCTTTATTCCTGGATGCATGTGATCGCTTTTTTGCTGAGTTGGATCCACGCAGACCCGACAAACCCGTTCGTCTACCATATCAACCGCCTTACCATGCCGCTTTGGGACTGGGTGCGTTACCATCTTCCTGACAGGGTAGCACCGCTGGCGCCCTATTTCGCTTTGATGCTCATTTTATTTTTGGAGATTTTCCTGCCGGGAATGATTCGGAGTCTTGGCGCGGTGGCCTTGGGAGAGATTGGCGTGGATCAGGGGTTGGTGAATATTTCGTTTTATTTTGTCATCGGCGGTTTGTCGATTTTAGAAAATATCATCTGGTTTGTTTTTCTTTTGGCGGTTATCTGGTTTATCATGACGCTGGTGAATCCGCCTTTAAATCATCCGATAGTCCAGATGGTGATGATGGTGGTTGATCCTTTTATTACCCCCTTGCAACGGTTTCTTCCAAGAGCGAGTATCGACCTTTCTCCTGTCGTTCTGGCGCTGTTGTGTTTTGTTTCATCCAGGCTGATCGGTTTCGCGTTGGTCCCGGTTCAGATCCGGCTGGTTATCTAGCCCTAATTCAAAAATAAATTCCTAACCAATAGGGGATCTCCCCTGATTTTACGATGACAACAATAAATGAAAAAACCCTAAAAAACAGAGAGATAAAACTGTTTGAATCAAGCGGGAAGGGTTTTTTTTTAACGGAGGAGTTCTTAGAGCAAAGCGTACAGTTTTATTTCCGTTTTTTTGAAGAGGAATATCTGGAAATGGAACGGTATGAGCGGAATTATTATTTTATTTTGGATCTTCACCAGGAACTGGGAACCGATTTTGAGCTTAACGAGGAAGGCGATTGCGCAGCTTATTGTCTTTATGATAGCGATAAAAAATTACTTTTACGCCTTGTGCTGGATCTCGGCGATGATGATCTTGTGGTGGCCTATTTTATCGGGAATAAGCAGAAGGCCTTTAAACTAAGACAAAAGCTATTTAAGATTCAAACACTGAAAAGATGTTATTTAAGCTCGCCGATGCTGATGCGGCTGGCTGAGCGGCTGGGCGACGTGAAGGGTTTTGAGTATCATTTTTCGGCTCAGCGGCCCTTAACGGCTTCATCGGAAATCCTAAAAGGTGAGATCAAGGGTAAAGATGCGCCTTTTTTTTATGACCTATACAAAAACAGGCACCCTGATATTTTCAACCTTGAGGCCATGAGTCTGGAGACATCCGGAGACAATCAGCTGATGATCAGGCTGAATCAGTCAGGAACCCTTCTGGCCGGACTCAGTTCATCCAAAGATGTTTTAAGGATCACCCAAGACATAAGAAAGGTCGTAAAACAAAAGGCTGAGCGTATTTGGGAGAAACGATCCTTTATCAATCATGAATCCGACATTTCAAAAGGCTTGAATGTCCATGTCCGGTTTGTTGAATTGAGTTTCACAAAGCCGTTGGATCATGTTGAGAGATTACTGTCCGGCTGGATTGATGGAATCCCTCCCTTAAAGATGATCGGCAGTTACTTTCGCTCCTCTCAGACGACTTGGCGGGTCGCGGTTTGCGAGATCGGTTTGGGTGGTCAGCTGGAATTTGAAATCAGCCGCGAAGGGATTTTATTTGTTTTAAGGAATAAAAAAGATATTTTACCGCTCGAAAAAATCGAAGCGTTTTTAAGAAAACATGTCGACGCCGGTTTAAAATTAAATCTCGAAACGGAACAGGCCTGAGTTTAACCGGCAATCTTACGTCAAGGTATTATGTTATTTTACCAACTCAGTGAAATAAAGTTGATGAACTGGTTGTTCCAAAAGACGACTTCTGAGGACGCGGTTTTTCCGGTTTCAAAAGGCTGGAAAAGTTGTCTGTGCCTGTTTTACCCTCAGGGTAATACGTCGGCTTTGTTCGTGGTGGTTTTTTCAAGAGAAAGTGAGGTTGTCGCCTTTATACCGAGTATTTATAATAAGGAAAGGCAAGTAGTCGTCCAATTGAGTCCCGAGAGGATCAAAAGATTTTTGAATGATCGGCTGGAACTGGAAATTGACGAGTTTCAATTGATTTGTCTGGTTTCAAAAAAGGATCAGGAAAAATGGAGTTTACTCTTTCATAAAAAACGGTCTCAACTTCTCCTTTTAGTCGCGGGGACTGAAGGGATCGAATTGATTCAGGGGAGGTTTGATAATTTACGGATTGAATACCGATTAAAAAAAACGAGCGCGAATTTTGAAAAGATTCCATTGATCATACCGGGGGGGCTTAGCCAGGTGAACGAGGAAAAAGACCGCTACTTTTTTTACCAGCGGTTGTTTCATCAAATCAATCAAGAGTGGTTCAAAGGCGTGAAAAAAATCAATCTGGTGGAATTGTTGAAGGTGACCATCCCGTTTTGGGATTTGTACAATAAGCGGGAGAAAGCAGAAAACAGGGAAATACTCGCTTTAGAGCTGAGTGAGTGTTTTAAACTCTATTATTTAGATCTGATTCAGTGTCAGAGAATCAAAAACCAAAACCAGCTGGATTATTTTATTCACTTGCCAAAATGGGATTCAGGCCTTATTACTCCTAAACTCTGGGCTAAAAAACAAAAGCAGGCGCTTAGGTGGCTGGCGAGCAAAAAAGAGCAGATATCTATCGATATAGAACAGATTAAAAATTGAACTTTCAAGCGGATTTATCGGGATCAAGCGGCCTTTGGCCCGGTAAAGATATGAACCTAACCACGAAACGATAAACAACGATGGATGATCAACTAACCCATTTCGATACTAAAACAGGGCGGGCGAAAATGGTGAACGTGGGTTCGAAAACAGAAACGACCCGTGTCGCCATCGCCAGGAGCCTTCTTAAGATCAGTCCCAAACTGACCGCGATTCTGGCCGCGGGTAGCCTTGAGAAAGGAGACGCGTTTACTGTCTCGAAGACGGCGGGCATTCTGGCAGCCAAGCAGACCGGCTTCCTCATTCCAATGTGTCATCCGCTTTCGGTGGATTACGTGGCGATTGACATTGAGTTGCTAGAGGATCAAAACGAAGTCAGGATTCAAGCCGAGGCTCAGACAACCGCCAAGACCGGCGTGGAAATGGAAGCGATGGTGGCCGTGAGTGTGGCGGGATTGACCTTCTATGATATGTGCAAGGCGGTTGACAAGACAATTGAGATCAGCCGGACCGGACTTTGGAAAAAAAGCGGCGGCAAAAGCGGGCTTTTTGAAAATCCAGGGATGGACTGGTAAAATAATAAATACTCAGACGACCTTTTGGATCAGGAGTGAGATTTCATAGACAAAGGAGATGATAGCGACCACGAACCCCGTAATGGACCAGACAGCGATTATTTTTCCCCGAAGCCCCTGAATGGAGCGGCTTAAAAGCAGAACCGCGAAAACGGCCCAGGTTATCATGGGTAAAACCTGTCTTAAGGAAATACTGGGGTGGCCTTGATTGGCCACCACTTTCATGCTGACTCCCAGCAAAAGACCCACCGTCAAAAATAAAAATCCGACAGCGATCACCTTATAGGTCAGGGTATCTAAAAATCCAAGGCTTGGGACTTTGATCTCCTTGAGCATCAGGGTTTTGTTCTTGATCTTTTTCTCCTGATATAAAAAAAAGACGGAGGCGAAGCTGGCCACCC
Source organism: Deltaproteobacteria bacterium (assembly GCA_029881655.1). Taxonomy (GTDB): domain Bacteria; phylum SAR324; class SAR324; order XYD2-FULL-50-16; family XYD2-FULL-50-16; genus JAOUME01. The sequence continues at coordinate 6,612 of JAOUME010000019.1, read as the reverse complement.
CGAAAAGCAGATAACCCAGCATCGAAAAGGAAGCGTGGATGAAAAGGATCAGCTTGCCAAATACCGGCGAATTCTCCAGAAAACTATGGGTCAGGATCGCCTGATTGGAAATCAGGTTGGATAACAAGATAAAAAAGATCGCCAAAGGAGGAAAAATGATCTCGAAAATCTCGTTTGGAAAATAAAAATCGAGAATAAAGTAAATCAGGATAATCAGGAGCGATACGAACAGAAGTAGCCCCGCCAACGAGTTGTAGGGAAAATTACCCAACTCGATATAACTGGCCACGATGTAAAACAGGTGAAATCCCAGGCCGATAAACAGAGATCGCTCACCCGTCGCATGAACTTTTTCCAGGTCCTTGAAAAAAGAAAGACAGCATAAAAGCCATCCAAAAAAATAAAATAAGCAAAGCAATAAAAATAAAAAATAAAATCCCACAATTCCTCAAGGAAGATGTCCGGTTAACATGGAAAAACAATTGACCGACTACCAGTTTAAGGGAAGTTTGCCTGCCTTCGATAAAGCGTTCAAAAGGGCTTCCCTCATGTCCAAAACCGCTTTTTTACTGGCTTGCGCGAATTCCAAGGGGTCTTTGAACTGTTTTGAGTAGGTCTCGTCCCTATATGCGAAAGTAATGGCTCTTGAAGAATTAATCAAGGCTCCATAGCCTTTTTCGTTAAATCCGTTGACGACATCCTGGGAGGTTGCCCCTTGAGCCCCGTAACCCGGGACTAAAAAATAGGCATGAGGTATGATGTTTCTTAACTGCTTTAATTCTTTAGGCCATTTTGCGCCGACCACCGCGCCGATGGATGAAAAATCATTCTCCCCCATCAGTTCCAGGGAAAACTGGTGAATATCCTGGGCGATTTTCTGAAAGAGGGGCTGATTGCCAATTTTGGCCAGTTGGTATTCCTCGGAGGATGGGTTCGATGTCCTGGCCAGGATGAAGATGCCTTTGTCTGAGGTTTGACACTGTTTGACGAAGGGTTTGATTGAGTCCGACCCCAAAAGCGGGTTGACGGTCATAAAATCGGCCTTTTTTTGTTTCTCGAAGCCCTCAATCAAAGGGATATCTCCGAGATGCCCCTGGGCGTAAAGCTCCGCGGAATGGCCTATGTCACTTCTCTTGGAGTCGTCGATAACCGTCAGCCCTAATTTTTGCGCTTGTTGAACAGTTTGTTCAAAGACCTGGGCTCCCAAGGCACCGTATAACTCGTAACAGGCGCTTTGCAGTTTGACGGCGGGGATGACGGTATGAATCGCCTCCAGAATATCCAGATTGAACCTCAAAAGAGCCTCGGTCGCGCCTAGCTGATTGTTTCCAAGTCGCTCAAGGTATTCATCTTTGATGTGTTCAGGTATTTTCCCTATAACCGGGTCCAAACCGACCACGACCGGGCAGGTTTTCTCATTTATCTGTTGAATTAGATGGTCAATGATTCGCATTCAATTTGAAATTCGGGGAAGTTTATAATTATTTGATGAACTATATTTAACATCCCAGCGCGATAATAAACACTCGGTACCCTTTCGGCCCCCCTGAGGGGAGGGGGAATATATGGGATTTTAGCTTATCGTGAAATGACTTTGACGGGTCATTTGAGTTTGGCTGTTAACTGTTACAAATCAGATCAGTTCATCGGAAGTCATTATTATTTCTTGTCATTTTTTTTGTTTTTCAAACTGGAGATAAATGTGGAGACTCGGTGTTGCATCTCGTCAAGCTCGCTTGAAACCCTCAAGCGTTTTTCCTTGATAAAGCTCATAAGATTTTCCTCCAGGTCTTTGACCCTCTTGTCGATCGGGCCTGCCTTACTGGCCCAAGTATCTTTAAGGGTCTTTGATGAGGGAAGGTTTTCTTGAAGAAAATGATAAATGTGGCTTATTTTATCTTCAAGCTCATTGATTTTGATTTCCAAATCTTCTTTTGATAAGGATTTGATCTGTCCCCTTTTTTCATTGATGGTATCTTGAATTTTCTTTTTAGCCTTTAAAGCCGTTTTTTGGGCGGATGCTTTGAATAGATTCATCTGCTTGATGGCCGGGTTTTCGGTCTGTTTATGGTATGTGGCCTTGTAACCCCGAAGACTACTCTTGGACTTGTCTGGAAAGGCCAGATAAAGGTCCTCGTTGGTCGCTTTGGGATTGGCTTTCATGTGATCGAAAACCAGTTGACTCAAGGGAGTTTTGCCGGCTTTTTTAGTTGTTTTTGAGGTTTGATGAACAGCGGCTGTCCCTTTTTTCTTCGCGGTCGCTTTTTCTACGGTTTTCGCCGCTGGCGGAGTCTTTTTTGTTTTGGTGGGTGATTTATCGCTTTTTGTGCTTGATGCCGAACCGAATTTTGATTTATAATTTCTTAAAGTGCTTTGCTTAACATCTGGAAACTGACTATAAAGTTCTTCTGTTTTCGCTCTTGGGTTGTTTTTTAAGAACTCTGTGACTTTTTTCGCGTTGCTTTCAGCCATTTTCGCCTCCGAATGTTGATGTTTTGACGGATTGAGATAGTTATTAGACAATAGATTTGGGAAACAAGGTTATTCAACTTAATATGTTAATCAATAACACTTATAATATTTCGAGAATAAAGGAATAACCAATTGAAATTAATATTATATTAAAATCACCGTTTATATTCTTCACTGATTTAACATATATTTATAACAAATTCAACAGATATTGTTTGATATTTTCAAAACAGGCTAATTATAAGCGTTGAAGTTGAGCAAGAGGAAACAAGATGGTAAAAAGTTTATAATAGGATGGGGTTTTAGTCATGGAAATAAAACTGTTTGAAGCGAACAATGGCGGATGTCCGTACTTGAAGGACCAGGTGTGGATGAGCTACATGTTTCAGGCGGAAAATTTGGACCCGAAGCTCTATGAGGTTTTGATCGATAAAGGGTTTCGGCGCAACGGACTGATGTTTTATAAAAACAATTGTCCGAACTGCGATCAGTGTAAACCTATCCGGGTTTTAGCTGGGGAATTTAAGCTGTCTTCTTCTCAGAAAAAGGTTTTAAAGAAAAATGACGACCTAAGTATTAAAACAGAGCCAATTTCTTTTGACAGGGGTAGCTACGAATTATATCAAAAATATTCTTATGACCGGTTTGGTACCCAGACCACGCTAGAGGATTATTTCAATTTTTTGGTTCAATCCTCTGTGGAGACCGTTATGATGAAATACTACCTGGACAAGAGGCTGGTGGGTGTCGGTTGGGTCGATATCTTAGATAATTCACTCAGCAGTGTTTACTTTGCGTACGATATGGAGTATTCCAAAAAAAGTTTGGGGGTTTTCTCAGTGCTGAAGGAGATCGAACTTTGCCGGAAAATGAAAAAGGATTATCTGCAACTGGGATTTTGGGTTAAGGGTTGCAAAACGATGCATTACAAAACCGGTTATTATCCCCATGAGCTTTTAGACCAAGAGTCCTGGGTCCGTATTGATAAAATTGAAAACCAGAACTGATTTGTTTTGATCAACATGTTGGGTGTCTATGAGCAATACTTTTGGAAGTCTATTTCGGGTAACCACCTTCGGAGAAAGCCACGCCAAGGGATTGGGAGTCGTTTTGGATGGTTGTCCGGCCGGTCTTGAAATTGGCGTAAGGACCATTCAGGACCAGCTGGATCGAAGAAAGCCGGGACAGAGCAAGATCACGACACCCAGAAAGGAGTCCGATCAAGTGGAGATTCTATCCGGGATTTTTCAAGGCAGAACCTTGGGAACACCGATCGGGATGGTGATTTACAACCAGGATCAAAGACCTGGCGCCTATGAGGATTTGAAGGATCTGTACAGACCGGGCCATGCCGATTACACTTATGACCAGCGTTACGGTTTTAGGGACTTCAGAGGCGGAGGCCGGGCAAGCAACCGGGAGACGGCGGGCAGGGTTGCGGCTGGAGCCATTGCGGCAAAGATGATTGAGGAATTGGCGGGAATGAAAACCCTGGCTTGGGTTGAGCAAGTTCATCGGATTTGCGCTGAAATCGATCATGAAACGGTCAAATTCGATGAGGTAGAGAGCAATATCGTCCGTTGTCCTGATGAAAAGGTCGCGAGTGAGATGATCAAGGCCATTGAAAAGGCTAAAAAAGATGGTAACAGCCTGGGCGGAAAGATTCGCTTCAGAGTCGCTCCGGTAGTTGCCGGACTCGGTGCTCCTGTTTTTGACAAACTGACCGCGGAAATCGCCAAAGCCCTCATGTCGATTCCGGCTACCAGAAGTGTCGGCTTCGGTTTGGCTGGAAAGGCGATTGAGTTGACGGGTCTGGAGCATAACGATGCTTTTGTGCTGAAAGAGGGGGGAAAGGCCGGGACCTTGACCAATAACGCCGGAGGTGTTTTAGGAGGCATCAGCAACGGTGAGCCGATTTACGGTGAGGTGACCTTTAAGCCGACCGCCACGCTTTCTTCTTTACAAAAAACCTTAACAACAGATTTGACTCCCGTGGAATTCAAGGCGCGCGGAAGGCACGATCCCTGTGTATTACCTAGAGCCGTGCCGATTGTGGAGGCCATGATCAATCTGGTCCTGGCAGATCATTGTTTGCGCTACTCTGTCGCTTCCATGGCAAGGCTAAAAAAAGTCTTCTCTTGATTTATTTTAAAAAAAATGTTGATTAATTTAGTTGTAAATTGGTATTTTATAGTTTAATGTTTGTAAAAAATTTATTTGTTCAAGCTTATCGAAAACTTTTACAGGTCATTTATGAATGATATTAAAGCAAAATTGTTGCAGATGCGAAAAGAAATTAACGACGACATCGAGGAAGACCGAATCAAGTCCAACAGTGCTATTACTAACGAGATTGGAGACGAGGTCGATCACGCATCCGAGGAAAGGGACCGTGAACTGTATCAACTCTTAGGCGACAGAGAGCGGAAAAAGCTAGAACAAATAGAGCATGCCCTGGAACGCATTGAGGATGAAACCTACGGGATATGTGAGGAGTGCGACAGCAAGATCAGCAAAAAGAGGCTGATGGCGCTTCCGTTTACGATGCTTTGTGTCGACTGTAAGAGTGAAGAGGAGCGCACCAAAGGTAAAGATGGTTACGTGGATTTGCAAGAACCGAACTTTTCTTCTTTCAAAGAGGATATTTAACGCGGTTTGAATAGAGCGAAACCGAAGCGCTTTTTTGTTGGAAATCACGAAATATTCGGAATTGGACGGGACGAGACGTTAAAGCGGTCCCATAGGTTATATGGTAAATATCCTTAGTTTGGATCCCAATCTTTATCTCAATTTCATCATCATTCTGCTTCGGGTTTCTGGTATTTTTATCACTGCGCCCATCTTGGGTTCAAACTCGGTTCCCAGAACCCTCCGCGTCTTCATGGCGCTTTTGATCTCCCTGATCATGTTTAACGTGGTTCCCATTCACGGCTCTCTGCCCAGTTTGTCGACCGGGGATTATTTCTTGATCTGCGTTAAGGAGTTGATGGTTGGTTTGCTGTTGGGCATTGTGCCAAAATTGTTTTTTGCGGCGGTTGATTTCGCGGGAACAGTCATGGGCTTCCAGATGGGATTTAGCATCGCCAACGTGGTCGATCCCCAGACCGACGTTCAGGTATCCATCATCGCTTCATTCAAAGGTGTCGTCGCGACCTTGCTTTTTTTGGCGCTGGATGGTCATCATATCTTTTTGGAGGTGATGGGCTTGAGCTACCAGAAAATTCCGATCATGGGCTTTTTATTTACGCCCAACAAGATCGATTATCTTCTCCGCATTTCGGCCGATCTTTTTATTATTGGACTTCAAATTGGAGCGCCGATCATCGTTGCTCTGATGCTGGCCAATATAATTTTGGGATTCATGGCCAGAAGCATCCCCCAGATGAACGTTTTTGTCGTTGGATTTCCTTTTACCATCGGACTTGGATTTGTATTGCTTTATATCGGTATGCCCTACATGACCCTGGCGATCACCCGGGCTATTCAAAACATGGGAAATGATATCATCAATCTGCTTGAAATCATGGCTAAATAATCAATGCCTGAACCCGGAACAGAGGAAAAAACAGAATCACCCTCGCAGAAAAAAAGGGATGACGCGCGCCAGGAAGGACAGGTGGCTTTCAGTCGAGAAGTGACATCGGCTGCCCTTTTAGGGGGGTTCTTGTTGCTGATGTACTTCAGTGGGGATTTGATGCTCAAGGCATATGAAGATGCTTTGCGTTTTTCTTTTGATAATCTTTATCTTGCGGAGCTGAGCATACCTATGATAAAAAATCTTTTTCAGATTTTTATCCGTAGCGCGTCGATTATCATCATCCCTTTTTTCGGAACAGCGATCTTTGTCGGCATTTTATCCAGTGTCGCTCAGGTCGGTATCAATTTAACGCTTAAACCCCTTCAACCGAAAATCGAAAAGTTAAGTCCCCTAAAAGGCATCAAAAGATTGTTTTCCAAGCAGGCTCTCAGCGACCTGTTTAAGTCTCTTTTTAAAATGTCGGTGATTTTATATATCGGTTATTATACTTTCGTTGAAAACCTGGAAGAAATTACCGCTTTGTCGCATACGAACCATCAGACACTGTTGATTCATTCCTCTTCGATCATCGGACTTTTTGTCTTTCGTCTTTTTTTAGCGCT
>JAOUME010000136.1 GCA_029881655.1 Deltaproteobacteria bacterium | reverse complement strand
TACAAAGAATTAAATAAAATTAAAAAAAACAAAAATGAATTACTCAAAAAAGGGAAGAAAAAAGAGCTTAAGGTCTGGAATCGTCTTTTAGCCGAAGTCATTCCCGTTATCACGCGCGACAGAAAAAATATTGTCTTGCAAATAAATGAATTTATATCACAAATCTTTCTAGAATTGACTGGCAGCCAAAGAAATTTAATGTTAGTCTACAGTGATGATTTAGAAGGAAAGGCGGTATCTGAAAAGGATGAGTTGATCGATTTTTTCGATAACAAGGCCGATCATGAAATCGCCAAAGGTTTTTCCTTTTATGGTCCCCATAAAGACCGATACTGGATGACACTGGACGGGAAACTCGACAAAGAGAATTTTTCACAAGGCGAATACCGAATCTCATTTTTAGCCCTTCAATTCTCCATCAATCGGGTTTTAAAAAAAAAGATCGACTACCAGCCTGTATTACTGATGGATGACCTGTTTTCCGAGTTGGACGAAAATGTCTATCAGAAAACCCTTAATTATATCTATGAAAATCAAAATCAGGTATTTATCACCTCAACCTTAAAACCAAACATATCCTCTTTTTACGGGCAGGCCTTTCATATCAATGACGGGCAGCTAATTTAGCAATGTTAAAAAACAACAAAAGGTTCCATTTATGACGACGACAAATACTTATGAAGCCAGCGATATTGAGCAACTCGAAGGTTTGGAAGCGGTGCGGTTAAGGCCCGGGATGTACATCGGGGGTATCGATTCGACAGCCTTGCACCACCTTGTTTTTGAAATCGTGGACAACAGCATCGACGAGACAATGGCCGGGTACTGCGATAAGATCGAAGTGTCGATTCTCGTGGATAATTCGATCATGGTTCGTGATAACGGACGGGGTATTCCGGTCGGCATACATGAAAAATCGGGTATCCCCGCCGCTCAGCTCGTTATGACATCGCTGCATGCCGGAGGGAAATTCAATCAGTCCAACTACAAATATTCGGGTGGACTCAACGGGGTAGGTGCTTCGGTCGTTAACGCCCTTAGCGACGAATTGGAAATGAGGATCAAAAGAGATGGAAAAATCTACAAGCAATCCTACTCCAAAGGGGTTCCTTTATCCGGGCTGGATATCATAGGCGACACCGACCAAACCGGAACCACCATCGTTTTCCATCCGGACAGTACCATCTTCGAGGAAGTCGAGTTCAATTTCGATACCCTATCGAACCGACTCAGGGAACTCTCTTTTTTAAACAAGGGATTGACCATTAAAATTGAAGACGAGCGGAACAATAAAAGTCATAATTTCCAGTATGAAGGCGGCATGGTGACTTTTGTCGATCATCTCAGCAAAAACAAGACCAGCATCATCCCCAGCCCGATTTATATCGAAGGCAACATTGATAATGTCGAAGTGGAAATCTGTTTTCAATACAACAGCTCATATAATTTCCAGCTGTTCACTTATGTCAACAACATCAATACGATCGAAGGCGGGACTCACGATCAGGGATTCAGGCAGGCTCTGCTCAGAGCGGTCAACAACTACGGCCTCGCAAACAAGCAGATCAAAACCCAGGAGGATAAGGTTTCCCAGGATGATATCAAAGAAGGTCTTATCGCGATCATCAATGTTAAGATCGCCGGGCCCCAGTTTGAATCCCAAAAGAAGATCAAGCTGACCAACACCAACGTCAGGGGAATCGTCGATAAGGTTCTCTATGACCATTTCACCACCTACCTTGAAGAAAATCCGGCTATTGCGAAGAAAATCGTCGAGAAAGCCCTGGACGCTCAAAGAGCGAGAGTCGCTGCTAAAAAAGCCCGGGAGTTGACCCGCAGGAAAAACGCTTTGGAACTCAGTTCTTTGCCGGGGAAGCTGGCGGATTGCCAGGAAAAATCGCCTGAGCTTAGCGAGGTATTTCTGGTCGAGGGAGATTCGGCGGGTGGCTCGGCCAAGCAAGGCCGGGATCGAGCCTGTCAGGCGATATTACCGCTCAAAGGTAAAATTCTCAATATTGAAAAGGCCCGTTTTGAAAAAATGCTCAACAGCGATGAAATCCGGGTTTTGATCACCGCTCTTGGAACCGGGATCGGCAAGGAGGAGTTCAATATCGCCAAATTGCGCTACCATAAAATCGTAATCATGACGGACGCGGACGTAGACGGGAGTCATATCCTTACCCTGATCCTGACTTTCTTTTTCAGACAGATGACCGAGATCATCGAGCGGGGCTATCTTTATATCGCTCAACCACCGCTCTATAAACTGAAAAAAGGGAAACTCGAAGCCTATATCCAAAATGACCAGGAATTAGTCGAAAAGCTGTTTGAAATATCAACCAACAAATTGACCTTTAAAGGCGGGAAACATTCTGAATTGAGACGCTTTGCCCAGATTATTTACGATTTAAGGGGACTTTTGAACCGACTGACCCAGCATTCCAGCTTAAGGATTATTTACGAGCTTTTCCATCAGTACCGGAAACCTCTGATCAGCAATGAAATCCAATCCGTCTACGATATTTTACAGGAGATCATTCAGTCCCGCGAGATCGATGGGTTAATCGCCAATTACGATCCAGAGCGGAAACAACTGGAGATTCAGCATGACGACAAGCGTTTCCGGTTCGGCAACGATGATTTATTCTCCATGGATATCCATAGCCACAACAAGATTCTAAATAAACTGGAACAGCTTGACAGTTACAAACAGGATGGAGTCTTTATCCTGGTTGACGAGGCAAGTGAATTCAGGTTTGAAAACGCGGTCGAGGTCATGGAATATCTGATTGCTGAGGGGAAAAAGGGTGTCTACCTGCAGCGATATAAGGGATTGGGGGAGATGAATCCGGAACAACTCTGGGAGACCACGATGGATCCCAAGAAGAGAAAATTACTCAGGGTCAGTATCGAGGACGCTATCGAAGCCGATGAGGTCTTTAATATCCTGATGGGAGATCAGGTGGATATCAGACGGGATTTTATCGTCAACAACGCCCTGAACGTCAAGAACCTGGATATTTAAAACGGCTGTCGGCTTCCTGGCCGATCGCCGTGGACGGTCTATTCGATGACTTTTGGAACCTTAAAGGCTTTATCGACGACGAACTTTGAGAACTGATCGGGTGAGACGTCTGATTTGACGTTAACGTCTTCCCTGAAGGTAACCTGCATGGACTCGTCTTTTTCCTCGAGCGGTTGATCGATATCCACTTCGGCCAGAATATCGAAGTAATCCAAAATGGTCGTGAACTTCTCCTGAAAAAAGGCGATCTGGTCTTCATCTAACTTCAACCTCGCCAATTCCGCGACTTTTTTCACGTCGTGTTTTTCGCTCATGTATGGGTCCCTGTTTTTTATTTGAATAAATTGCGTAGGATTCGACCTTCGGTTTCAAGCTCGATTCCATATTTATTAAAGACGCTTTGTTTTATCTCATCGATGGCTTTTAGTAAATCCTCAAAACTCGCCCCATTTTTGTTTTCGATGAAATTGGCGTGTTTCTCGCTGATCATGGCCCCTCCGAAACTTTTTCCTTTAAATCCCAGCTCCTCGATCAGCCTGCCGGCCGAGGCGTTTGCGGGGTTTTTAAAGACTGAGCCCCAGGTTTTTTTGCCGACCGGCTGGGTTTTTTTCCTGATATCAAGCAAGCGGTTCTCCTTGTCCTGAATCTCATCAATGGGTTTGGGTGTTAGCTCGAATTCCGCCTCAAGGATGATTTCAGGCGAATCACTAAATCGGGAACGCCGATAAGCCAGATCCAACTCCTTAATGGAATAGTTGTGTCGGTTTCCCTGAAGATCGAGGGTCCTGACCTCTTTTAAGCGGTCCCCTACGCTCTCCCCGTGCGCCCCGGCGTTCATGTAGACCGCTCCGCCGACCGAGCCTGGGATCGTTTTTAAAAATTCCAGCCCGCCCAAAGCGTGGTTTTTCGCGAAACGGGCCAGTTGCTGGTCGCTTACGCCTGCGCCCGATACAAGACGATCTTGTTGAAGGGCCATTTTCTTGAAATCACCGCCGAGTTTAATCACCGCTCCCCTAAAACCACTATCCGGCACCAGGAGATTGGTTCCTTTTCCCATAATGAAAAACGGCAGCTGAAATTCGCTGACAAACCGTAAAACCTGGACGATTTCATCAATTTGGGTAAGCTCAAAAAAATAATCGGCCTTGCCACCCACCCTGACCGAAGTCAAAACGTCCAGTGGCTGATCGAAAACTGGCCGGATTTTAAAAGAGATTTGATCCAGGTAGTCCCTGGGAGATTGACTGAGAACCGTCATGGGCGGTGAGTGGCTAAGAACAATTATAAGGATTGAGGTTCAAAAGATCTGGTTTTGAATCAGATCGCCGAAGCTCTCTCTTTTTCTGATCTGGATGACGGACCCGTCTGGCTTCAGCAGAAGCTCGGCCGGTCGGGACATGCTGTTATAATTGCTCGCCATGCAGTAGCCGTAAGCACCCGTATCCAGGACCATCAAGATATCGCCCTCCGAAATGGCTGGGATTTCCCGCTCCCTGGCCAGGTAATCCCCCGACTCGCAGATATTCCCGACGATGTTCACGGTTTCGGTCACTTGGGGCTCCCTTTTATGCGCATTGACGATTTCATGATAGGCTCCGTACATCTCTGGGCGAAGCAAAATATTAAATCCCAGATCCGTTCCGATAAAACGGGTGTTGGAATTGGTCTTTGTGGACTGGACTTGAGTCAGGCACAACCCGGCCTCACCCACCACGTAACGCCCGGGCTCCACGGCGAAAACAGGGGAGCGGCCCGTCTTTTCCATCCAGGCGACGATCAGCTCAGAGAAAGACTCTCCGAAGGCTTTGATGGGGAAGGGCTGGTGGTTTGATTTGTCGTAGGGGATTCCAAAGCCCCCGCCAAAATCCAGATAACGGATGGACTCATAGGCTTCCGCGACTTCCAGCAGCTGCCTGACGTTATCCAGGTAAGGCTTTTCCTTCAGAAAGAAGGAGCCGATGTGAGACATAAACCCCATCAGGTCCAGGTCATACTCCCGGGCGATTTTAAATGCCTCCTCCAGACGCTCAGTCTGAACTCCGAACTTGACCTTTCCGGCGGTGACCACTTTTTGGTGATGACCCGCGCCCGCGCCTAAATTAAGCCGTAAAACGACCTCGCTACCCGGATTGAGCCGCGCGTAACTCCTCAGCTGGGAAATAGAGTCCAGGCAAACCCGGATACGCTCCTTAATCACCAGCCTGAAATCATCTTTTGAGACGTTGTTGCTGACGAAAAGAATCTCGTCGGCTGAATAACCGGCCATTTTTTCCAGATAAATCTCACCGTTGGACATGGCGTCCACATTAAGTCCCTCGTCCCGGATGATCTTTAAAAGAGCCACCGAAGAATTCGCCTTGGCCGAATAATAGACCCTGAAATTGGGATGGCCGCAAATGGCTTTGAGTTCACGGCAACGGGTCCGAATCAGATTCTCGTCATAGAGATACAAAGGCGAGCCGAAACTTTCGATCAGATCCCTGGCGGATCGATCTCCGAAGAACGCCTCGTTTTTTTCATACCGATAAAAGCTCATCGCGTTAATGGAATGGATTATAAAAGGTGTTTTCGGGCCTTTTCCCTCAAGTCGCCCTCGAATCGCGGACCGTCCTGGGAAACGATGGTGGCGGCTAAATAAGAGGCCAGGTTCCCGGCCTGTTTTACCGAATAGTCCCGCGTGATGCCGTAGAGATAACCCGCCGCGAAACTGTCTCCGGCTCCGGTCGAATCGACCGCCTCGACATCAAAGGAATCGATCTTGGTGATTTGACCCTGATTTAAAATCATAGCGCCGTTTTTGCCCAGGGTAAGAACGACGTGACCCAGGTTCTTTCCCAACTCCTTGATCTGCTCTTCGGGCGCATCACGGTTAACCATGTGACCCGCTTCCATTTCGTTGCAAAAAAGAAGATCGACATAATTCTCAACCAGGTTTTGAAATTCAGTCTTATGTCTCTCGACGCAAAAAGCGTCGGACAGACTCATGGCGACCTTGACCCCTTTTTTTTTGGCGTGCTCCAAGGCTCTAGTAACGGCCTCTTTTTGAGACGGGGTGTCCCAAAGGTAACCCTCGATATAGAGATACTGTGAATTTTCAACCGCATCCAAAGGGATATCCTCCCCGGTCAAGGACTGGCACATCCCCAGATGGGTGTTCATGGTCCGGTCCGCGTCCGGCGTTACCAGGATGATCGTGCTGCCGGTCGCGCCGGACTGTTTTTTCAGAAACGACGTGACTCCGGCAGATAAAAGCTGTGCCTCGTAGTCCTGGCCCAAATCGTCCATGCCCAGTTTTCCGCAGTAGGCCGAATTGCCCTTCAGCTGAGAGATCATCACCATGGTGTTGGCGCAGGAACCCCCCAAAGCAGTAATCCATTTCTGCGCATGGCTTTTTTTTAAGATCTCGCTCTGGCGGGCTTCGTCGACCAGATTCATGGTTCCTTTATCGATTTTTAATTCCGCCAAAAAATCATCCTGGGTGTGGATGATAACGTCGATAAGTGGATTTCCTAAACCCAATATATCATACTTCATTATTATTCCTTATTTGATCGATTAATAATTGACACTCATTCTGATTTTCTACCATCTTCTTTTCAAATTCGATCCTTACCTCCTCGAACTCCTGTTCGTTCAATTTGCTTGGAACCCAGTAGGGTTCGCCGACCTTGATCACGATAGTGGAAAAGGGTTTCGGTAATTTATGTTTATCCCAGCTTTTCGTAAATATCCACTGTCGGCTCGCCTCAAGATGAAGCGGAACCAGCGGCACGCCTGATTTTTGAGCCAAAGAGATGGAGCCGGACTGGAGTTTAAAGATCGGGCCCCTGGGACCATCGGGCGTGATAATGCCCAATTGCCCGTTTCTTAGAATCTTAATCAACGAAAGCAGAGCCTTAGCTCCACCACGGGTACTGGAACCCCTGACCGTGGAGTTCCCCATGAGATTCATAATGCGGGAGAAAAATTCCCCGTCTGTGCTGGAGCTGACCATGGCTACCATTTTCTGGTTCCTTAAAATCCAGGACGCGATAGCGGTATTGTTATGCCATGTTGCGTAGATCCAGTTTTGGTTTTCGCTTTTTAAGTTATCTAAATGATGCTTGTCGATCCATTTATGTCTGCAAGTGCTTTCAATCGTGACGATGAGCAGCTTAAAGACGTACGGTATCAAAAAAACCGCGGTTTTTTTCTTAAAGGAAACGGAGGCCATTGTTCAACTCGGATGAAAAAATTGATGTATCTTTTGGGGCATCGATCAGTTGTTTTTATGCAAAACCTCGTTCAGCTCGATCGATGACTTGTTCGTTAAGCACTCAATCGCGCCATTTAAGGAGTTTCGTCTAAACAACAGGTCGCTCTTTCCGGCGAGTTTTGAAGCCTTTACCGTTTCTGTCGGTGTTCCCTTTAAATCGAAGACCGTTACCTTGGAGCCTCCGGTTAAATAAAGTCCGGCCTCGATCGTACAACGGTCGCCCAGGGGGATGCCCAGCCCGGCATTAGCCCCGATCAGACAGTTTTTCCCCACCGCGATAACCGTTTCGTTTCCGCCGGAAAGGGTGCCCATGGTGCTGCATCCCCCGCCAAGATCGGTTCCCTCCCCGATGATGA
>JAOUME010000135.1 GCA_029881655.1 Deltaproteobacteria bacterium | reverse complement strand
CTCCCCTTTATCTTTTGGTGATTATGAACTCTATTCGTTTATTGTTTTGAAGGCGGCTTGCCTTCGGGTAACCTTATCTAGGTAATGCCTGGTTTCCTGATAAGGCAGATAGGTTTTTAGTCGCTCGATCAACTCCTGAGTCTCAAGGAGATTTGATTCCCTGGCGATGACTTCAAGAGTGGGTTTGGGATACCGACTACTTTGATCCATGATCTTCATCAATCCCTTCGCCGTGTTACCATGCCCCGTGTTGTAAGAGCTAATCGCCAATACATAGCGGTTTTCAGGCGAATCCACTCTCCTTAAATCTTTGTTAATCATCTTGCCGAGATAGGCAGAACCGAGTTTAATATTGTTCTCTTGATTAAAAAGATAAGACCCGCTGACAACCTTGTCCTTATCATAAAGATATCGGTAGGCCTCTCTAGCTCCTGATTTTGGAACCAGTTGCATCAGTCCGTATGCCAGGCATGTATTGTTTCTGGGTCTAGAACAGGCATAGGGATTAAAAAAAGACTCCGTCTGCATTACAGCCAGGATCAGACTAACAGGAATGTTATTTTTTCTGGCGTGAGATCTAGCCGTCTCGAGGTAGACCATCGCCCTTTTTTCAATATGGTCGGGGACTAAATCCACCTTGATCTGGTATTCCCTCTGATATCCTCCATTTCCTCTTTTTCTTAGGGTGCGTACCGTTTTGATGTTTTCCCTGACGTAATTGGGCAATATCTTTATCACTTCCTGATGGTCGGTGGATATCCGCTCTGGCGCGAGTTGAATCTGCCCTGAAAACGTAACGTTCTTGGTCTGAGAGTCTTCATCTCCGATGACTTGGGTGAGTTGACCGGAAATTTTATGGAAAGCCATCTCCCGAAACCTGATTTCATTTTCAGGCGTTAACTCTTCATTAATAAGCATTTCCTCTGGTATATCAATCAGGGCTTTGGTGATGATTGAGCCGGGATATTTCCCCTTATTTGACAGATTGGCGATAGAGACCACATCCGCGTCTCCTGAGTAGGTGACCCATTCCTCAACGTTTGATTGAGTATACTCCCCCCATCTCTCTTCGGCTTTTTTAACGAATTGATCGAATTCTTTTTCATTTAAATCGATGGCGCTTTTAAACGCCAACTCCTTTATTTTTAACTCTTCATTGGATTTCTTTTCTTTTTCGGCAAATCCCTTTTCCTTGCCTTTGACGTAATCCTCGAAACTCTGAGCCGACAAATAAACAGGAAGTAACGCGAAAATAAACAATAACAAAACTTTCTTCATCATCGGCGATTCTTCTTTTAATACCCAGTTTCGTTAAAAACAATCTAATCCCTTTCCAAAAAACACCCGGTAAAAATTAATTCAATGTTGATCGTTAAAAGCGTTAAAATCCTTTAAAAAAGTTATCCCCCGCTATGCTGTCTTGAACCTTTTTGATAGCCTTGTGAAGTTTCTCCGCATTTTCAACCCCTTTGGCCGCGCCCTCCTGAAGGTTGCTTTCCAGCTTGTCAACTTTCTCTTTTATCTCCTCTTTTTTAATTCTCATACGAATCCAGACATCCCAAAGAGGCATATCTGCTGAATTCTCCATTTTAGAGATAAAGTACTGGTCGTGCCTCATCAAGCCGTTAACGGTTTTCTGAGCAAAAGTTTTAGTCAGGTTTTTCATCGCTCCCACGACCTGTGAGCCTTCTATTGCGTCTCCTGCCGCTGAAAGGGCTTCCTCGCTTTTGTTTTGGATCATTTCCTCCATATAAGCTACATATTGCGCCTTCGCGTCGTTTTCAGCTGAAATAAAAGCCGCGCGGCCTGGTCTGGTCAGAGCCGCGTTCAAAGTAGCGTTCTTACCTACAAAATAAAGATACTCGTCCTTCGTAACATCGCAATTAGGCGCACTCATGACCCAACATGGCTCGTCATCATTTTTGACATCCTGCATGGTAACGGTCTTAGAACAGGCGAAAACAGCCATCATCAAACCAGCCATTAGCGATACCAGCGTAACATTTTTTATTTTTCCCATGGACCCTTTCAAGATGAATGTTTCAGACATGATTGGCTTTTAACAACACCCATTGCCAAACACTTCAGAAATACCATTTTATTTAAAATGAACTACCACTTTTAGAATATAAACTCAAGACATTTACCCTTGATTCAGCAAACCTTTCCATAACAAACCTCCATAAACACAATCCTCACGGAGATCCTTTTTTTTATTCACGATCAACCTTACAAGACGACCATGACGGTAATTTTTTTATTACCCGCAAAACCGCAGTAGAGAGGCCTCTTTTGGTTCACCTTAATCAAGACAAAACATCCATGACGATTCTTTCGTATTCTCTGGCAAACAAAGCTCCTTTTCCAGGGATTTCTCCCTGAGAGGCCACAAAGAATTTCTCCTCTTTCGAGTGGTCGTGCTCGCCCATGGTTTTCTTCATCAAAAAGGCAAGTCGAGAAGAATCATGAGGCTCAAAGTAAAGCCCTCTCTCTGGAGCCTGTTCCTGATGAACCCCGATATTTGAAAGAAGGATTTTCTTACCCAGACTTTTGGCTTCTTCAACCGTGGTACTCCAGCCTTCAAACAGAGACGGATTAATCACCGCAACCGAATAACGCATCAAAGCCAAAACATCTTCATAAGGGACCAGACCCAGGATATGAATGTTTTTTTCAAGCCCCTCGTCTTTCAGCTGTTGGATGATCGATGGAAAATATTCCGGGTTTCGGTAATCCTCAGTTGCGCCAGTCGCGACGACCGAGAAGTCAGCCCCCTCACCTTTAAGGATTTTCATCGCCTGGATAATCACAGCGTGGTTTTTGTGCGCCCAAAACTGATTGGGGACATAAAACCAATCTCTATTAAGTCCATAACGTTTTTTTAGTTCATTCTGCTCTGGAAGCGTTCCTTCTTTAATCGTCAATCCGGATATGAATCTCAAAACGTAAGTCTTTGGGAGCTTCAATCTGTAAAAATCCTTTAAATCTTTAAGAGCGTCCTCGCTGCTTAAGACAATTCCCGTGGCATTTTCGCAAATCGATGAAAATTCCTTGTTTCGTTTTTTAAGATCCTTCCCCTCAAAGAGTTGGGGCAGGCGCAAGTGTTGAAAATCCGGAATCCAGGGAAGAGTCGGGATCTGACTCCCAGGCCAGAAATAACCGTAATGTGAAACGAGGTCGATGCGATGTTTGTCTAAGAAGCGGTAGATTAATAAATCCCGACCTCCAAACGCTCTTTTCGAGAGATTTTTAACCAGCCAGGGAAAAGACATTCTCTCGACCAGTTTCGTCTGGATCACCTCGGCATATTGGTCCAGCCCATAACAATCCGATTTCTTCCCCGTGATCAGTACGAGACGGATATTGGAATCCTTTTGTTCTGAAACAAAGCGAAACAGGTTGCGAAAGTAATTGATGCCTCCCATCCAACCCAACTCGCCCCAGACAAAGGCCACTCTTTTTACAGACATTGCTCAAACCATGCTGCGTAGGCTTTGACCCCAGCTTTAAGCTCAGTCATTGGACACCAACCGGAACCAAGCGCCCTTTGGATATCTGCGATATAGACAGCAGGGTCCCCTGATTTTCGCTTTGAGGAAAACCCCGGTTTTTCAATGTATCCCAGCGCATCGGCCAAGTAGCCTAAAATTTCCTTTACCCGAATGCCTTTGCCTGATGCGCCGTTAAAAACCGGACAGTCTCTGGATGCCTTTTTTGAGGCAACCAAAAGTAAGTTGACGGCGTCTTTGACATGTAGCCAGTCCCTTATCTCCTCCCCTGTACCAAAAAACGTAAAATCCCCCTGACTCATCTTGTGGCAGGCGTCCCATAATAGCTGTTTTTGAAGGCCTTCACCGTAGATGGAAAAAAAGCGCACGATGCTGATCAGAACACCGTATTGCTCAGCATAGAGCCGACAAAGATCCTCCGCTGATTTCTTATGGACCCCGTAGGGTGAAACGGGTTTGAGTGGGGCTTGTTCACTGATGGGAAGTTTCTCGGCGTGACCGTAAACCGCGGCACTGGATAGATAGACCAGCTTGCTTGAAGGCGAATCCGACCTGATGAATTCCAGAACCTGAGAAGTGGCATCTACCGTCATCGTAAAATCCTCTCTGGGTTGGTCCAAAGAAAATCCAACCGAAGCCCCGCCCGCGCAATGGATAATCAAGTCAGGCCTGCCAACGGATTTGCGTAAATTATCCAAACTGATTTCGAGTTGATGGTACTCACTTAGGCCATACTCCATAAAACCCTCTGAGTTTCCTAGCCCCAACCCGATCACCTCAAAGCCCTGATCCTTAAAAAGTCTGGCCGCATTCCTCCCGATAAAGCCCATCGCTCCAGTGACCAATACTTTTTGGCTCATCAAGGTTTCTCCGCTATAAAACTATAAAGCCTTCCTGGCGAGGAATCAATCCACCCGAGTATTCTTAAAATAAAAAACGGAATCAAAAAAGCTGGTACCCTTAATCGACTCGAAATTTTTTTCTTAACGTCACTCATGGTTTCAGGATAAAGGTTGATATCTGAACTATAGGAATTGAATTGTTTTTTTAAGGTTAATCCCGCCATTTTAATCGCCATGAGATATTCCGCCAAAAGATAGGCTTTTTCCCCTCCGTAAAGTTGATGCAAGGGATGAATCTCAAAAAACGCTTCGAGGTCTTCCTGTTTGCTGATCACGTGTTCTCTCGTGGCAATCATTTTTCCGCCCTGTTTTAGTACCCTGGAAATTTCCTTTAATAACTTCTTCAAATCCTTAGCGTGGTGAAGAACCTGCCGGCAATGCACCAGATCAAAGCAACCATCAGGGAAAGGGAGGGCTTCGCCCCACTCCTGGACGACCTCAATTTGGAGGCCTGACTCCTTTGATAGACTCTTTATGGCTCCCGCGCCGACCAAGTCACCGCTATCTGGCTCAAGCGCCGAAACCTCCCATCCATCCTTGGCCAGCGCGAAAGATGCGATTCCTCTTCCGGCTCCCAGATCAAGCGCCTTACCCTGTTTATGAGGCAACACGGCTTTTACGGCCACCCATTCGCTAGAGCGGTAAAAGCGCTCCGCGCAATCGAGCAGTGGATCATCATAAAAGGCGTCATAAACCAACTCTTGCTGATCGGGCTGCTCCTTTAACCACTTGACTGCTTCTTCCCAGGTTTTGTTAAATTGTTTATTCATATTCCTTGAAACCCTTCTTCTTTTAATAACAATCTTCAACGATGAGCTTTAACAGAAGGATTGCGATTTATCGCTTAACGTTGGTTTTATCAAGTATCTTATGGATCAATTTATCCTTAAGAGGCCTCTGATAGATTTTGCTCTGAGTATACTGATCCGATTTCGCGTCCCTGATAATAAAAGGAGGATGTTTTAAGGGTAACTCAAGATCGTATTTTTCAAGCCTTGAAAGTTGTTCATCTTCTTTTGAGGTATGGGTCGAATCCTCGCCAAATCCATAATTGGAGACCAGATTGACATTCGGCAGGATACAAAGCCCGTTTTGCAGCCAGCATGAATACTGCCAACGGTAGGCCCAGGAATTGATCCTTCCTTCAAAGACCCCTTTGAAAAGATCTCTCCAGTATCCAACCGCTTTAGACTCTCCATAAAAAATATCTTCAAGCCACGCTCCCCGATCGATTTCTGGCCAGTTGCTCATCCAGAAATCATAATGATCCCAGGCCCTTTTCCAGGTCGCCCAGCCCCAACAGTGAGGATATCTGGAAAAATAATAACTGTTTTCGCTACGGATTTTCTTTTGAAAGTTATTACCGGAAACCGCCATGATCCTTTGATCATCTTTATACTTCTTTAACAAATCAGAACAATACTCCCAAAAAGAAATATTCGGCAAACAGTCGTCCTCCAAAATAATCCCCATTTCTTCAGTCTCAAAAAACCAGGTGATCGCCTCACCGACCGCGATTTGACACCCCAGGTTCTTTTCTCTGAAAAGAGTATGAATCTCACATGGCCAATCGATACTCTTTAAGAGAAAACCTCTGACTTCCTCTACTTTCTCGGCTTCCCCCTGTCTGTTTTCCCTGGGACCGTCAGACGCGATGTAAAACCGCTGCGGTTTCAGATCCCGTATAATATTAAAAACCAGCTTCGCCGTATCCAGGCGGTTAAAAACCAAGAATAAGATCGCCGTATCGTATGTATCTGTCAATGAACCGTGGAGTGTTCGCATGGTTTTGGCTGGATCGAGTTTCATATACTGAATTTCCAGATTCACCGGGCTTTTCGTTTAACCACTCAATGGGAATATTCAGCCTGGCGTACTTAATCTGATTAATGTCCTAACTATATTTGACGGTTCTTTAAAAACTAATTCAGGATATGAAATATCCATGAACATTGCAAGTTGCCGGCTGATTTAAGCTTAATGATCATAAAAATATGTCAATTAATCAATGAGAGTACCATTGATCGGGTTGGATTTTATTGAAGCGGTCTTATTAGGTAAGGGACCTACATCCCATATTGCGACAAAAGGTCTTCGACGCTATCTTGCTCCTGATCATCCTTAATGATCGAAATGCCTGATTCTTGAGGGCTTTCCATATAGACTTTTTGCATCCGGGTCATATCATCAACCAAAGAGTCAAAACGGCCCTTTGCTGAATTGATATTTTGCATTGGGGGTGAATTAAGCGAAGTTAAATGTTTGACGTATTTGCCGATCACCTTATTTATATCGCCAACTTTATAGATACAGCACTGACACGCAAGATACATAACATAGGCCAGGTCGTACTTTGTCTCAACGTAGTGATGTTCGACAAGATAGTCGGAAAGCGCTAGGGGGTTGAGCGTATTTCCAAAAAGATAACCTTCAAGCAAGTCCTTTTTTTCGATCGGTTTCGTCAGTCTTTCAGAGTCGTTGATGGCGTTAAAAACATCCCCCAGATAATCCGCCAAAGACAACATATCGGGAAGGCGGTAGATGGGGGCTTTGATTTGGTTTAGGTAATGGGGGATCTTAAAGGCCGCGTCGGCTAGCTGCTTGGTAATGCCTAAGATCAGATTGTTCAACTCCTTGATAATACCCAGGGAATAAAGTCTGACCAATTCGATATAGACGATCTCAGTATTGATTTTATCTTCCTTAAGAGCTTCGGCGAGTTGCGGGCTTTGCTGGCAATTCTTGCCGACGGCCTTTTGAAGAATTTCCCCGACTTTTAAATCGGAGTGAAGCTGATTGGTCGCGAATTCGTTGAAAATCAAGGTCACCAGGATATTATTCTCCCAAAAATCCTGAAACTCATGCAACCGCATGATCTTGTGCATCAGCTTGTATTGATCTTTTAAAAGCCGATCCAATCTCTCGATTAAAACCGACGAGAAGACATTATACATATCAATGCTTTGTTGGTATCTGGTCTCCTCAACCCGTTTCTCAGGATCATCGAGTCCTTCCTGAAGGTCTGGAAGCGAGGAAAGATCAATCCCTAGTAGTGTCACATCCCCGCTGGCGATGATGGATGCGGCTCTTTGTTCGCCAAGTATACATCTTTCCCCAAAAAGGCTGAAACTTTGGCTGATAACATCGATCTGCTCTTCATCACCATTTTCTGTCTTAATCAAAACATCCAGCTTGCCCTTGATTAAAACAAAGATTTCCTGGTCAAACATCCCCTCCTTAATGATGTGATCGTTGTT
>JAOUME010000018.1 GCA_029881655.1 Deltaproteobacteria bacterium | reverse complement strand
CCGCGGTAAACTTTTTATCCATCCCACTGATTTAAATAAAACGCACGGCAGTACCATAAACCAGAATTTCCGAGGCGCCCTGCATCACCGTACTGGAAGTGTATCGGATATTGATCACCGCGTCCGCTCCCAGCTTTTCTGCTTCCTGGACCATTCTTTTGGTAGCGGTGGCTCTGGCTTCGTTGATCATTTCCGAATAGGCATACAACTCCCCGCCGAATAGACTCTTTATTATGCTTAAGATATCCAGGCCGATATGTTTGGTCTGGATCATACTGCCCTTGACGATATCGATCGTCTGGAAATTCTGGTCAGTGATGAAATCAGTATTCACCAAGATCATTTTTGTTCTCCTTGATTTCCTTAATACGCTGTATAAAGGCTAAAGATAAAAAAACGATACCGATAGCGCAAACCGCAACGTAGACAGCCTTCAGCCAATAACCGGGGCTGTCAACCCGACTGATCGCGATAAATAGACATCCCAGGATCACCATCAGCGACAAAACAAAAATGATCAGAGGTGTGATGTATATCTTCATCGGGTCCCCTAAGCCCCAAATTTAAGCAAAGTCAGGAAGTTTGGACTCCCTATTCCCGTGAAACCGGTCAAGGACGCTCAGGCGAAAAACCGCCTGAAGTTAATTCCCTGTTTCATTATGGATGACTATAGGCTCGACCCTGCTTTCTGACCTGCGGTTTTTTCTCCAGGCGTCCTCGTTGTGAGCCCTATCGACCGGTTTTTCTTCCCCATATGAAAAAACCTGGATGTTCTCATCAACCAGCCCCAGCGTGACCAAATATTTCTTAAGCGCATACCCTCTTCTTTCTCCGAGAGCCAGATTGTACTCGTTGGAGCCTCTTTCGTCAGCGTGACCGTCGATCACCATCCTGACTTGACTTGGATCGACCAACTCCTGAAAGGTCTTCTTAAGCTGATCTTTAAACTCATCTTTTAAGCGGGATGAGTCAAAATCAAAAAGCACCGGGTCAACCGTAATATGAATCGTCTTAGGCTCGGGTTTTGGCTCCGGTTTAGGTTCGGGTTTAGGCTCCGGTTTAGGTTCGGGCTTGGGTTTATTTATGTAAACATCCTTAATTTCCAGGCTTTTCCCGCTATAAATTTCTTCTCCTTTGGCGCCTTTTAGGTATAGCAGGAAATGAGTTCCTGATAATCCCGTATTTTCTTTAACAATAAACAAGGGGTTCCCCGAGTTTTGAGGCGCGATTTCAGCCAGTTTATTCCCTTTTGCGGAGCTTGATGCGCCGTTACCCCAGAAAATGATATAGCTGGTGGCTCCTTCAGGCAGGACAGCGCCCTCAAGGATCACCTTACCCTGAATTTCATTTTGGTCTTGATCCTGGTCCTGGAAAGCGAAGCGGATGCCGCTAAGTTGATTGGTGTCCCAGGGTTTTATCTGTGCCGCGCCGCAACCAAAAATGAAAAATAACGATAAAATTGATATGATAGATAGTCTCAGTATCCAAAGCATATGCATTCCTATGCGAACAAATGGTTTATAGATAATAAAGATTTTATTTAATTTTACTCAATAGGTCTATTCAATGTGATTCACTATTATTCTTTATATAATAATCAATTCATAAGAAAATTAGTAACAGTTAGATTATAATAAAATTGTTTTAAATCATAATAATTTAGAGTTATTTTATATATGAAACTTTACGGAGCGGCGGGAACGAAGTAATTTAATTTAGTTAATATGGATGGTAAGATCACATGATTTCGCGAATGAACAATTCTTAACCTCGGAAAGACACTTCGGAAAGACACTATGGGCTATATCTTACGGTTTTTATTGAAATTTATCGCCGGTTTGGCGGGCGGCATTGCTTTGATCGGAAGTTTTTTCCTGTTTTTGTCGATGTTGGATAAAGGCAAGGAAGAGGATTTGACCGATGAGGAAAAAGAGGAGTTTGAGGAAGACGACCTTGAGGATCAAGCGAGTTCCTAGTCGGCGTTGAGAGTCTCCTTCATGGCTTTCCACTGATAGCTTTTTCTGTAAAAGGCAGGCAGGGTACCATGTTGCTTTAAAAACCACTTTAGAAATAAAAGGGTTTGAGCATTGGGATAGCCCCCGCCCCTGATAGGACCCAAATGGACTTCGTAAGGTTTAAGCATCGATTCCAACTCGCGGTCCCTCTTGTCTTTTGCCAGGATGGAAGCCGCGGCAACGCTTAGATGATCCCTGTCGGCCTTGTTTTTGGCTATAATATTGAGGTCCGTGATTGGTTTAAAGAGGTTCTCCCCATCCAGCAGGGCGAGATCGAAGTCCGATTTTTGAAGGATATTTAAGGCGGTTTCCTGCTCTAGGCGGTTAAGGCCTTGTTTACGAACATATCGGTCGATCAACTCTGGTTCAAGCGAGACGATCTGGTATGAAAAACGTGCCTTAATTTTCTCGGCGAGTTTCTCTCTCAGGGCTTTTCCGGAAGGCGCGCTCCCATAAGCCTTTGAATCGTTGACATTCCATTTTTCAAGCCAATGTCTGGATGATGGTTTTACCCAGACGCCGGCCATCACCAACGGACCCAGCACGCATCCTCGTCCCGCCTCGTCAATGCCAACTTCTATCTTTTCATCCATCGCCCATCTTGGTTCTTGTTCCAGCCGATTCTCCGTTCAGTCCAATAATCTGATCGGGTCCCCCGGCTTAAGTTTGATTTGTTCGCTCAGACCGCCTCTTACCTCCAGAACTTTGTCGGCGGAAATGCCGCGGCCATAGATTTTAAGGTCCTCATCGTTCAGCATGAGGGAAGGCGGAGGAACATTTTTCTCAATATGTACGACCCGGTCTTTCAGAATCCAGATGATGTCGATTTCGAAGTTCATGTTTTTCATCCAGAAGAGTTGCTCGGCCGGTTGAAGATATAAAAACAGCATACCCGTGTCTTTCTCCAGGAAATCCCGCTTTCCAAGTCCCAGAGTTTTTTCGGCTGCTGATTCGACGATCTCGATTTTGATTTTATGTGATTCCTTGATCAGGAGGCGCTTAAAAGTGGAGGCGGATAGATTCCCCGTCAAAAAAAGCAAAAAAAGAAGCAGTAACGGGAACCTCAAGCGTTTCATGGTTTAATTTTTGGCGGTCATTTTTTGAAGTTTTTTTAAGATCATCTTTCGCTTTAAAAGCGGTAGGTGGTCAATAAAGAGGATGCCGTCCAAATGGTCGAGTTCGTGCTGGATGCAAACAGCCAGCAACTCCTCGGCGTCGAGAGTCTTTTGCTCCTGGTTTTCGTTAAGATAGCTCAAGGTGATCTGGGAATACCTTTTGACCTCCGCCCTGAATTCCGGGACGGACAAGCAACCCTCCTCCATGATCTGTTCCCCCTGTTTGTCAATGATTTTGGGGTTGATGATGATCATGGGTTTTTTTGAAGACTCTCCGGTTTCATGATCATGTTCAATATCAATGACGATCAATCTCTTATCCTGGCCGACCTGGGTCGCGGCAAGCCCGATCCCGCTACTCTCATACATTGTCTCCAGCATGTCTTCAATCAGGGTTTTTAGGTCATCATCGTAAGCTTCAACCGGTTTGGCCTTGATCTTCAAAAAAGGGTGAGGAGCCGTCAGGACTTCAAGTATGGGCATTGTAACAAGTAAGGATATGGTTTTAAAGGGATTATTGATAATAAAATTGTTATCGGACTGATATGAGATCCTTTATTCAAAATTATACTAAGCGTGAGATAAAAAATCCAGTACCTGGCTAAAAATACTTAAATAAAAGGATGGTTTTAGCTAAAAGGAATGTCTCCCGGATTTTGGGGTTTGCAAATCTGAAGAAAACAAGTTCCGGTCAACTGGTGGGAACCAGATGAAAATTCTGCCGGATATTGTGGCCGACTCTTTTGATGCAGCTGGAAACGGTCGAATTCGGGGCGTAAAGGATGACCGGTTTTCTGATGCGGATGGATTGCAGAACGGTCTTGTCATGCTCGATAAAACCACAGTAATCGATGTTGATACCGAAGTATTTCAGGCAGGCCTGTTTCATGGAAAAACCGATGCGCACATCTGATGGCGTTCTGACCTGATTGATGATCAGCTTCGGACAAAAGCTGGCGATCTCATATTTGAGGGTTTCGCCTGCCTGATAGTTGATGTTGGAAATCTCTTTAATCAGTTCCGATGGTGTCTGGGGATTGTCCTCATTCTTGCTTTCGGTGATTCTTTCCAGGAGTTCCTTGACGCCCGTGTGGCTGATGACTGATTTGAGCTTTCTGTAAAAGGCTGACTTGATGAAGCGGTAGGTATTTTCTACCGAGGTCGGCTCAGGCGCCGTGACCAGAACGCCATGGTCTGCCATTAAAAACAGATCCAAAGTATATGGTGCGTTTCCGGCTCCCAGATCGATGATGACGTATTCGCATTTTAGGAAATTGATGGCCTTCATCAACTTGTTCTGTTGAAACAAATTGGGGTTGGATAAGCCGATAATATCGTGCGCGCCACTGGCAAGCAGGAGATTCTTAACCCCGGTCGGGATCAGAATCTCCTCCAGGTCCAACTGGTTACTTTTGATGAAATCTGAAATGCTGATCTTAGAGTTGTTCGCACCAAAAAAAGTATGCAGGTTCGCACCGCCGAAATCGGCATCGATTAACACGACCCGGTTGTTTTGCTGCGCAAGGTCGATACTGAGGTTAGATGATAAGAAACTTTTGCCCACACCACCTTTGCCGCCCGCGACTGCCCAGATTTCTTTCTTGGCGGGATTGGTCATATTGACTTCAAAAAATTGATCGTTTATTTTATTCAAGTTACGCCCTCTTCATTGGTTTGGCAAATTGAATTGCAATAAAGAATCCAAACATTCAAACAAGACGAAAAACGACTTCATTAACTGGAAGTTTATTTTGTTAAAAATTTAAGATACAGGTTTCTTATACCATAAAAAAAGAAATTGCTCCAGTTAAAAAGCGTTATCCGTTTTATGGGTCTTTTGGAAAAAGGAGATTATAGGAAAGTGCTAAGGAATGAGAATTTCCTGGGTAGAGAAATATTTGGCGTAGTTTTGATCCGACTCAAGAATATGTTTTTCCCACCAATCATAAAGAAACATCAGCAAATTGAGCGCGGTTTCTTGCTGATTGTCATTTTGTAGCAGGTTTTCGTAAAAAAGATTGGACTTATCGATGAGCTCCTGGTGCTGAGCTTTGTGTTCGTCTAAGCCCGCGTACTGGTTTTTTAAGAGGATTTCTTCTTCATGTCTGAAATGTTGAAGGGAATACTTGTTGATTCGCATCAGGACACTGGCCAAGTCTTCGGTACTCGGCGTATGGTTGATCGAGTATTCCAGATCGTTGATCATTTCGATGAGTTTTTGATGCTGAGCGTCAATCGAAGCGATATTAACGGTGAAACGGTCCTCCCACCTCAGTTTTTCCATAGCGGTCTAATCAGAAAGGTTGAAGATTTGGATCTTAGCTTTTAAATTAATGTTAACCCGTTCGGAAATTTCTTTCAACCCGCATATTGGTCTTAGGGTTGAGACTGACTGATTTTATTCTTCCTCTTCATCAGGATAGTCGAAATCTTTTCCTTCAATGATGATATTCATCTTTGAGCGCATATCCTCGATCGCGTCTTCCGGAACCGCTGAAGGCATTTTATCCAAGGTCTCCAGGGTCAGATTCGCCTGTTTCACCGCTTCTTCCTGAAGGTCTGAAAAACAGTAGCAAAGCAAAGCCAGAGTCATCCGGGACGCGAGGTTTTCCGGATTGATGCGTAGCGATATCCTCAGAATATCCAGCGCGTCATCGATATAATCGTCCTGGTCGGACTGTCCCAGTTGATTGCCGACCGATCCCAAAAAATTGGACAGATTAAACAATCCCATCGAAAGATCACGGTTTAACGCGTAATTGCAGGGGTTTTCATCGATCAGCTCGGCTGGCTCCTGAAAAGCTTTTTCAGCAAAAAGATTATATAGAGTTAGAATATTATTTAATTTCTCAAAATCGTCCTCCCCAATGATTTCCTTTAATTTGACGAGGTATTCTGGCGGAAAGGCTTCCCAGGCGCTTTTGTTTTCATTGGAAGATTCCATGCTGTTTCCTTTTGTGTTTATCATTAATTCGATTTGGTGATTATTATTTAAACAAAATACGTTTTTTTAGAACACCGCGCAAGTCCAATGGGTTGATAATGTTAAAGGTGGTTTTAAACCCTCAATTATGATTCATTGGGTAACTCGCGGGGTCTATTCTAAAACTATGTGGTGTCAAAAACGGAGATTTAATTAAATCGCTCATCTGCCTGCGGTTGGTTTTTTACATCTGAAACAGGCCTAAGGGGGTAATGATTTGTTTCGCGACCGTTTGCGGATGAGTTGGTAAAACTGTAGACTAGATTTTTTTGGGGATCAAGGCAAGTCAAAATTGTTCGCCAAGCGTCCCCAAATTAAATTCGCGGGGGAGGTCGCTTAATATTTAGACCACCTCGACATTAACGTAATTATAATAAAATTCATGCATATAAATGATTTCTACGTAAATGCGTGTTTTTCCAGTCGCCACGCCAAGGACATTCCCCATATTATCAATCGTTGCGATGCTTTCATCCTCCGATACCCATTGGGCCGATCACCGTAACGACCCCCAATGGGTTCGCGAAGTCGGCGGGTATTTTTGAAGTTACTCCCACTGGAGGCCACCCCGTCATCGAGGGTTTGATGGGGGGGGGGAAGTATTCAGTCCGCGGATTTGGGTCTTCTCGGCGACGCTTCAACATACGCTGATGAAGGCTTGAAGGAGAGCCGATGGCTCTTCCACCTTTTTTGCCGCTTCCAAGGCTCCCTCCCGGCGGTCGTAGCAAGAACACATGTAATTGAAGTAGGTATAGACTTCGGTATCGATGCAAATGTCGATTCCAGTAGCCTCCTCTATTTCTTGACGGGCCTCTTGCAGCACGTACTCGAAAGCAAGACCGCAAACATCGATCTCGTTGAACTTGACTCCTGTATCTTGGATGAAGTCTTCCACGTAATCTCAAAAGTCGTTGAAAGAAACTTGGGCTTCTTCCAGCAGGTCGGCTGCGGCCTGAACATCCAGGTAGCCTAAAGGTAAAATAGAACGCATTAATTCGTTCACTGATTCATTTGAATTCATAAGCAAATGATTAAGAATAAAATCGACCAAATGGCCTAAAGGCAAAAAACCAAAAGAGCGAAGGCGTTGTCAAAGGCGAGGCCGGACTTGTTTTCGAGTGCCCGAAGGGCCAGGGAGAAAAAGTTTGACTGCCGGAGCTTTTGGTAAAATGCCTAAGGCTGTTTGGCTGAACCCCTCAAACCCCATCAGTTCCAATCAAGACGATTGATTACATGGGCCATTTTTATTCGTGAATCCACGTAGTTCCACGAACCATTTTTGGTGATTCATATTGATGTGACTATAAATCATTGCAATTAGTAAGATAGTTTTGCTGACTGTGGAAAAGGCCAGTTTAGAGTCAATCGCATAAAAATTCATGGTCTTATCCTGCCCACCATATTTCTCGTCTCCAATAAATGGAGAGGGGTGCATCAAGGAATCTCGATATGGCTTTACTTCTGCAAGAAATGTTTCAACGGTTTCTGAATCTTTCTCTGAAAGCGGTCTGCCGGTGAAAATTTCTGGATATTTTTGAAGTTTTTCTCGAAACGACCCATCCTTCAGGAGCTTTTTTTTATTGTTCGACAACTCAGCCAAGTTCTCAGTGGTGCGGCAAAACTCCCATGAAAGACCATTCAAAAAGGCTTCCACCAAACTGCTGCATACAATAATTGCCATTCTGGCTGAAAAAGAACTTTTGCTGATATAGTCTGCGATTTTCTCTTTCTCGTTTTTGATTTGAGCATGTTGCTTCTTGTTGAAGTTACCGAGAAACTCCTCAGCCTCAAGTAAACTGCTAATCGCTTGAATCACGTCTTTCGCAAGGTGATCTTCTGGGGACTTAAACTGTAGCCCCCATAGACTAAAAACGATTGTGGAGTGTGCTGGGTTGCCAGAGATTACTCTGCCCTTAATTTTTGCATATTTGGATTCGAACTCATGCACCGGAAGTTCTAAACGCCGCTTCGCTTTGATTTCCTCGAACAACTCACTGAGGTGCTCGATAGACATCCCTTCAAAGTTTTGACTGCAAAACTTCTTTATTTCCGCTGAAAGCCTTCGCTTAACGTCTTTTGCGCCTGATTTCCATTGCCTTCGGGACAAATTTTCATGAATTGCTGAGTCTGCCTGCAAAAATTCCTGCCAGGATTTGAGTTCTCCCAGCATTAAACGCCCTACAGCGGCAGCCTTGTTGGCCTGCCTGATCTTAGCTAAGACTTTTTCTTTGGCGGTATTTTGAGACATAGGCTTCCAGTCTCTAACCAGCAAACATAGTGCGGAGAATGGACAAGGCATTGTCCAAGGTCTTGGGGTGAATCTTGCCCAATCGTTTAACCAGTCGCCGTTTATCCAGTGACTTGATTTGGTCCAGGGCAATTTGGCCTTCCTTTTTTTGGAAGGTGCAGGCGGGCCGAAAAGGGGCTTCAAACCCTTTGGTGGTCATAGGGGCTAAAATTACGGTGCGAAGCCCGTTGATTTCATCAGGACTGACCACCAGGGCAGGCCTGGTTTTCTGGATTTCTGAACCCACTGACGGATCAAAAGAGACCAGCCAGACTTCTCCTTGGCTGACTACCATTCGAAGTCTTCAATTCCATCTTCCAGCCCAGCTTCGTTCCATTCAGAATCACCTTCTGCCTGGGCAAGCTTGGCTGCCGCCTCGGCCCATCCTTCACGTGGCGAATGCTTGGCAGGCTTGATGACAATCGAGCCGTCTTTTTTCATTTCCAAATCTACAGACTCAGAAAACTCCCCTTCTTTCAGCCATTGGGCTGGCAGGCGAACGGCCATTGATTGACCATTTTTAAAAAGTTTTGCTTCCATCACCCCCTCCTTGTATAGATTAAGTATATACTAATGATTGCTTGTGAACAAGTCAAGGCTTCCCCAATTTATGGTTGGGGAAGCCGAAGGTTCAAGCATTCAATTGTTCGGCAATGAAGGCCAAGACATCGGCAACAGGATAGCGAACCAAGCGCCCTACCTTGATGGACCGAAATGGTTTTAAGCTTTGCCTCTTTCAGGGCCGATACGTTTTTCCGGTCCAACAGCATCCCATTGGTGGTGATGCCCCAGTAGTAGCCTAGCTCCGCCGAAAAAGCACCGACATCGATGATATCCTCCCGGACTAAAGGCTCTCCGCCAATAATCACAAAGGTAATTTGATCGGCTGGATAATGTTTGCTGATATCAACCAGTTCTTTTTTCATCAGCTCTGAGCTGATCTCCCTCGGCTTTGATTGATTATCCCTCGTGCAGTCGCTACCGCAGTGCCGGCATTCAAGGTTGCAGCGAAGGGTCGCCTCCCAGAACAGATACCGCAAAGGGTGGGTGACCTTTAAATCCTCTCTTTCCTCAATCAGTCTGGTAAAAGCTAAAATCTCCGGGTCGGAAAGAGCGTTTTTCATAGTAATAATACGGGTTTAGGTTAATAATACCCTAAGTATGAAATGCTTAAGTGCTCAATAGATAGCATAAAAACAAATTAATTTAAACAAGAAAAGTTGTTTTAAAAGGTTTCATATTACTTCAAAGAAGGTAGATCCCGATTATATCTATTCAAAAAAAAACCATTTTTGATCCATCCGAAGGCTTTTTTGAGTGAAATTCAGGAAGTATGTTTCATTATTTCGTATCAGGAATGATTTCAGTGAGCGTCAATGAAATTGTTTGCAATTTTATTTTTATTTTGCCAGAATGTGATCATTACCCGATCAAGTTGATCAGGTTTAGTCCTGAAACAAAAAAACCATTTATTCAGTATCATTGATAAATCGGTTGCTTGGATTAAGGAAAAATCAAATGACTTAATAATGGAGTGACGCGCATGGCTAATGGAACTGTAAAGTGGTTTAATGAAAATAAAGGGTTCGGGTTTATCGAACAGGAAGGCGGAGCGGATATCTTCGTTCACCATTCAAAAATCAACTCAAGCGGTTTTAAGGTACTTAAAGAAGGTGACAAGGTTACCTTCGATATCGAAGAAGGCCAAAAAGGACCCGCCGCGGCCAACGTCACCGTAGTTTAGCGACCCAATTTAAGCCCGTCGAAAACATTTTATCACGGATTAAAAAAAAAGCTTGCGCTATTTAAATTAATCTGTCAGACTTAATTCTACACCGATCGATTTGATCAGGTTAAGTCCTGAAGCAAAATACCATTTGTTAAGTTTCATTGATACTTTGTCATAGGTGGTTGCTTGAAATTAGGAAAAAATTAATACATTTATAATGGAGTTTTACACAATGGCTAATGGAACTGTTAAATGGTTTAACGATAACAAAGGTTTTGGTTTTATTGAACAAGAAAGTGGTGCGGATATTTTCGTCCATCACTCAGCAATCAATTCAAGTGGCTTTAAATCCCTCAACGAGGGTGATAAAGTGACTTTTGATATTGAAGAAGGTCAAAAAGGCGCCGCAGCGGCTAACGTCCAGGTTATCAAGTAAGCCTTACGTTGAATTTAAAAAAGCCATTCCTGATAAATTCGGGGATGGCTTTTTTTTTGCTCTCCTGACAGGTTTCGGGTTCACCTTGAGCTGTTTTTCCTTTTACGGGAACAAAAAGCCCTTTATGTGCTTTAGAAAATCCTCCACCCTCTCATTTTTCCTAAAAACCGAGTTTGTCCAGTCTAATGGAACCCTCAGTTTTAAAACCTCCTCTTTCATCTTATTGATGAGTTGCTGATTTCACAGCCTATCATTCGCCTTAAAGTCTATTTAAAGACTTGATCTCAGGTTTTTATTTATTTTCAAGCTACAGCAATGAGTGGTTTTGATAAGAAATTTTACGACGCTAATTGTTTTAATTTTGTTTTATAGTTAAAATAATAATGGATAGATTATTTACTTTGTCAAAGCGGACCAGAATCACATGCATCGTTCACTCATTTCAGATCAGACACACTCCCAGGAAATAGCCAGCAGCATCGTTCATGCGGTGGGACTTGTATTGGCTTTAGGCGGGACGGCTGTTTTGATCACATTTGCGAGTCTTTACGGCAATGTCTGGCATATTGTCGGCGTATCGGTCTATAGCGCGACCCTGATTCTCCTGTACGGTTCATCGACCTTATATCATTTAATAAATTCCGATTCCGTCAAGAAATGGTTCAGGCTTGCTGATCATGTCTGTATTTATCTCCTGATTGCGGGTACTTATACCCCCTTTACTTTCGTTACGATCAAGGGTGGCTGGGGATGGAGCCTGTTTGGTATCCAGTGGGGGCTGGCGGTGACAGGTATTACCTTCAAGGTGTTTTTCATCAACCGCTTTACTTTACTGTCCAATTTGACTTACCTCGGAATGGGCTGGGTGATCATCATCGCCCTGCTTCCGCTGATTGAAAACCTGCCTGGCTGGGGGTTTTTATGGCTTGCGATGGGGGGCTTGGCCTATAGCTTTGGCATTATCTTTTTCATCAAGGACAGAATTGGGTTTAATCATGCTATTTGGCACGGGATGGTCATGATAGGAAGTATCTGCCATTTTATCACTATCTTTTTTTATGTCCTCCCATAATCATTCGATTTTAAAGATGGGCAATCGCGATAAATAAAATAGTGAATTGGTTATGTAATAATTGAAATGGCGCGAGCGGAAACTTTCCCTGACCGTCGCCAAAAGTCTTCAGGACACTGAGAGCGGTTCAATAAGCTCATTTATCCCGGATTAAGACCTATAAACCTTAATTGGACCTATCCTTATCGAATTTCGGTATCTTTTCAGAGGATGTTTTTATATGGGACAGGGTGGGTTCACTTGCTGAAATCTGTGGATTTGGCTAAACTGATAAGTATCAGGGATTCTATATGAACTACCAAAGGAACATCATCCTGTTTTTAGCATTTAATTGATTTTGGAGAAAAGATGAATCAAGAGAAAATCGAAATAACATTCGATGAACTTTACATCGAATGGACAGAAGAGATGACGACAGGCTTGGCATGGCAGGATTTTCAGCACGCGAAATTTATAAATCATATCGGCAAACTCATTCAGACCCTGCTGGAGCAAGTAGCGCCCCTAGATCTAAACAAAGAAATAACGTACTTGGAAGATTACGCTGACGAACATTTTGGAATTGAAGAACGTTATATGGAATTAACGCAATACGCAGACCGGGAATCTCATATTAAACAACACACTAAATTCAGGGATATGCTTGAAGCTATCAAGCAATCCCCACATTCTCCGCTGGTTGAATCGACCAGACTCTGCGGAGAACTCAATAAATGGTTTGTTAACCACATTAAAACAGTTGATATGAAACTTTCAAAATTCATTAAAGAACAAGAACAAAGATAAATATCGATCGTTTCGTTTGTTTTATTCATTACAAAGCTCTGTGAAAGCTATGCGTGTCGGGGGTACCAGACCCCCTGTTTCTCAGCCCGCTCAGGATAAGATAATATCCTGGATGGTATTTTTGGTGACTAAGGAACGGATTAAACTTTTTCGGTTTGTTTAAGGAGTTTCTCCCCGCAGTTATAGCAGTATTGGGCGTGAAAATCGTGGACTTCGGCGCTGCAAACGTGACAGGCTTTGGTCGTGATCTGCCGGCTGGATTGTTTGGCGAACTCGGCGGTAACGATCCCGGTCGGCACAGCGATGATCCCGTAACCCATGATCATAACGATCGAGGCGAGCATCTGACCCAAAGGCGTTTTGGGGGATATGTCCCCGTAACCGACGGTCGTCATGGTCACGATAGCCCAGTAGATGCTTTTGGGGATGCTGCTATAGCCATGTTCTCCACCTTCGATCACATACATCAAAGATCCCAGAATGATCACCAAAATGGCGACCGTAGCCAAAAAGACGGTTATCTTGCGTCGGCTTTCATAAAGAGCGCTGATGATCAAATCTGATTCGTTAATGAACTTGACCAGTTTCAGGACCCTAAAGATCCTTAAAAGTCTCATGCTCCTGATGGCCAGTAAAAATCTCGTTTGAGGTAATATCAAACTGGCGTAGGTCGGGATGATCGATAATAGATCAATGACGCCGTAGAAACTTCTGGCGTACATAAGCGGTTTTTTAACGCAGATCAGCCTTAGGACGTACTCGACCGAAAAGATGATCGTAAAACCCCATTCGGCGATGTTCAGGTGATATCCCCAATCCTTCTTGATAAATTCCACGCTGTCGAGCATGACCACGACAATGCTCAGGATGATGCTGTAAATCAAAAGCATATCGAAAAGTTTTCCCAGGCGAGTGTCGGCCTCGAAAATAACTCTTCTCGTGATTTCCCTTAAATCGGTCCAAAAGACGGGTTTTTTATGATTTTCTTCCATTTATCCAGTTAAATAGACTGAAAACTCGTTTGCGATTGCATAGGAACTAATCTTAGTTGCTTCTAGCCAGATTGGTAAATGCAATGCCATTACCAAATCGAGAGCTTCTGCAATTCAAAACGACTTCACTCCGTTTTGGGCTATTTATCCTCAGCGGAATATGAGGCCGTCAATTTCATTAAAGCTGTCCGCAAAAACGGGGGAATGGCCATTCGGCAAATCCAGCAAGCACTTCACCCTGACCGAGCGACATTTCGATCAACAGGTTGGTTAAATTTCCCTCCGCAGAATGCTTCCCTTTATTATGAAATTAAATAAATAAAACCATTTAAATTAAAGTAGTCTACTTCTTCCAGGTATTGGCAATTAAAATTAACTCGATGGGGCAAATGACAGACTATGATGTTATTTGATGAAGTCTCTGAAGCGGGCCTGATGATTTTAGATTATTGCGACCTACCCCTTATTATGGGGCAGGTCGGTTTTCATCAATTAAACCTATCAGGTAGATTCTTTTTTGAACAACGCGAACAGGATAAGCCCGCAACCGATACTGGATACAAAAACCAGCAATAAATAACCGAAATACGGGATCAAACTGATAAGAGAATAAATGACCCCGCCGAGCAGAAAGTAAAGATACCGGCTGGTTGTCTTGAAATTAAACGCTTTGACCAGGTATCCCCCGATCATGGTGATTCCCAGCGTCTTGGTGACAAAAACCAGCGGCATGAAAGCCAATAGCATCGACGCGGCCACGGGCAGCGTGATCAGCAGCAGGATCGAGAAGACAATTGCGGAAGGATAGACAAAAATCGGGAGCAATCCCCAAAGAGCGTATGACTGAATTTCTTTTTGCGTGTATTGCTTCTCCAGAAACCTGTTCACAGGAAAGAGTAGTAAAAGAAGCCCAAAGACAATAAAGGTGGCTTTAAAGGGTATTTCCAACCAGATCATGCCACCGAAAGAATCATCAAGCGATTCCCCCTCAGGCGATTCATAACTGATTTCTCCGGTAACCCGAGACGCTTCCTCGGGGCTGAGTTTCTGGTCGGAATGATAGACCGTCAAGTTCCCGGCGATCAGGCCTCCATCTGGTATCTTTAAAAGGCCTGAATGCGCTTTTACGTCTCCTTGTATTTCATTTAGGATGGTGATTTCCGCGGCGGCGGCGTATAAATTCCCCTTGTGTTTCCCCAAAACAAATATTTTACCACCGGCGATAAACGACTCGCCATTTATTCGGCTCTCCTTTCCAAGAGTCACTTTTTCAGCGGCGAGAAAACTGGTACCATTGACGTTTCCATTGATATCGATTGTGCCCCCGGCCGCTTTCACGCCGTTATTGACGTTTCCGTCAACATTGATCTCCCTCGCCAATCCGGTTATCGCCAATTTGGCGATACCTGAAAAGTCGATATTTTCCCCCAGAAAAAACAAATCTTTTGTTTCCCCCAAAAACTTAAGATCATTACCCAAAAAGAGGTAATCCTCTTCGTAGCGACCGGTTTCCGTTAAAATATCTTTATCGAGTTTCAGCTCAACGGCGCTTAGATTCAGCCCCCATAAAAGCAGGATGAAAATAAGCGACAACGATTTAAGTTTCATGGTTTCCTCCTATTTTACTAAATAATCCCCAGACATTATTCAGGTTAAAATTAACGCTGTTTTATTGATTTCATTGTGACAGTCCCGAATTTGTCTGACAAATATATCTTAACGAGCGGTAAGAGTTTTTAATGAATGGTCTAATAAGCCGGTTCAATGGTTCGCGATATCAAAAATCGAGCGTTTTTTTCAATATCAAAGCTTTGCGGCGCGACACTTCAATGCGGGTCCCATCGTTTAATTCCATGCAATAGCTACCCTTAAATCCCTTAAAAATGGTCGCGACATAAGCCAGGTTGACCAGATTTGCCCGATTGCTCCTAAAAAATCCCGAGCCGAGAAACTTCTCTTCATAATAATTCAACGTCCTGTCCGAGAGAAAACGGCCCTCTTTCGAATAGATAAAACTGAGACCCTCTTCAAAACAAATCCTGATGACATCGTTTACTTGAATGATTTTGATGCTGTCCCGGTCCTTGACCGTGATTTTCTCCGACTGCTCGCGCTCAAGCGTTTTATTCGTTTCCGTTTTGGTTTCGGCTGATGAGAATTTTTCCATGATCTTAAAGACCGTCCGCGCGAATCTTTCCCTGCTGATAGGCTTCATCAAATAATCCAAAGCGTCGATATCAAAAGCGTCCGCGGCATACTTCGAATGGGCTGTCTGAAAGATGACGATGGGCGGAGCCTGCAGGGAAGAAATACTTTTGAAAACTGATACGCCCGGCATATTGATATCCAGAAAAGCGACTTCAGGCTTCTGGGAAACAATCTTTTCAAGCGCCTCAGTTCCATTTTTCGCCTCAGCAATGATTTGAAACTGGTCGTAACCACCCAGCAGTTCCTTTAACCGCTCGATGGCATGGGATTCGTCATCGGCAATGAGTGTTTTAATCATAAATTAAATGATATTTCTATCCCTCCATTTATAATATTAAAGTCGCCGCCCAGGAGTTCAACTCTTTTCTTCGTGACGCTCAAACCGATACCTTTATCCAGCATCTCGGGAGTCAGCCTCGCCTGAGAGTCGATGACGGTTATATGTATACGCTTGTGATGATGGGTGACTTTTAAGTCGATATGCAGGCGGTCGGTAAAATCGACATTGTGTTTTACGCAGTTTTCGATCAGCGGTTGAATGAGTAAAGGCGGAATCAAACCATCGGAGTCGCCCTCGATCCGGAAAGTCAGCTTTTCGCCAAATCTCATTTGCTGAATCGATAGGTATTTATCTACGGCTTCGAGTTCGGTTTTCAAGGGAACCGTTGGCGCATCGCTAAAATCCAACTGATATCTCAATAACTCTGACAGGTTAATCAGAGCCGCTTCCGCTTTGTCGGGTTTCTTTAAGAGCGACAGCACCAAATTGAGAGAATTAAATAAAAAATGCGGATTGATTTTAGAAGAAAGCAGTTTCAACTCCATCTGGGATTTTAAATTTTTCTCTTCGTTAAGAGCCTTCTCATTCAGCCGGACGGTATGCGAAAACATCAAATGACCGTTTATGATTATATTTATAGTAATAAAAAAAAGCAGATTAATCATCAGGTAAGTGATGGTCCGGTTATCGGAGTAGAAAAAGCTGGAGGGGCTTAAAATAAAGATAATGATCGCGGTAATCATACCAACCCCCAACATCACGCAAAAAGACAGCAAAAGAATCAGAAACCGGTTGCCTGTCCGGGGTGTAAGGTGGCGCGTGAAATAGAGACTGATCATGACAGCCGTCCCAAGTGAAAGGGAGTCCACGACCGTCATAGTGGGTGATATCCAGACAAACTCATCATTCCTTAAACCTATAATCAGACTTAGAAGCCCTCCAACCAGCAGGCTGATTATTAAAACCGAAGGAACCAGTAAAATAGTAGAGATGCTTTTGCTCGTATTTAAATCAGTCAAGGGGTCGCTCTTTTACGCTGATAGTTATCGTGAAACCCAGCCACGAAATAAGGTTGTTTTGCCTTATTACGCCATGTCAAAGATATTAACTTATATCCAGAGATGAAGGAAATACGCCAAACAAGACTCCTGGCGGTTTCATTACTATTTGATTACCGCAAGTTCGATTTTTTTACAAATCAAATTAAATGGATTGAAAAGTTTATTTCAGAATATGCCAGCCTGAACCAATTGATTATTATGGTTATTTTATAATGTCGGCCTGGTCTTACGATGTTGAGAATACTGACTCCCACCCCGGCAATATAACTTTCAATAAGCTAAACCCTAAAATCCGATCAGATGCCGATACCGTTCATCTGCCGGATATCGCCATTCATCGTAGATCCTCCAACGCTCATCGAAATTTCGTAGCCGATAATTTCAGGCTGGTTAATCCTGTAATCAAGATAGCAAACATGACTTCAGACCTAAATTGAAGTCGAATCATAATTTTTGATGAAAGGAGATCGAAATGAAAAACATGAAAATTCTAATATCGATGATCGTTATGCTAGCCGCCTTCAGTCAGGGAGCCTTTGCTCATGATCATCACTGGGATCACGGAGACGCTTCGGGAGACCAGCACCCGAAGTCGTTTGGCGAAGGATATGAATCCGCGATAAAGCATTTTGACGATGGAGTCATTTTTTTCCCGGGCGCTGAAATCGGATTCGGCTCAGGCTCAACGTCCTTCTCACTGGGGTTAAACTTTGGCTATAAGTCGGGCTTATTTATGATCGGGACTGCACTGAAGGGACAAATAGTCAATATTGATCACGTAAACTACCAGGTTATGCCCTTAACCCTTAATCTTTTTGGTTTGAGTTTTTCAAAGTTTTCCGAAACCTCGAACAACCAAAACGATAAGACGCTGAGGGGCAGTTCATTGGGTTTCGGCTTAAAAGGAAAACTGGCGTTTGGCCAGATGGTCGAGTACGACCCCGTCACCAACTCCGAAAAAGAGTTTTTAACCCTTAACTTCGGAGTCGGTTTTTAGCTTTTAATAGACATCATCAGGATAGGACGATCCCCGTCTTATCGGCGGGGACCTGCATTATTGAGGAAATTTTAAATGGAGTAGCCGGTTTTCGGGAGGGAGTTTGAATGACTTTCGGTAAAAACTCCAGAGCGTTTTATTTCGATAACTCAAGATCGATGAAAATAATTAAAAGGAGATAATCATGAAAGGGAAAATGTATGTCAGCATAATAACGACAGTTTTGATATGCTGTTTTTATTCATTCACTGTTATCGCCAATCCGTTTGAGCGTCGCAGAGATCAGTTCCAAAACACGCCGGGCTACTTGGCTCTTCCTTTCCCCTATTCCATTCCTGGGATTGGCGAAGGACTTTTTCTGGTTGGCACGGCAAACAATGTTTTTGGGACATCGACCGATATCCTGGGAATGGGTTTGACGGGAGACGCCCTCGGTTACTACGGATCGGTCGATGAACTGTTTGTTTTACCAGGGAGTCTATATTTACACGCCGAGAAAGGGATCGCGGCCAGATTTGGGCAAAATGTCTATCAAAGCCGGGGGATGGGCAGTAAAAAGGAGGATTTTAATATCTTTGTGGGGGAGGATTCGAGTTTTGCGAGTTATAAGGCTGTCCTTACTTTATTTAACAGGCACTTGGAGCTGGAATATGGCCTGAGTGACTTTAAGGGCAAATTCGTGGAAATACGTGATTTCGAGGGGAATCCTATCCAGAAATTGGCTAAACCAATCGAATTTCAAAGCAAAAATACACTTCTTCAAGTTAGGTTGGACTTGACCGATGATTACAATGATCCCAGATCCGGTCTGAATATCAAAACGACTCAGGAACATAATCCAGCTCAGAATATTGACGCTCCGGAATTCAATACACTTACGACCGCGTTGACTTTATACATTCCCATGCTAAAAAAAAGCACCTGGTTATTCCATTATTACCGTTCAGACGCGAACGTTATCAAAGCCGGAAACGTCGATTTGGAATCTTTAAAAACGCAACATGGATTTGATAATTGCGGTGGTCTGGCCGCGTGTGAGAGCGCCGTCATGGCAAGTGCCCTGAATCAGTTAAATGCCAATAAGAATGGAACTTCCAAATCCCTGGGCGGTACCGATCGGCTTCGCTCATATCCTCTTGACCGCTATAAATCGGCTCATGCGCAATTATTTGGAACCGAGTTTCGCTGGAACTTCAACTCTGAGGGAAAAATAATCGATTGGTTATTTCTTGAGGATATTGTTGACTCACTGCAAGCGGCCTTTTATTTGGAACAAGGGAGCGTCGCTGAAAACAAAGAAGACTTGGGAGACATCACCCGAAACTCAGTTGGTGCCGCTCTGCGCTTTGTGGGTCGCTCAGGCTCGGTTTATCGTCTTGAGCTGGCTACAGGCGATGAGGGAACCGAAGTCATTGCCTTTTTCGATTTTCCCTGGACCGGTTCAATTTGATTTTCCGTCAAACCGCGCTGAACTTTTTTTTGAGGCGTTAGTTGTCAAAAAAGAGAATTCATGAAAGATAATCCTTTTTCCTGGTCTTTATGAGCGGGTGACCGTTAAGTTTCTCGCTCATTTTTTATCCATAATGAGGCGATATGGAGGTATACGAAATAAAGATTTCCTCATTTCGGTTTAACAGCTTCATTTTCCAATTCCAACGCGGCCTTAAGAGATATTGAATCGGCATAGAAGTTTTTGTCGCCGACCAAATCCCAAAGATGCGCTCTTAAGAAAATTTCTTTTACCTGCGGTCGAACTCCAACAAATATCATATCTTTACCCATGCCTCTTAGGGTTTCGAGCAACTCGATAAGGATTAAATTGCCTGAAGCGTCAATCCCATCGATACCCTCAGCCAAGATTACAATTTTTTCAGCATTGGGATAGGTATCTAAGATGGATAAGATCCCATTCTCAAAATGAAGAGTATTCGCGAAATAGATCCTTCCGTCGAATCTCATGGCCGGGAACCTAACTGACTGGTTAGGTCTGACCGAATCGTTTTCCTGGGGGTCACAGCAACTTTGAATCTGGATTCTTGGGTTCATCGTTCGGAACAAATGGAGCGCCAAAGCCAATAAACCGCCTATTACGATTCCGTTGACGATGTCCGGAGCGAACAAAAGAGACGCACTGAAAGTGACTATTGCGCTGATTCCGTCGTAATGATGGACTCGCCAAGCCTGGGCAAAGACCTTAAAATCAACCAACCCAACCACCGCCATAATAATGACCGCGGCCAAAACAGCGTCTGGTAAAAAGACTAAAAATGGGGTTAAAAAAAGCAGAGCCAGCAATACAAAAAGGGCCACGAAGATGCCTGACAGGCCTGTCTTGCCTCCGGAAGAATAGTTTAGAGCCGTTCTGGAAAAACTACCGCTGGTTGGGTAACATCCTGAGAAACTGCCCGCAATCGCCGAAAGCCCTTGGCCGATCAATTCCTGGTCGAGGTCAACCTTCTGTTTCGACTTTGGCGCTATGGCTTTAATGACCGAGGTGACTTCCATAAAGCCAATGAACATGACCGTAAAGGCTCCCGGAAGAAGCTTTAGGATCATCGCCAAATCAAATGCCGGCGCTTGAAAGGCCGGCAACCCGGCAGGAATGATCCCGATCACCGCGACAAAGCGCTGGCCGGGTTCAATAATCCCGCTGAAATCAGCGCTGATCATCCTGGGATCGGCAAGATTAAAGTACCAGACAGACAGAGAGCCTAGAGTCACAACCACCAAAGCCGATGGGATTTTGGGCGCGTATTTTTTCAAAGCCCATAAAACGGCTAATGAAGCACAGCCGATAATCAAGGTGGGTGGGTGGATTTCACTGGGGATGCGAATCAATAAACTCCAAATGTCGGCTAAGTATACATCACTTCTGTGCATTTTGACCCCAAATATTTTACCGATTTGGGATGAAGCGATAATCAAGGCGCCAGCATTGATGAAACCACGAACAACCGGTTGAGAAAGAAAATTAACCAGGAAGGTTAACTTAAACAGACCTACCACAAGCCGGACTACACCCACGATAAAGGCCAATAAGATCGCCATCTCGATGTATCGTTGAGAACCCACGAAATTAAGGTCTCCGATTCCAAAGGGAATCAGGGTCGTCATGGTGAGCAAGGATGTCATCGCGACTGGACCTGTTCCCAAATGGTAGGAAGACCCCCATAACACGCCCACGAGGCCAGGCAATAAGGCCGCGTAAAGACCATAAACTGGAGGCAGCCCCGCTAATTGGGCATAGGCCATCGATTGGGGGATCAAAACCAAGGCGACCGTTATTCCAGCCACAAAATCGGCCTGAACTGTTTCCCTGCTCATCAGGGAACGCCACGCGAGAAATGGAAATAATTTGTTGAGTATCATTTAGTGAAGACTTCTATCTGTAATCTTTGAATCAAGGGGTTAATTATTATTACCCGCTGAAGGACCTGGCTGATTCCTGGTGACCTGGGTTGAGCTGAATCAAGAACATCTAATTATGATTGAGCAATTTCGATCTTCACACCTTTTGGAGGCAATACCGACTGTTTTGAAACGATCAGAAAGCGGGGGAGTCGCTCCGCAAGAGTGGTTCACTCAGCATAACTATATAGATTGGGTAATCGTTACGCTTCATTTTATCAGGCGAATTATATATAGTTATATAAATATACTTAATCTTTAAAAACGTAAACCTAATTTAAAGTGCCGACTATATAGAGCTGTAATATTAACGGTTGAAACTGAAATTAACGCGGTCCAAAGAGTAAGGTGACTTGTTTAAAAAGTCGCGTTTTTTCGTTCATTTTATCTCATGAATTGAGATTTGATTCAACTATTTAGAAACAAGACCCAATTCAAACTCTGTCCGAAATTTTAGTATCACTGTAATCCGGCGGATCATACCTCGACCGAAAGGATTTCCTTTTGAGTTGATCGTCAATTTTTGGAAGAATTTCATCCTTGGTAAAAGGTTTATAGATATAATCATTTCCACCGAGAGAATATCCTTCGGTTATATCCTTTACTTGGTTTTTAGCGGTCAGAAAAATAATGGGTAATTTAGAAGCGGTATGCTTCAGCCTCAAGAGCCGGCAAACCTCAAATCCCGAGATTAACGGCATTATGATATCGAGCAGGATCAAATCAGGCGGTATCTTATCCACCATTTTCAAGGCCTGATCACCACCGGACGCTTCGATGATTTTGTAATCCAGGTCTTTCAAATAGAGTTTGATGACCTC
This sequence comes from Deltaproteobacteria bacterium, assembly GCA_029881655.1. GTDB lineage: Bacteria > SAR324 > SAR324 > XYD2-FULL-50-16 > XYD2-FULL-50-16 > JAOUME01. The sequence goes on along the minus strand of JAOUME010000018.1, from coordinate 5,908 downwards.
AAGGTTTATGGGATCGTCATCGACAATCAGGATCACAGGTCGATCCTTACTTAACGACTCTGAAGGGATGTTTTCGGTTCGCGTTTCAGACCGAGGTATGTCAGCCGGAATGGATTCGGCCTCGACTTGAGCGAGCGGCAGATCAAAGAAAAAATGACTCCCTTCCCGAATGGAGGAGGAAATTCCTAGAGTTCCTCCATGCAGTTCGACCAGGTTTTTAGCCAGGCTAAGACCAAGGCCAGCCCCTTTGCTGTATTGGTCACTCGGCTTCTTGGCCTGTTGATAAGGCTCGAATATTCGGGTTTGATCTTCCTTTGAGATTCCGATCCCCGTATCAGTTACGCTCACCAAAACTTTGGTTGTGATGACTTTTGCCTGAACACTGATCTGACCATGGTCGGTGAATTTAACGGCATTGTCGATCAGGTTAAAGAGAATTTGCTGTAATCTTTTCTCATCCGCCATAACGAAGGGAAATCCTGGAGGTATTTCGCAGAGGGTTTCGATCGGTTTGCTGTTTAACCGCATGTAAAAATGTGAGTATATCGAATCCACCATACTCGCGAGATCAATCGGCTTTAACGCGAGTTTAAGGCCCTGGTGTTGGATTTGTTTGAAATCTAAAATCTCGTCGACCAGATGACTCAGCCTTTCGCCGCTATACTCCACCAGATCAAGGTTACGGATAACCTCATTTTCATCGGCTTTGGTGTACCTGTCCTTTAAAGATCTGACGATGCCCAATATCCCGTGCAGGGGAGTGCGCAGCTCATGGGTGACTTTCGCTAAAAAATCATCCTTGATCTTGTCCATCTTTAAGAGCTCTTTGTTGGTGACATCCAGTTTATCCTGGATCTTTTGCTTTTCGGAATTCAAAAGATTGATCCGGTCTGCCAAGGCCACGGAGAAAAGAGTGATTTCAACGGCACCACCAAGATGCATCGACCAATCGAGCCACTCGATGGGAATAAAGGTAAAAATAAAATCTAAATATTTCACCAGATACCCCGCGAGCAACGCGATATAAGCCGCCATATAATAACGGGCCGGCCGGTAGGATAATAGCCAAATCCGACCGATAACACTGGTGAGCGCCAAAGACATCAACAAGCTGGCCTGGATGACCAGCGTTAGGAAAAAAGGGGTCGCGCTAAAAAGATAACCGAGCAAAACCGAAAGATAAATCCCCAGAGATAACCATAAAAAGCGGCCGAGTCTCGGAGCGTTTATCTTTACCTTTAAAAAATGGGTCGTAAAAAACACGATACCCAAATAACCCAACCCAGAAAACACAATATCAATCCGTTTATTCAACTCGGGTAAATCCGGCCAAAAATACTGATATGAAAATCCCACATGGGACAACACATAAAGCGCGTAAAAGAAAATATAGAATATATAATATAAGTAATCGATGCTTCGCAGCGAAATGGCCAAAAAACCATTGTATAGGACCATCACAATCACCAACCCCATAAAGAGGCCGTTAAAAAGAACAAATTGATTCGATAATCCGTAATAGACGGAAGGAGTTTGTATCTCCAGCCAGACAAAGACATCTGTACCTGTCAGCCTCAAGTAGATTTCCCTTTCTTCCCCCGGTAACAGATCAATCGACTCAACACTTAGATGAGTTTTAATTTCTTTTGATGAAATGGGGAGCATTACCCCGTTTTTCCTCTCTACCCAGCCACCTCCCGGGCGTGAGACATATAAATCGGAATGATCCGACCAAAAGGCTCGATTGACCAACCACCACTCTCGATGCCTCTCTGACCGGTTTTTGACCTTAAAACGCAACCAATATGCCGAGTTCGCGTCATCCAGGCGATAACGGTTATGAGGAACGGGGCTAAAGTCAGAGCTTTGCCTGCTGCCCGAAACCTGATCTATGCTTAACTTCAGGGTCGGGTCTTCCAGTATCTCTAGATAGGGCCAAAGAGGAATACTTTCCATCCCGTTTTGGAGATGGATTGTTTTTGCTGACTGATTCAGGTCGGGTATGGGTGAGGTTTGAGCGAAGCTAGGGACCCATAGGTAGCTGATAAACAAAAAAATTAAAAGCCATCTACAGGTAAATGAAAATAAATATCGGGTCATTGGGTGTATAATCGTAAGATTTATCGCAAACTAACACATTTTTTCACCTCATGGCAATACCATCTCAACTCAGAAACAGGTAAGGATAAACATAACATAGTTTTACGAATATAAATTATTTTAATGATTCTCTTCAATCCAAAAAAACAAGCGGGAATCAGGCGAAAAAAGCTTGGATAAATCTCCGGAGATTTGAGACGGGACATTAGCGATTTATTAATTCCAAATATTTTGTTGGATTTTTACAATTCGTCATGCTAGTATCGCTTAACTTTTAAAATGGTAATTTGATTTACAATCAAACTCAGTTGTTATGTTAAAGGTTTTTATGTTGTGGGGATCGAATAATTTTTTCATAAAAACGATCTGTTTATTGTTTTTATTAATCGGGATTTTCACTCTCGTCAGCGGCGCGGAAGCCGCGGTCAAACAGCCTGTTCAATTCAACCATCAAAAACACGCGACAACCTTTTCTTTACCCTGCAATACTTGTCATACCTCATTTGAGACCAAGGCTAACTCAGGTTATCCGAAGAGGGCGATCTGCGCCCAATGTCATTTATATCCTATGGGTGAAAGCAAAGAAGAGGAAAAACTCCGTGAATTCATTCAGAAGGATAAACCCTTGAACTGGAAACGGGTAACCCGCCTTGCCAAGCATGTATATTACTCCCATAGACGGCATGTCATGGTGGCTAAGATAAAATGTTCGGTCTGTCACGGCGGAATTGCCCAATTGACAAGCCCACCCGATAAGCCACAGGTCGCTTTAACGATGGCTTTTTGCCTCGACTGTCACAAGACGGAGCATTTTGAGATTAATGAAAAATCTTTACTTGAAATAAGGCAGGAGGAATTCGGAACCCTCTTCAGAAAGGAATTAAGGACCCTTGAATCTCGGAAATTCCGCTCCAGGGAAGACTTTTTCGCCGCTTTGGATGAAACCATCTCCTCCAAGCCAAGCGAAGAAGAAAAGGCTTTGATTTTAAAATACACTTTCCCGTCAAAACCGATTTCAACCGATTGTATCGCTTGTCACCGGTAAAGGTTTAAGATTATGAAAATAAACAGAAGAAAATTCATCATCGGCATTGGCGGAACCGCGATGGGAACGACGGTTGGAGCGGTCGCGGGACTGAAGGGGAAAACCCAGACCTTGGAAGAAACCGCCGCTTTGATCGAGGAGTGGAGCAATCTAGATGAGGAATTTAAGGTGTCGGTTTGCGCCCAATGTCCAGGGGGCTGCGGATTGCTTTGCAGAGTCGTCGATGGAAGGTTGATTCGTGTCTCGGGAAACCCCATCCATCCGGTCAACAAGGGGGGTGTCTGCGTGAAAGGACTGTCATCTGCCCAAAGCCTGTATGATCCTGACAGGCTAAAAGCACCCATGAGAAGAACGGGAAAAAGAGGCGCCCACCAATGGCGACCCATCAGTTGGGAAGAAGCGTTAAAAGAAGTCGCTGAAAAAATGACCAAAACCAGAAAAAACCCCAATCGCTTTGTTTTTTTAGGGGGACAGTACCGGGGGCTGACCGATGAACTCTTCAGCCGCTTCTCTCAGGTTTACGGCTCGCCCAATTATATCAGACACAGAAACCTGACACCTGAGAAAACCGCTCTCAGTCATTATTATACTCAGGGGCTGGAGCGGCCTCTTTGTTTCGACCTGAAAAACTCCCGGACCATTTTGTCTTTTGGCTGTAATCTTCTGGAAAGCTGGATTTCTCCGGTACAACAGCTCCGGAATTTTGGAGAATTCCGTTCAGGCAAAGATAACCAAAGGGGACGGCTTGTCCAGGTAGACAGCCGTTTATCGATGACCGCGGCGAAAGCCGATCAATGGATTCCCATCAATCCGGGAACCGACGGGGCCTTGGCAATGGGTCTGGTTTACATCATCATTCAGGAAGGTCTTTATAACCGAAAATTCGTGAGTGAAAACTGTTTTGGTTTTGATGATTGGGTCGATAAAAAAAAGAAGGCCCACAAGGGTTTTAAAAATCTGGTGTTGGAGGGTTACGCACCTGAAAAGGTCTCGAAGCTCACAGGGGTTCCCGTAGCTGACCTGTTTAAGATCGCCAGAGAATTTACTTCCCAGACTCCCTCTGTCGCATTGGGTGAGCGCGGATTGTCTTATCATAACAATGATCTTTATACCAGAATGGCCATTCACAGCCTGAATGCCATGGTGGGCAATATCGGAGAGAAAGGCGGATGTTTCATCCAGGGTTCAGTGCCCTATAAAAAAATGGCTGAAGTCAACTTATCACCCCAGGCGATTAAAGGTCTCCAACAACCAAGAATCGATCTGGCCGGACAGACGAGTCTTTTTAATAACGAAAGCATGGGGTTTGGCTTTCATGAAAATATTTTGGCTGACAACCCATACCCGGTGGAAATTTTATTTCTTTATTATACAAATCCCCTTTTTTCGAGGCCCGATAGTGAGGCGTTTCGATCAGCGCTGAATAAGATTCCCTTTATCGTATCCTTTTCGCCTTTTATGGATGAGACCAGTCAACAGGCCGACCTGATTCTTCCTGATCATACTTTCTTAGAGAGGTGGCAGGACGACCAGATAACCCACTTGGCCGACATCAGCGCTTTTAGCTTATCGGCTCCGGTGGTTGAGCCGCTGTATGACACCCGACAGACTCAAGACGTGATTTTGGAGCTTGCCGGCCTCTTGGGAAAGGATCTTAGACGGGAGCTTCCCTGGAAATCTTATCAGGAGTTTCTTTCCTATTCGGTCCAGGGTCTGTATGAGAGTCAAAGGGGACATATTACCGACATAAGTCAGGAGGAAGCTTTAGAGAATATCCTGGCAAGGCAGGGTTATTCGGCTCACAAGCTGAGTAAATTCAGTGATTTTTGGGAACTGTTGTTAAAACGAGGGGTTTGGTGGGACGCTCAGGACTCCTATAGAGGTATCAGGCAGCTTCTGAAAACGCCCTCAGGGAAGTTTGAATTTTATTCGCGGCTGCTTGAGGAGGAATTTGGGGAACTTTTTGAAGAGAGAGGTGGCGATCCATCAAAAACACTTGAGTCGATCGCCAATAAATTCAAAATAAAAGAAAGAGGCGATTTGCTTTTTCTGCCGCACTTTGAACAAACAGAGTCTGTTGGCGATCCGGCGGATTATCCCTTTCTGGTCAACAGCTATAAACTGATGTCTCTGGCTGGAGGCCGCAGTTCAAACCAGCCGATTCTTCTACAGCAGCCCGCCTTTCATCTCGAAAACGGCTGGGAATCCTGGGTCGAAATCAACCCGCACACGGCCGAAAGGCTAGGGATTCATGACGGGGATTTAGTCTATCTGGAATCACAAAAAGCGAAAATAAAAGTCAAAGCCCGGCTGTACCCGGGTTGCATGCCGGATGTTTTAAATATGCCATACGGTTTGGGACATACCGAGTTTGGGCGATGGGCCAGAAACAGGGGTGCGAATCCAAACGACATTTTAATCAGCCAAACGGATTCTCTTAGCGGGACCTTGATTTTGGGTTCGACCAAAGCGAAAATATACAAAGCTTAAAGGATATATTATGCCTAGATGGGCAATGGTAATCGATCTGGATAAATGCACGGCTTGCGGCTCCTGTGTGGTCGCATGTCAGCTTGAAAACAATCAGCCCTATATCGAAGAGGAGGAATATAAGAAAAGCCGGGCCATATCCTGGATGAAAATTCTAACGGAAGTCGAAGGCGAGTACCCTCACCCGAAAATCAAATTCACCCCCAGACCCTGCATGCAATGCGACAATCCGCCCTGTGTCCGCGTCTGCCCGGTACACGCGACCTATCTCAA
>JAOUME010000134.1 GCA_029881655.1 Deltaproteobacteria bacterium | reverse complement strand
GATGATGGCAATCGGTAACTGCCAGAGCGGGTTTGTTTCAATAAATGAGAATGTTATCAATTCATCAGGTTTAAAAACTGATTTTATTTTCATCGACGAAAGGAATTTTTTTATCGCGCAGAAAAAAAGAATTCATATTTATCCAGCAAAGCCGGAGAGAGTTAGTGATCAAATCGATGTCAAATCATCGAAAAACTTTTTTGGCATCTCAAATAATCTGATTATCAAAACCTATCACTGACCTTAAAATCAAAAGGAGTTGTTAAACTAATATGTAAATTAAACGCATAAAAATCCTTGGTTTTTATTTATTTTAATATTAGTATGTTAACTTCTTTTCAACTTAAATCCGTTTTTTTTCTTTCACTTTCTACTTCCTTTTGTTAAATTTCCTATAAAACGATTGAAATATAATATTTAAATAATACTCCATATGTTATCGGTTTCAAGTTATTTGGAACAAGATTGATAATTATTAAAGCCGATTTTGAGAAAACTTATGATCAACCCGATACGAACAAAACGATCCCGTTCCGGTTTTAAGACTGTATGCGCCCTTTTCCTGTTTGGTTTCATCTTGAGTGGCGGTTTTTTTAGCGCGTTTGGTGACGAACCTCAAACAATCCGTAGAAGCCTGAGGGCGATAGGAATGGGCAATGCTTTTGTCGCCGTGGCCAATGACGAGAGCGCTTTGTATTACAACCCCGCGGGATTAAATCAAGTCAAAAGGTACATCACCGAAATTGTGAGTATCAACGGGACCTTGAACCAAACCAACATTGATTTAATAAAAAAGGGTTGGGAAGCCTCCAAAAACAAAACTGATTTCGACGCCAACGCGTTTATCAGGGACCTGGTAGGAGCTAAACTGCATTCGGACATTGGTCTGGGACTTTTTAGTCTAACTGGTCCTGGTTGGGGCTATTCCATCTATGCAAGTACCTACTTAGATATGACGATTCACAATCCTACGGTTCCTTATTTTAATGCCGTCGCTTTCGGTCAATTTAATGTGCATGGCGGTTTCGCACTCGATTTTATGGACGAGGTACTCGATGTGGGATTGGGTTTTAAAGCTACAGGAAGAGTTGGTGCCGGCAAAAGCCTGCATATTTTCGAATTCGTCGATGCTCAACAGCTTCAAGACGACTTAATTAAAGATGCCGAGCCTGTATTAGCGATAACACCTGATATCGGGGTGATTTATAACTATGACCGGTTTTTTAACTACGAAACCAAGTTCGCCGCTGTCATCAGAAATATCGGGGGAATGGATTTCGGAAACACGGGGAAAATTCCCATGTCGATCGATTTTGGGGTCTCAACCGAAACAGAACAGCTAGGCTTTGATATTATCATGGCTGCCGACTGGCTTGATTTTACCTATGCGACAACCGAGAGAAAAAGCACAAAAAGAAACATCAAGCTTGGCGCTGAGATCGGTTTATGGAAACGCTCAAACAATCATCACGCACTGGCTTTAAGAGTCGGGAAAAACGGGGTTTATTCATCTTGGGGCTGGTCGATGAACGTTCCTCTATTCCCCGTGATGATCGATTATGCCGCATGGTCCGAAGAGGTCGGAGCGGTTGCCGGAAGTAAAGAAGACAAAAGACAATCATTGCAACTATCCTTTAATTTCTGATTCAACCAGGCTCGTACCATGAAGGGAATAAAGACCATATTTATTACGCTAGCGGGATTGATATTCGTCGCTGGTTGCTCCAGTCAGGCGAAAGTAACCCATGCGGTTTTCGCGAAACCCAATATCACCTTCGAAAAGCTGAATTCCTCTTTGAACGAACTCAGGTCCGACGCCAAAAGCGGCTCCACTCTCGATCAATACAAGATCGTTAAGGCCCTTCGTCATATCTCCAAGTATTTTAAAGATCCCGGTAAAAGAGAGTTGGCCATTAGGGGCTTGGCTTACCTTGCGGCCTTTAGTAGCGACAGCGATGTAGTCGAATCCTGCAACTCAAGGCTAAACGCGATCCTGACCAATAAGGATGAAGATTACGCCATCAGACTTGCGGTCATAAGAGCTAAAGAAGACGTCGTCACCGGAAAGATCGGATACAGTTACATCGACTCGTCTTTTTTCAGTAGCGCCAAAACACAGAAATTCGAAGTAGCTGATGAAGATGAACGGGAAGAGGCGCTTGAGGATCTCATCGATTATTTCTCTGATTTGCCTTTTGATCTTCAATATCAGATGGTCAAAAGTTTCGAAAGAATTTTGACGAATCCTCCGGTCTGCGTTGATTACGATGCTCAGAAATGCAACAAGACCGACGAAAAAGATCAGAGGGAATGGAAAAACGAACTTTGGGCTGAGATCACCGACTGGTTAGAGGATGAGAACATCAACCAAACCTTAAAGACTTCCTTCATCATGATCGCTCTGGACTCAAAAGCATTAAAAGGCAACAATCCTGAAGCGACTTGGATTGCCCACTGGGCAAACGAAGGCATCCTGAACGACGCGGTTAAAGCCAACGTACTGGCGGCCCAAAACCATCTCAATGAAGTTTACCCTGGAATCACCAAAGAGGTTCAATCAGAACAGGCTCTCGATTTTATCGCCTCTGTAGAGTATCTGGATTTAACCAAATTCCTGGAGAATCCATTTTGGGTAAACAACATCAATAAAATATTGGAACTCCAGCTTTTCAACCCAAGTTTCACCATCGACAACCTGGAAAGCAAACTGCGCCATGTTCCATATGATTGGGTCTCTTATACTTTCGATGAAAGTAACTGGACATCCTATGAATTGCGAAACGTCATCAACCGCAACATCGCTAAATACCTTAGGAAGGATTTCCTGATCACCAACCCTGACAAACTCACAGAAGAGTTGGTGCCTAAAATCGAGACTGCGGCCAGTACTTCCATGAACGCGCTGGAACAGACACTGGAACTAACATCACTTTCTTTCCCGACCCTGTCTCAAGCGAAAAAAGACGCATTGCCCATCCTGGACAGCCTTGAGAGAGGCTACAGGGAAAACCGAAGCTTATTCCTGCAAAGATTGTACCTCAACGCGATGTTGGATGGAACTTTCTTTTACAAAGATCAGGTTGAATCTAAGATCTGTCCCATCTTGAGCGAAGTGGACGTCTACACATCCCATATGTTAAAATTAAGGGCATACCGCTCGTTGGCCATGTTCGAGCCTGCCTCCAGCCCTGATTCAACATCGGATCAACCGGCGACCGAAACCGCAGAAGAAGGCGCGGAGAGCGCGGAAGGATCTCATTATTATTTTTGTGGCGAGGATCTGGTAAGGGTATCCCAGATTGTAGCACAGCCCTTTATTCCTAGCCTTTACGCTCAGGCGGAAGAAACTCCGCCGATAGATACAGAAGTTCCCTCTTCCGAAGATCAACCAGATCTGTCTCCGGAAGAGCCCGCGTCAACTGAACCGGAATATTAAAAACCGATTTTTAAAAGAACGTCTAAATAAACAGGCCTCGTCGTAAAAGACAATGTAAAAGGGCACAGGCCGATTATAATAACATTTTGAATTAAAATGGTGTCTACCATGACAAACCTCACAAAGATTATAAAAAAGAAATACCGCCTTCTAAGCCTTATCTTCCTGATAATCGGTGCGGTCTCGCTTCTTCTTGCGTCCTGCTCGGAGGATTCCGTCACGGGTAATTGTGTCGATGATCTCGATAACCGACGCTATGATTTAGTCACCAGCAATCCCAATTGCTCGACCTATCAAAAAGCCAGCGCTCACCTGGGATTAGCCGGTTTTTCTTTTACCAACTTTCTAAGCCCTGACGCTCTCAACAATCCAAGAGTCGCTGTTGGTATTTCTGAAAGTTCAACCCAGTGGGCCGGATCGGTCGAAGAGACCAATTACACGGAAGCCCTCAGGCTTACTGGCGATGGTTCCGGAGATGTCTATCAGGATCAGACCAGAGACACCAAAAATATCGAAATCCATTTTTTCGCCAATGTCGGGGCCATTATCAGTCAAGCCTATATCGAGATAGATACTTTGCCGGATGGTCAACTGGCGCCAGAAGAAACACAGGCTTTTTCCAAAATTCGGTCATCCACTGACCCATATTACGGCCTTAACGACATTCAGGTCGCACCCTGGTTTCAGTTCACTCATATCGACGGTACCGTCTATCTTTTGGATTTTGCCAATACCGATAAAGAATGCTATGTGGATACTGCGAAAACCTATGATGGGGTCTGGAACAACACGGCTGCTCAACCTATCCTTAATTGCGGTATTTTGACCCAGTCGGACCTTACCACAGCCATTACCGATAACCCATCGGCTCCAACCGTCAATATCAACGGAAGCTGCGACATCGTCGCACAGGTCAATGATATCCAAAATCTTTTTACTGATACCATCACGCCTTCGAACAGCGTTTTGGCTTTCGCGGATAATTATTTGCTTCGTATCGCCGATCTGGAAGCCGATCTTGTGTCCTTGGGACAGGCCGATAATGAAGAATTTACCAACGGCATCAACGACTTTAAGACTAAAATCGATAACGGAGCTACCTGTAACAATCCGGTTTTATCGGAAATCAACCAGATCGTTACCATGATCGAAGCCTCCTCCGAGATTGCTTCGACCGACGGCTATCAAACCAAAAACCTGCTCAGTTTCGATCAAGTATCGAGCGCCGCGGATACCGCGATCATTCAGCCCAGCTTTTCACAGACCTTAGTGGATCCAAATACTTCACAAACTGTGACGGTTAATTTCAGCTGCACCAATGCGGCTACCTTGGGAGCCAGGTTGATCTTCCAAAAAGACGATTCCAGCTACATTCCCTATTATTCCGACGCGAAACCAGCCATCGGCAATACCTTTAACGGCCTGAAGTATCTCAGCAACGATTCAAACGGACAGCCAAAACCTGATGTAATTGGCGACAGCATCGTTTCACTTAAGGAACTAATTTGTGCCGGCGACGCTCCTGCGCAATAAACTTCCAACCGAAATCGCAGGGTCGGTTATGTATCTAACCATCACCGGCTCTCGCTTTCCCCCCCAACCTTCTTCGAATAGATCAACAAACCTTGGATAATAAGCGGATCAGTCACGGCTAAAACCTCTGATCGCATTACGTCTTAAGACCTCTGCATGGGAGAAAACACAGATAGTTGTTTTAATATATTGAATTAAATGATATTATTTGATTCAATCAAACAAAAGGAGATGCCTCATGGAACGAAAAGTCAGGTCTTTTAGTCCGCTCCGGGGCGATCGTGGACGCGACGGTGGTTCAATCCTCCAGAAGACCAAAGAAAAAATTGAGTTGAAAGCTGAAGATCGGAAGGAAAACGAAATACCTGAGTCAGGTTCAAAGTGAACTATTCTAACGAAGAAGTGGGTTGGATCAAAAAAATGGGAACTTCGACCTATGGTTTCAAGGGACACGTCATGGTCGACACCTGAAAGGGCTTCTACCTGGGCGCTCACGCCACCGCCGCCAACCGGTTCGATGGAAAGGAATCGGGGCGGTTGTTGTAGGAAAACGCTCTGTCAGAAAAAGCCCCCTGTCTTTGCTGACAAGGCTTATTGGCGTTTTGAGAACCGAAATCTTCTCAAAACGAAAGGTGTTTTTTATGGTTTGATGAAAAAAGCTGTCCGAGGCAAACCGCTGAATGGAGTGGATAAGTTGATCAATCAGCTGATCTCCTCACTTCGACCCAAGTTGGAAAGAGGGCTTGGTGTTTTTAAAAAGGACTAAGGTCTGGCTCGGGCCTGATATCTCGGAACCCGAAAATTGGATTATGAATTCGAGATGAGCGGGCTTTGTTTCAACATATAAAATGCAGTAAATTTCAGTTTTGAAGAGAGAGGTACGTCCAAAATGAGGGATTTGTTCTTAAAATAGAAGTTAAACCCAAGGTTATGAAATGAAAACTGGGCTAACTTATTCAATAAATAACGGTTGAAAGAGAATAAAATTAGAGTACAACCTCGTTCAGAGGTCATATTTCATAATTTAAAATACCCAGAACCAGCATGGAAAACTACGAGATCATTCGCTACGCTCTGATGGTTGTCGGAGGCATCGTCGCCTCAATCAGTGCTTTTAAAATTTATAAGAAGGGTATTTTGATCTGGCTGATTTTGGTCGTGATCGGTATAACGGTGATCAATTTTGGAATTAATTATCAACCGGCCTTGAGCATGGTGGATTATTTTGAAAATCTAAAACCTGAAAATCTAACCAGCTTTTCAAAAGAAAGACTAAGGGATGTCTGCGTGGAATTTATGAACTGATAAGGTGCTTCGCTATCGGGCTTTATTTCTAACGGAATTTATTTTGATATCCAGAAATAAATGGGTATAATGCCCAAGAACGCAGGCGAAAATATAGACGCCGAAATCGTTAATAAATTCATCCGGTCTATGGTAATATTGTTCAAAGTTAACATTGCCCTCACCAGAAAACCATAAATAAAATAAAATCCCAAAGAAGGATATCACCCAAGGAGTCCATTTACGGTGTGTCCAACCCCGGTGGCGGTGAATCAGAGGCAAAAGGGAGATGAAGCTCAACGCCGCGAACAAAAGGGGTTCATTGATAATCCAAAGCCAAACCAGAACGGACAGAACAATTCGGTAAAACCATTTTTGGGGAATGGAACAAATATCCAAGTCAGGGAAAAGAGACATAAATACACCGATCAGGAATATAGCTGCCAGACCGGGTAATGGAGACCGCAAAAAGACCGATAGATCTGTAAGTACGGCAATTGACGAGAAAATCTCTTTTTGAGGAAGGCAGATCAGACCGACCGTCGTCGCGACCGTTCCAGTTAAAATACCGCCATATAGATGACCTGAGAATTTCATCGCGCTTTATAAAACTAACCGATTAAAATAAAACCCGATATTCCAGGCGTGACTCCCTTAAATCCGGCGTGATCTTAATATCAATATATCCCTTAAATCTCCCATCATCCAGGAGCCGATTAAGCTGATTTCTTCCATTAAAAAAATGAATAATGCTATAGCCTACCGCGGCAAAAGACGCGATCAACTTAGTATCATCGCCGTCTTTATACTGTGCTAGAGAATATCCCGCGAAAGCCCCTGTACCCATCAGGGCATATTGCCAAAAATTCCGGTTGTCCTCGGCTAGGCGGACATACTTGATCCAGTTTTTTTTATCGATATCCTCAAGCTTTACTGGAGCAAGTTTGATCGTTCTTTTGATTTCATAAACATTGCGCTCATGGGTATCCAGCTCTTTTCTGACATCCTCGACCAACTGAATCTGCTTTCTCTTGTCAAGATAGGTTGTTACGTATTGATTGGGCGAAGGGGTCTCATTCGATTGAAAATAGACTCCTTCGCTGCTCCTTGCTCCGACTTTGGTGATTTTTAAGATCCCGATATTTTTCCTTCTTGTTCCCTGAGATGTGATAATCTCAGAGTCTCGCTCAAGGGATTTGTTTCGGTATATGATTAGTTTATCACCAACACTGACACCGTTTCTCTCACCCAGAGAGATCACCGCCACCTTGTTATTGGCATCTAGAATCTTTCCCACCAACGGTGTATTCTCAGCGATTCGGCTAGAGAGTTGGTAGAACCTTCGGTCCATATTCTTATCGTTAAAGCGGATGGAATCCTCAAACTCCAGCGAATTGTCAAAGATATAAACCAGCTTGACCGACAAGTTGAATAGCCCGGAAGGAGCTAAAGACAAATGCCCGGCCAATACTCTTTCAGAACCCAGGATATTGCCCATCTGAATCCCGCATCCGATATCAAAGCAAGGCAGTAAGGATGGGTCTTCTT
>JAOUME010000206.1 GCA_029881655.1 Deltaproteobacteria bacterium | reverse complement strand
TTTATTTTTAAAAATCCGGTCAGTGGAAAACTGATGCAATAACTTAAAAACTTTACGTTGAACCTTATCTATTGCTTCTTGTTTACTGTCTTCATCAGGGTTTGCTGTTTCCCATTTTAAAGGCGTTGATAAAAACATGCTTAAATGCTCGGCAAGTCTCGCGATTAAATCCGCAACCGGTCGCAACGTATCATATTGGTCCTCACCAAGCACTCCAATCCGTCTCGATAGTGCTTTTACCCTTGTCCAATGTTCTTTGTTCACGCCTGGATGATGCTGAATCCCAAGTCTAGCTCTCCATGGGTGGTGGAAGTTCTGTGTGGCTTTTTGAATAGAAAGAACTAGGTTTGCCATGTCGTAAATCGGAGTGGCGGGTTTGAATAATTCAGGATTTGCAACATTTTCAATAGCTTTGATCATTCGTCCAAGTTCAGATTTTGTTAATCGAGCTTTGGGGGAGAGTTGTTTTTGGATATTTGATAAAAAGAATACTCGCTCTGCAGTGGCTTTTTTTAAGGCATTTTCAGCACTCCGGCCAAGTATTTTTGAAATACTGGTTAATGTTCCATCTAAAGCATAAATCACATGGGCCTTTTTTGAAGGTGTATCAGGGAGGTTATCCCCTTTAAGCTCATCAAAATGAGTAAAACAAGTAATGAGCTTTGACTCATGTCCGCTTGAAACAAGGCTTCGCATAACAGTAAGAGGAGATGCTTGCATTGGTTGAGCTGCATTATCAACCAGTATAATAACATCAGTTTCATCATACCTTCGAGTGGTGGCTGTAGGTATACTAGACGCAGATTCAGATGTGTGCCCCAGCCCTTCTCCATCAAGTAACACTAGCTTTGGGGCTTCTTGTTCCCCCCACCATTCGGGTTTAAATGCTCCTGATATTCGCATTCCGTCAACTAATGGCGTCAATAACCGACCGAAATTTCGTGCATAATTGCTGGAAAATCTATTAACAGTGGGTATGAATTCTGCCCGATTTTCAGTCTCAAAAAACCAGTGGGAAGGCCATCCATCCCTACCGAGTTCTAATGCTCCTTTGTCTACAAATTGGAATCGGGATTCGACATCATCAATTACTTCATCCACCAACTCATGGAAGTTATTCTGCCTAAGTAATTGGTATTCTAATAATTCTTGAAATTCTTCCCAGTCTTTGCTAATTTCATCCTCTGTTATCCCTAAATCTTTCGTTAATTTGTTTTTCGAGTAGTCCGCTATTATTCTTATTCTATTCAGATAGTTTTGAAGTTTCTCTGATAATTTTTCCAAGTCTTCTTCGGATACAAAAACTTCAATCATTTCATCTTCATTGATCTCTTCCTCCTCCTCGTCTGTAAGGTCCTCTTCGTTTGCTATTCGTGACAATAAGTTCATTGAGCCTAATATATAGCTAAGGCGAAAACGGTGATCTGTATGTTCCAAGAATCTCTTAGTCGCCTTTGTAATATCCTTGTTATCAATGTATTCCATAACTGAATTTTGAACACATTCTTCGATATAGAGCCTTACTTTTTCCTTTGGAAAAAATGTGATGACTGCCTTATACGGACTTTCATTCAGAATTATCTCAATATCACAGATTGTTGTTCTCGAAGGAGAAATTGAAGGAAATCTTTCATTTTTCGGATGTGTGCCAATTAGCTGGCGGACAATTGTTGTTTTTCCAGATCCAGTTGTTCCGAGCAAAAGAACCTTGTGAAAACCATCCTCTTTGGTCGGTAGGGGCAATATTTCTTCTCTAACTATTCTTGAATCAAGTAAAACAGGATTTAGGTTATCGTAAAATGCAGATACAATTCTTTTATCAAATTTTCGTTCAGCAATATCCATTGAATTTGGTTTCCACATTGATTTATCGGAAAGTAAAACGTTCATTTGAACTACTAATCTTTCAGCTTCTTTTTTATCAGTTGTCCCAATGCTACGTCTAACTCGACGTCCCGGACTGCCATCGTTTGTTGATCGAAGTGGATGTCTAAAAATAATGCACCAATTATTTCGTCCTTTGCTTCGACTTAAACTTGCTGTATATTTCTGTTTTTCCATGATATATCCTTTATTGTTAATGTTGTTCCGGGTTGTTCCGGGTTTAATCATTAATGATGCCCTGACAAATGTCAAGGGCTTTCTGGAACAACCCGGAACAACTTTATCTTAAATGAATATTAATTTCGATGCTCACCAACTTAGATCGTGCAGGTAAGGGGCAGCGACTGACGGGAACTAGTTTATATAGGATCGTAAGAGAATATGGTCATATGGTGGGTGTAAAAACAAGACCCCATGGATTAAGGCATACGGCCATTACCAAGGCCGTCAAGAAAGCTCACGAGGTAGGTGGATGAAATTTTGGAATTCTCGGATCACAAGCAACTTTCAACTTTAATGATTTATCGGGACAGAGAGAGGAATGTGCAGGGGCAGTTGGCTGAGCTAGTTTCAAGTTGCTAAGGCAGGTACCTCATCCGCCAGAATTACTCTGCTATTTACGGAAAAATCCAAATCTATATTATACTGAACTGGCTTTTTGTCTTTTGCATAAATTACAATAACAAAATTGATTTTTACAGGTTTTTCAATATCCATAATTAGCTCTGTATTTGTTACTACTTTTTGTCCTGCATGAACATTACCAAGCACTTCATCGATAAAATATTGACCACCTGAATCTTTCCTCAATTCATCAAAATCCTTGTCTGCTGGGAAGTTGATAGTTCTTTTATATGCCCGATAGTGAGAATTTGCAGCAAAACTTATTTGAACTTGTAGACCTTCAAGGCTCTTTCGATTTTGAATATTCTTGGCAGATAATACTATCTTGATAACGTTTTTCTTCAATAATTTGCGTTCAAGTTGTTCACAAAATCCTTGTCTTGGATTTCGAACGATTACCGATTGTTTTTCCTGCAGTATTTTGTGATATTCTTGAACTAAATTGTAAAGAAAGTGTTTCCAAGGTTTGGATCTGGCATCAGCAGTTTCCCTTAAAAGCCTTGTTGGAGAGTTTAGCCCATCATAATCGATTTCCAAGGCAGCACTACTCACGTTGTTACAAAAGTCATGTTCTTGTATTGAAAGCAATCGATCAATATGAACGGGATTGCTTATCGAAGTTTCATCATCATATTTAAAAGATACATCAATCCAGTTTGACGCAGAATTGGTGCCTGTAATAGATGCGATACCATCCCTCAATCTTCCTACCAAAACCTTTTGTGCATTTTCTATTAAATTTGAATAACCAACGACTCGCTTTTCTGGAATGTCAAAAGGCAGGTCTTTAATTCGGCCAGATTCAATATTGTGTAGGATAATGATGTTATCCCAATCCAATTCTGCCAAGGCATATCCAAATTCAATTAAGACATTTGGATTCGATGTCGCTTTGTGTTCTTCTCCATAAATAGACACAATAGATAAGTCACACACAAACACTTCACATTCTGATATTTTAGCCCGAATAGTTTCAAATATTTCTGGAGACCCCGGTTCCCCTTGGGTTGTTTCATCGTACGTAAATGGTATTCCATCATTATTTTGGTTTAGCTGTTTTATTGCATTTTCAAGAGCTTTTTTGATGAAATATCGATTTGATTTATTGGGTAAATCATTTTGCCAAGAATAAAATATGGTTCTTTCCATAGTTACCACTCCCTTTTCAACCTTTCCAATTTCAACTCAAACTCCAATTTCTCCACCGCCTCCTTCAGCAGCACTTCTGGCCTAAAAGATTTCCCATACCTATCCATGGTGATTGAGCCGGAGGAGTGACCGAGGAGTTCACCGATAAATGATTCCGCTACTCCTTTTTGCTTAAGATGATTTGCGACCGTATGCCGGAAACTATGAAAGATCTTTTTCTTATCCGTTATTCCCAAATCTCTACGAAGGTATTGTTCATTAAACCAACGACCAACGTTACGACCGTACCCTTCAGCAGGATTCCATTTTAACTCAGAAAAAAGTCGAATATGCTTGCCCTGATTTTGCTGTTTAAGATAATCTAAAAACCCTAGTTTGATTAACTTTGGATGTATCGGAATCAAACGTTCAGAAGAGGCGTTCTTTAATCTCTTAGGATGATCAGGATCATCTTGTCGATCATTGATATCCAAAACCCAGACTCCTTGCTCTTGGCGAACATCAGACAGATGTAATTGGCAGAGTTCATTCAACCTTGCCCCAGTGTAAAGTCCTAATAAAGGCACCCAAAAACGATGAACTTGCCCTTTTGTTCCTGCAGTAAAGACTTCAGGAGCAAAGATCTTCTGCAAATCCTGCGCTGAGAAAAACCATCTCTCACTGTTGCT
>JAOUME010000125.1 GCA_029881655.1 Deltaproteobacteria bacterium | reverse complement strand
TTTTATCGGTAACAAGGACAAAACCAGAAGCCCTAACAGCAATCCCATCCCTAGAATTCGCCAGACAACCGGGTACTCAGGTATCTTGAGATGGCTTAGATTCAGTTTAATTTGAAACATACAAGAGACCCAATTGTTTTTCGCGGGGTAATAAAAAAGCTTTTATCAAAATTAAATCAAGAGATATGCCATTGGTTCTGATAAAAGCTTACGACAATTTAAAAAGCATCCGGTTTTTACGGCTATTAAATAATCTCAGTTTGAGCTTTAGGGGAAACCTCGCTTGGTGGGCGGCTTATCTCAAGAGCGCAGTTTGTCCCTGATATAAGCATCAGGGGGGTGATTTATTATGGGGTTGACCTGCTGCCAATCGATCAATTCCGGGCGGCCTCCGAGCCTTCTCATGTGATTTAGAATTGCAGGATGCCAATATATAATACCTGGCCGAAATTGGGAGATGCCGCGGGAGGGTTCTTTTTGGTCAGGCCCCCAGGTCATCTTGACGAACTGCTTGTTGGCGAAGGAACGAATGTTTGCGGTCTTAGGAAGGATATCGCGGCTGAAAAAAGAGGTTTCCATGTCCCGGTTCCACTGGAGCCATGCATAAGCCAGCAGTTCTCCGGCCAGCAGATCTTCCGATGCGAAGACAAGCCCCCGCTCAGGTTTTGTGATGGTGCCCCGGTCAGGACCCATGGTCGCCAGCACAAGTCTTCCAGAGGTGAGTGAAAAACGAAACCGGGTTTTGATTTCTGGAATTTCGTTGATTTCCTCGTACATGGCGTTGAAATACTCTCCTCCCCTGTGGAGGTTTCCTCGGCTGTCTTCCCTTAGAAAACCTACACCCAGTTTAAATCCGGCGGTGATTTCTCCGAGAAAATGAGAGCCCACCCGGGGCAGGTAGATGATGTGATCGGCCTTCAAGACCGCTTTGGTAATGTATAGCGGCGTGGACCAGTGGTGGTTGGGTTTTGGTTGAGTCCTGAAATAAGAGGACTGACCAGCCTCCTCGAAAAAGATCGCGGTGGCTTTTTTCCTTTCAATCACCTCCATCAATCCAGACTCATGACAGAGCTTTCTTGAAGAGCCTTTTTTTTTATTTCCTCTCCAATCGACATTGGCGATGCCGCTCTGATCACCCACTATTATTTCACCGGCTCCCTTTTCTCTTAAGATGTCGATCAGGCACTCAAGGGTCCAAGGATCGGATGTGGCCGGAAAGGGATTTCCCGAGTTCAAGGCCAGTTTGATTAAAACTTTATCTCCTCTGCCAAGCCAGGAAAAATCGCTAACCCTTTCGATAATGCTGGATAGAAGGTCTTTTGGCCGTTGATCTTTGGGAATCCAAGCGCTGAAAACTTTGGGTCGGTAACCAGCAAGAGTAGGGAAAAGGCTTAAGGGATTATCCTCGATTTTTATGGTGGCATTCGTTTTCGGTGGAAAGACCGTTCCAATAATCAATCCTAAGAGTCCGCTTAAAAAGCTTCTGCGGTTAGACCAAGACTGTTTTTTTTGTGAATGCATAAATATATACCGATTAAAAAAGTATGGCTAAACGATCAAGGGGTTTTGCTAGCGTTGTTTTACTATTTTAGTATAATCGGGATAAAATCGCAAATATTTGTATGGTGTCCCCATCAGGACTCGAACCTGAATCTGAGGATTAGGAATCCTCTGTTCTATCCAGCTGAACTATGGGGACACTATAATATCAACAAGGGTTTCTAAGGAGGGAATCTTATCTTTGAGAATCCGGAAACTATATTAGCTGTCCATCGATCTGAAATAAGAGCAATTTAAATTTAGATTCATCAAACTTCGTTTACTTCAGGACCTCATTTAAATAACTTTAAAACATGCTCAAAATATTATAACCGTCAAATTTCATGATAGTTGGGATATCATTGCCAGCTCGTCTAAGATTGGTTATAGCGCAATGTCATAAATCTTGGAAGTGGAAAACTGTGATTCGTACTTTCTTTTCGCTATTTTGAAATGATCACTATAAAATGGTAAACATTTTCGTATAGTTGATGTTCCGCGACAAGTAAAATAGATTTATTAAAATAGTGGACCCATTATTGTTAGAGCGGCTACAAATGATTTTGAAATATACCATAAAAACAATAGGTAAATTAAAATTCATTGATCATATTTATTCAACCCCAAAAAGTTATTAACAATGGTGCATAAAAAAACAGAGATTTAATGTTAGAGGTTAAATTGGATAAGAAAAAGAGGGTTCAAATTCCAGTGGGGCAGGTCGTATCAGTTGAAAGCAAAATCATTAACTTAACTTATACTTAACTTTCACTTCCTGGCCCGGTTTAGCCTGAGTTAAGTCTCGAGACGGTGAACAAAGGCTGCTCTAGGGTTTATCCGTTGGTGGCTTGGAGAGATCATGTCTTGCATGGTTTCATCAGGATAAATTTCAGCGAAAATAATATGAGACCATGCAGAGTGACGTTATATCTTAATTTTTAAGATCCTTATTTTGAGTTTCTCTACTTTTAAGTTCCTTATTCTTTGTGGGCAGGTTGAGGTTGTATTTTTCTCTGATCTCTTTTTCGATTTCGCTTAAGGCGACCGGGTTTTCCACTAGATAGGTCTTGGCTTTTTCCCTTCCCTGCCCAATACGTTCCTCCTTGTAGGAGTACCAACTTCCGCTTTTTTTGATGATTTCCGAATCGATGGCGATATCTAACATGGAGCCGATGTTGGAGATACCCTCGCCAAAGATGATATCGACCTCAATAGTCTTAAAGGGTGGCGCGATCTTGTTTTTGACGATCTTCACCCTGGTTCGGCTACCGATGATTTCCTCACCCTGTTTGATGTCGCTTACGCGGCGGATATCAACTCGGATTGATGAATAAAATTTCAGCGCGTTTCCACCAGTGGTGGTCTCAGGGTTGCCGTACATGACACCGATTTTCATCCGCAACTGATTGATGAAGATGATGATACAGTCGGATTTAGCGGCAGTACTGGTCAGCTTTCGTAAAGCTTGGGACATGAGTCTGGCCTGGAGTCCAACATGGTGGTCTCCCATTTCTCCGTTGATTTCCGCTCTGGGAACCAAAGCGGCCACGGAGTCGATAACGATGATGTTCACCCCGCCGCTACGGACCAGGATATCGGTGATTTCAAGAGCTTGTTCACCGTAGTCTGGCTGGGATAGCAAAAGATCGTCCACATTGACACCGAGTTTTTTTGCATAGTTGATATCAAGAGCGTGTTCGGCATCGATAAAGGCAGCGATCCCACCATTTCTTTGGACAGAAGCTAGCGCATGCAGAGCCAGAGTCGTTTTTCCCGAGGACTCCCGCCCGAAAACTTCTATCACCCTGCCAAAGGGAAAACCGCCGGTACCCAGAGCGATGTCCAGTCCGATGATACCCGAGCTAATCACTGGTACGGTTTGAATCGCGGCATCATCCATTCGCATGATCGAACCCTTGCCGAATTGACGGTCGATCTGCGAAAGCGCGGCCTCAACCGCCTTGGTTTTTTCCTTATCCCACATTGTAATTTCCTCAGCTTCTGAAAAATGGTTGGTTATTTTATTTGTTTAATCCAGCATAGATTTCCTGTCTGAATAAATCAACTGGATTTATCTTGAAGGCGGTTATTTGACCGACTGGATAAACGGGGAGATTCATTAAGGTTTGAAGCCTGAAAGTATCTTGCGTTTACCGATGTATTTGGATAAAGTAGGGCTAGATCATTATCAAATCGGCTAAGCTGTTAAAAATAAGTTTACGATCGACATGAATGGTTTTTTGAAGACAAAGGATTTATAAGGACCTAAAAAACCCGCTCAGGAAAAAAGACGATGCATAAAACACATGGTGAGGCTGGGATTCATAATATTGCGGTCACAGGCAAGGACGGTGTCGGGAAATCACAACTGGTTGATGCTCTTTTGAGTATCCAGGCAAAGAACCAAGAAAGCCGAATCGTCGAATACCCGGAAGAGAAAAATCGAAATTTCACGATATATAATCGATTTTATCATTTCGATTACCATGACACTAGTTTTAATCTGATAGATACTCCGGGCAACACCAATTTTCTTCCCAAGGTCAATATCGCCCTTCACATTGCCAGTGGAACGATTTTTGTCGTATCGGGCGAGGGGAACGTCGAGGCCGGATTTCGCATTTGGGAAAGTGTGATTGATAAGAAAACGCCTAAACTCATCTTTGTAAATAGGCTGGATATGCCAGAGGCGAATATGGACAACACGCTTTATGAAATCGAGCAAAGTTTGTCCATGAGTCCGCTGGTCTTATATCTGCCTTGGTATGACGACGGCAAATTGATCGGGGTGATCGATATTCTGGATCAAAAGATCATCCTGGGTAAAAAGGGTAAAGGCAAAACACTGGCGATTCCAGAGGAATCCTTAAGTGAGGCCTTAAGATATAAAGAAGCCACCATCGAAAAACTGGCGGAATTGGACGATGAGCTTTTGGAGCATTTCGTGGAGGGCAAAAAGCCTTCGTTGGAACTGTTAAAAAAAGTTTTGTCACAAGCGATCCGTAACAATAAGGTAACTCCGGTCCTGGTGGGTTCCGCGAAACAGGGAGTCGGGGTCGATATCCTGAGCGATTTCCTGGTAAAAAGCTTTCCTCCCCACAGTCAGGGACCATCCTGGCTGGGAAAAACCTCAAATAGCGACAATGGCGATTTGGTCGAGAGAAGACCCCTCTCAAGTGAGCCTTTTTCAGGGCTTGTTTTTAAGACGCTCCATGACCGGTATATGGGCAAGCTAAATTTTCTTCTGGTTATCTCAGGGGTCTTGAAAAAAGGGATGAAGCTTTTAAATTCCTCCACCAACGCTAAGTTCCCACTCGGCAGGATCAACGTCATCAATGCAGAAAATCTAGACGAAATAACGGAGGCCTATCCGGGAGACATTGTGGTGATCGAAAAGGAAGACCATATCGTTACAAACCAAACGGTCTGCGACCCTCACCACCCTATGTTCATCGATCCTATTCCCTTTCCTGTCCCCAGATGCACTTTCCATCTGGAGTTGACTAACAGCACCATGGATAACCGGATTATGGACTCACTCCACAAGGTGATTGCGGAAGACCCTTCCTTGAGGTTGCATAAAAACGAAGAAACCAACGAGATATTATTATCGGGTATGGGGATGATGCATCTTGAAATAACCCGGGAGCACCTCAAAAACGTCTACGATGTGGAGGTCAAGCTCTCTAACCCATTTATTGCCTATCACGAAACCATCACAAAAAAGGTCACGGCCCAAGGCAAACATAAAAAACAATCAGGGGGACATGGCCAATACGGCGATGTTCATCTTCAACTGGAGCCTCTCCCAAGAGGAAGCGGATTTGAATTCGTCAATGGGATCGTTGGCGGGGTGATCCCCAAGACCTATATACCGGCTGTCGAGAAAGGGGTGCTGGAAGCGATGAAGAACGGATGCCTGGGAGGATTTCCTGTCGTGGATATCAAGGTGACCCTTTTTGATGGTTCCCATCACACGGTCGATTCTTCGGAACATTCGTTTTTCCAGGCCGGTATAATAGCGGTCAGGAAAGCTCTGCCTGAGGCCAAGTCGGTCTTGTTGGAACCGATCATGGAGATGGAAATTGATATTCCCGAGGATGATGTCGGCACGGTCTCTAAAAATCTCGCATCCAGAAGAGCAAAGGTGCTTAGGTACTACTACAGGAACTTTACCACCGTTATTGTCGCGGAGGCCCCTTTGGCCGAATTCCTGGATTTCACACCCGCCCTTAGGGGGATGACTCAGGGGATGGGGCTTTATACGATGAGTCTTAAATCATATGAAGTCGTTACTTCTCACCTTGCGGCAAAAATTCTCTCGAAATGAAATTGAGGGATGGAGAGCCAGGATTTGCTTGAAGCAATCAGATAATGAGTTGATCTTAAAAAAGACCTAGGCTTTGATCTGGGCGAAAGGTCCGCTTAATGTAAGGATAAAAAATAAAAAACCATGTCCAGCAGGAGAATCCCTTTAGTAATAATGTAGGATTCTATTAGTTGATTTTAGTTTAGGGGTGTTTCATTTGCGACAAGGTTATTTCTGGCCGATTAAAGACAGAGCCGCTTTTTCCAAAAACTCCGAACGGTTCATACCCTGGTTGAGCGCATAATCGTCGATGATCCTCAAGGTTTTGGTGGAAAGACTGATATTGACCCGGGTTTTCTTTTCGTGTTTTTTCATCATTTTCGGATCGACAGGCACGGGGACGATCAATCCGCTATACTGATTTGAGAGATCCTCGAAGGTCGATTTGGGGAGCAAACCAGACTCCTTAGTGGTCGCCAGCCACTCAGAAAGAACTTCAACTGCCAGTTTATAGGCGTCGTCAAAATTCTCACCGACTGTTTCCAAACCCAACAAATCCGGGAAGACGACTTTGACGCTTTCTGGGGTGGTCGTAAAAACAGCAAAATAGGCCGAAAATTCCGTTTTGTCCATTTTATATTAAAACGCTGACTTTAATTATTTAACCTTTTCTAGGTACACCGTGAACTTTAAGTCGGTCAGCTACAGGATACACAAATACACATAAAAAAACAAGAAAAATAATTGGACGCGGTTAACCGATCTCTCGGCCTGTCATAATTTGTGATAGAACTGCGTGAGTTATCGCGGATATTTCGGTCAAAATCAGATAGGCCTAATTCAGGACGTAGCAAGAAACTTCATAAGGCTTTATAATACTAAACAACAATTATATTTCAACCAGCTATAGGTAGGCTCAAGCCTCTTAAAAGTTAAAAAGATGACTTTTTGAAAAAAAAATGTTATTAGTTTTGAATAATTCAGAAGCGATTAGAGTAATGGCACTTGAAATAAATTATATAGTGCTTTTACAGTCATAGAATGATATAACAGAATACTCGTACAATGCTTTATGAAGATTTCGACAAGGACCAATTAAGGGGGTTGGTTGAGTTGATTCCATGTGTGGTGTATTTTAGTGAAATCTCAAAAAGCGGGTCGGACTGGAGTTTTAGACTGGTCGGGAAATGGATTGTAGGTCTGACGGGTTATCAGGCTGAGGATTTTGAAAATGGTAGAGTGAGTTGGCTAACGATCATTTTTCCAGAGGATATCGAAAGGGTGCTAAAATCAACGCGGAGTCTTTTTGAAAAAGAAACCCAACTTGAAATGAGGTACCGGATCATCACCAATGACGGACAGATCAAATGGCTCCAAGACATTAAGCGATCGGTTTTTAAAAATGGCAAACCTGTAATGATCAGTGGGGTTCTACTTGATATTTCAGAAAAGATGAAAATGGATGAAGAGTTGATCATCGATCAGGTTCAGCTGCGTAGTCTGGCTACAGATATCCATCTCGTCGAAGAAAAAGAAAGAAGGAAGTTGGCCTCTGAGTTACATGATTCGATTGGACAAATCCTGACCTTTACGAAACTTAAATTGGATCAATTGTCGATTTTGACGAAATCGGCATCGATGCTCAAAACGATTAAAGAGGTTAAGGATTTGGTCAAGGATATGATCCAAAGGACTCGAATGATCACTTTCGAGTTAAGTCCGCCGGTTTTGCATGAAATCGGTCTTGAGGCGGCTCTGATCAGTCTGGCTTCCCAGCTGAATGGGATGCATAAAATGAAAATCAAAATCGTAAGCGATAAGCTTCCCAGGGAGCTTGGTCATCAAACTAGTTTGCTTCTTTTTAGAACGGCTAACGAACTATTGACCAATGTCTTAAAGCACTCCAGGACCAAGGACGCTACGATTTACCTTGAGAACGACAAAAATACCTTTCAATTAACAGTGCAGGATGACGGAGTGGGTTTCGATGTGGATGCCACCTTTAAGGGAATCGGGGACTGCTTTGGACTGTTTAACATCAAGGAGCGTCTATCATTTATAGGTGGGGATTTCAAGATCATATCCAATCCCGGCAAAGGAACCAAAGTCGTTTTAACCGTACCGAACAAACAATACATATGACCATAAAAATACTACTTTCAGATGATCATGCGATTATCCGCAATGGATTGCGGTCGCTTTTGTCATCTCACTCGGAAATGGAGGTGATTGGTGAAGCCAAAGATGGAAAAGAGGCGATTGAGTTAGCGATCAAGAAAAAACCCAATATTGTTATTATGGACATCAGTATGCCCGTTATGAACGGTATTGAAGCTACCCGAGAGATCATCTCATCCTGTAAGGGAGTTAAGGTGATCGGATTATCGATGCATCATGACAAGCAGTTTATCATCGAGATGCTCAAGGCGGGTGCTTCGGGCTATGTTTTAAAAGACAGCGCTTTTTTTGAATTGGTTACGGCCATTAAGACGGTTTTGAAGAATAAAAAATATTTAAGCGGCGATTTGGCTGGAGTTGTGATGGAAGATATGCTTAGTGATCATACTTCTGAAAAACTATCAAAAAGAGAA
>JAOUME010000035.1 GCA_029881655.1 Deltaproteobacteria bacterium | reverse complement strand
CGAGGGCCTTTCGACCAGGGATATTGGCTTGAAAATTTTTATCAGTGTCAAAACGGTTGAAACGCACCGGAGAAATATTATGAAAAAACTCAATACAAATAGCATTGCTGATTTGACACGCATTGCCTTGAAAAAAGGGCTGATCTCTCTATGAAATAAAAATAATGATTTAAATCAAAATTAATTTATTTTGATTGTTTTTATCAAAAAAAGAGTATTTCTTATTGAAAAAAAACAAAAAATAGTGCATAATTTTATTAAATGCGGGAGGGTAACTGTGCGGTTAGGGCACCTCAAAATGCTTAAAACGATGAATTTAAAAGCTTTTATTGTAAATTTAATTATGTTCTCGACGGGGGAAAGAGAATGGGGCAAAGACTAAAAAAAATCTCGATCATCATTGTGATCGGCCTTTTTGGATTCTTATTTTTCGCATGCGATGAAGATAAGGGGAATCCATCGGTCACGACAAGTGACGATGGCTCAAAGATCATCTCGGATGGCACACTGTCTTCCAATTTAATTATGAATCTGGGGACAGATCTTCAAAGCGCGGGGTTTAGCAAGACTCAGGTCTCAGTCGTTCAGGCCGGTTCAGAGCAGGTAATTATCAATGAGAGTTTAGCCAATTCCACTGAAATCCACAAGGTCGCCCCCTATGTGTTGAAAGGTGCCGAACTCGCCGTATCTAACCGTTACTCCTATCTGGCTACAACCGAAAACAAAATCAAGGCAGTAAAGGTTATCGCGTCCAGTGTGACCCGATCTTTAAACGGCAATATCTCCTCGCAGAATTCGGCATTGAAATTCTCAGGATATAATTTCGGCGGGAAAAGACTTTTAAATACGGCGGGTGACGCGACGACTGGCAGCGGCACACTATTGGGCCCAACCGCCACGGACGCGACGATTGATACCACCGGTGTTGATATTGGAACGATCACCACTGGTGACGGTGCGCCCATCGATTTGGCTGACATCGGGGAAAAATATGTCATGGTTCTCCAATCTATCGCTAATTTTGCCGTTCAGTACATTGACGAAACAGGGATCGTTTCTGAGGATATCAATCAGGGACTCGAATCCAGCGTAAACGGGATCGTCGGCAAACTGGTTGAAGCAGGGGTGCCTGAGGAGAGCGTGGCTGATGTCGCTGGCGCCGTGGCTAAAGGAGCCGTATCAGGATTGACCGATGCGGGGATAACTCCCGACCAGATCTCGGGCAGTTTGGAGTCGGTGCTAAATGGGATTTTTAACGGTTTGGTCGATAACGGTTATAGCAACACGGTTATTTCTTCTTCCGCTTCAAAAGTCACACAAGGGGCTATTTTAGGTTTGGAAGGCCCTGGGCTTTCGGTTGACAAGTTAAACGAAATAATTGGTGAAATCACTCAACACGTGAACAAGGATCTGGGGATCGCTGGATTGAGCCCAAGCGAGATCGCCGATTTACAAGAAGAGATTTTGATTGCAGCGGAAAACGGCAAAAGCGGGCTGATGGGAGTCGAGGTAATCAGTCATTCAAACCAGACTTCAGAAGAGGGCACCGAGGCAATCGTCACCATTAAACTAACCATTCAACCCCAGGCCAATGTCGTTGTCAACATCAACAGCTCCAACCCGAACGAGGGTAGCATTTATCCAACCAGTTTGACCTTTACGCCTGATAATTGGAACGCGGAACAAGTCGTGACAGTTACAGGTGTCGATGACGAGTTGGCCGATGGGACCCAGGCTTATTCGATTGCCTTCGATCTGTCCGCGTCCGTTGACAGCGGATTTCAATCGGTGGTTCTGGACCAGCTTTTATTTAACAATATTGACAACGACTCCGCAGGGATTTCTGTGACTTCGGTATTTGGAAATACCAATGAAGCCGGGGGCAACTCCTATTTCGGTATCCGGCTGAATAGCCAGCCATTTGATTCGGTTCAAGTGTCCTTTCAAAGTGATGACTTGACAGAAGGAATCGCATACCCCTCAAGCCTGACTTTTACGGCGGACAACTGGAATGCCGATCAAACTGTAACGGTTACGGGAGTTGACGATGATCTGACCGACGGTGATGTGGTCTTTGACATTAGTTTTAATGCCATTGTCTCGGCGGATTCCGATTATTCATCACTGCTGATTCCAAAGGTAAGCGTTACCAACACTGACAACGATACCGCCGGATTTACCATCAGTTCGATCAGCGGCAATACCAGCGAATCAGGTGCGTCAGCGACTTTCGATATTAGACTCAACAGCCAGCCGACTTCGGGGGTCGTCATTCCTGTTTCCAGTAGCCGACCTGGCGAAGCGACGGTTTACCCTGCCAGTCTGACTTTTACGGTGGATAACTGGAATGCGAATCAGACCGTGACCGTGACCGGTGTTGACGACTTCTACGCGGACGGCAACCAGAGTTTTACGGTCATCCTGGGTCAAGTCGCGACATTAGATTTGGATTATTCAAATCTGAATCCGGCAGATGTGAGCGGGCTGAACATTGATAACGACTCGGCCGGTTTTATCATCGGCTCGATTAGCAACGACACGATTGAACCCGATGGCACCGCCAGCTTTAACTTGAGGTTAACCAGCAAACCGACCGCTGATGTGAATATTTCGGTTATGAGCAATGATTTAACTGAGGGAACCGTCTACCCTGAGAATATCACCTTTACATCGACCAACTGGAATGCCGATCAAATCGTTACGGTGACTGGGGCTGATGACTTTGTTCAAGACGGCAACCAATCCTATCTGATAAGCTTTACGTTGGCTACAAGTTCAGATCTTAATTATAATGGGCTAAAGCCGTTGAGCATTTCGACGATCAACATTGATAATGATAGCGCGGGTTTTATCGTCAGCCAAATTAGCGGACCGGTCTTAGAAAACGGACAGTCAGCAAGCTTTACCGTCCAGTTAACCAGTCAGCCGACTGCCGATGTCGTCATTCAGCTATCAAGCAGCGATCTGACCGAGGGAAAGATTAACCCAACCAGTCTGATTTTTACGCCCGCCAATTGGAAAACGGCCCAAAGCGTAAACGTTATGGGCATTGATGATATGATTGCTGACGGCAACCAGTCATTCAGTATCCTTTTAAGCGAGGCCACCAGCGCTGATTTGGGATACATGGGACTGAAACCAAATGATGTCGCCGTTGAGAATCTGGATGATGAAAGTGCCGGCTTTATCGTCAGCAAGACTCTGGGGAATACGAGCGAAGCCGGTGGAAGTACCAGCTTTACGGTGAAATTAACCAGCCAGCCATTTGCCGATGTGATGATTTCTGTTACCAGTGGGGATCTAAGCGAAGGCACGGTTAATCCAGACAAACTGACGTTCACGGCCGATAACTGGAATGCCGGACAAATCGTCAATGTGACGGGTGTGGATGATGCGATTATGGATGGCAACCAGTCGTTCAAGGTACTCCTTGGTGCTGCCAATTCGGTGGATGTGGCCTATAAAGGTATTAGACCGGGAGACGTTACGGTGATCAATATCGATGATGACAGCGCCGGTTTTATTACCGGGGCTTTTGAGGGAATCGTCACCGAGTCAGGCGATACCGGTAGCTTTACGGTTCGTCTCACGAGCCAGCCATTGGGCGATGTTCAAGTTCAGGTCTCAAGCAGTGATCTGACCGAAGCAATAGTCAGCCCGGGATCCTTGGTCTTTACGGCCAACAACTGGAACGCGAATCAGGTGGTTTCGGTTACTGGCGTGGATGACGCGGTGGCTGATGGCAATCAAACTGTTGCCATCAACCTGAGTATGGCAGCCAGTTCCGATCCCGATTATGACAATCTGAAACCGCCGTCGGTATTGACGGTTAATATCGATAACGACAGCGCGGGTTATATTGTCAGCGGAGTCCGGGGCAGCACAACCGAATCGGGTGGACAAGCCAGCTTCTCAATCGAGTTGACCAGTCAACCCACGGGGAATGTCGAGGTTAGCGTGGCCAGCAGCAATACAGGCGAAGCGACAGTTTATCCTGCCAGCTTGGTCTTTACGCCCAATAATTGGAACGCAAAACAAACGGTAACGGCAACCGGAGTTGATGATATGGTGGCTGATGGGAATCAGGGATATATCATTAATCTTGGTTATGGCGTTAGTTCCGATAATGGATACAATGGATTAAAACCCCTCGATGTGGCGTTGATCAATATAGACAATGACAGTGCGGGGATTTTGGTCGGATCGCTCAGCGGGATCATTACTGAAAACGGTGACAGTGCGAGCTTTACCATTCGATTGACCAGTCAGCCTTTTTCTGATGTGACGATCCAACTCAACAGTAGTGATCCGAGTGAAGGCACGATCAGTTCCGCCAAGGTTGTGTTTACTTCCAGCAACTGGAACGCGGCTCAATCCGTGAGAATTACCGGTGTTGACGATGCGGTGGCTGATGGCAATCAGAATTTCTTCGTGAATTTCTCAGCGGCGCAAAGCACGGATTCGGGTTATAGCGGCATAAAACCAGCGGATTTGACTTTGCAGAATATCGATAATGATAGTGCCGGTGTTATGGTTGGAACGGTTTCTGGAAACACAACCGAAACGGGCGGTCAGGCGACCTTGACGGTATCTTTGGCCAGTCAACCTTTGGGTGAGGTTAAGCTAGGAGTATCCAGTAGCGATCCTACAGAGGGTTTAGTCAGTCCTAGTAACTTGAATTTTACACCAACCAACTGGAATGCCCCACAAACACTCATCGTTAGCGGTGTTGATGACGATTTGGCTGATGGTAACCAGAGTTATAGCATCGTTTTTGATAATTCGGTTAGCACCGATATGAGCTACCAGGGAATCAAACCGCAAGCTGCCGTTTTACAGAACATCGACAATGATAGCGCTGGTATCAACGTTAGTGAGATCAGCGGAAATACGACCGAAGCCGGTGGTTCGGCGAGCTTTGCGGTATCTTTGGCCAGTCAGCCATTTGGTGATGTTGCTATCAGCCTCACAAGTAGCGACCTTACCGAAGGTAGGGTTGTCGGAGGCTCCTTGATCTTCACGGCAAGCAATTGGAATGCGGCTCAAACAGTGAGCGTGGTCGGAGTTGATGACTCGCAGGTTGACGGCAATCAAGGCTATAGTGTTGTACTTTCACCAGCCAGCAGTTCTGATGGGATGTATGATGGACTGAAGGGCAATGATGTCAGTGTCGTTAATATCGATAACGATTCGTCAGGAATCATCGTTAGCGTACCACTTGGCACCACGACTGAAATGGGAGGCACGACAAGTTTCTCTATCAGCCTGACCAGTCAACCCATCAGCGATGTCGATATTGCGGTAACCAGCACTAATCTGGCTGAGGGATCGGTCTTCCCGAACAACGTCACCTTCAATTCGACGAACTGGGATGTAGCTCAAACCGTGACCGTAACAGGCGCGGACGATACCTTGGCGGATGGTAACCAGACTTATATCATAAGTCTTGCTTCTGCCATAAGTGGAGATGGCAACTACAATGGCATGAAGCCCAATGATGTCAGCGTTACCAATATTGACAACGATAGTGCGGGTGTTATCGTCAGTAGTATCAGCGGCCATACCACCGAGTCCGGCGAGACTGCTTCCTTTACGGTTGAATTGACCAGTTCTCCTTACGCGGAAGTTAAATTTTCACTCAGTAGCTCCGATCTGACTGAAGGGACCCTATCCCAGGCTTATGTCGCGTTTAATGCTGGGAATTGGAATGTTCCTCAAAAAGTGACGGTAACGGGAGCGGATGATGCGATTCAGGATGGCGATCAATCTTATCTCATTCATATCGCTGCCGCAGTCAGTCAGGATTCGGGTTATCATGACCTTAAAACCAGCGACGTGACGGTTGTGAACAGGGATAATGATTCAGCCGGAATCAATTCCAGTTCGGTATCTGGAAATACGACCGAAAACGGCGGTAAGGCGAACATAAAAGTGAGATTGCTTAGTGAACCGATTTCACCAGTAAGCGTTACGGTCCAAAGCTCAAATACCAATGAGGGCGTAATTAATCCGACATTCTTGGAATTTAACGCTGCTAATTGGAATAGCGAGCAGGTCATTGAGATCACCGGAGTTGCCGATGGCGTAGTGGATGGAGATCAAACTTATCAGATCACCTTCCAGCCTTCCCAAAGTCTGGACGCGAATTATGACGGAATTACACTGCAACCCCAGACCTTGAAAAATATTGATGTGGATGTTGCGCAAGGTCCAAGTGAGGAGCAGGAAATCAAGGAAATCTCACTGTTTGCCATTAATAAAATCAAACTCGACAAAGATGTTATCGTTGAGTCTGGTAGCTTGGTGGTTAACAGTCTGGGAGGTTCGATTGAAATTGAGCGCGAGTCAAGTACGGCAGGCGGATTTAACGTCAAGGCCGATACGATTACACTCAAGGACAACGCAGTCATTGGTGGAGATGCCTTTTACAATCTGTCTAGCGGATCGGGTACGATCAGTGGTAGCAGTTCAAGCATCAATCAGTTCCCAATAATCAGCAAACTGCCTGCTTTTAGTAAAAGTGAGCATGGTGACCGGAAAATCAAGGTCAAGGATAACAAAGTGGTTATGCTGGAGCCTGGAGCCTATGACGAAATTGAGGTTATGAAAAATTCAACCCTCGTATTTAAGGGAGGATTGTATAGTATTAAATCGATTGAGGGTAGTGAGGGCGCGAGAATCGAATTCAATGCGTCAAGCGAGGTTACTATCAGTAAAGAAATCAAGCTCAAAGAAAGAGTCTACCTTGGGCCTTCAAGCAATGCGTCGATCGATTCTTCAGGAATCATCCTTTATGTAGCCGATAGTAGGCATGGTGATGGCGATGATGATGATCATGATAATTCCAGTTCGGTTATCATTGGAAAAGGAAACAATGTCAAAGCTAACATCTATGCTCCGAACGGCAGGGTCATGGTTAAAAAAGGCTGTGTTGTCGAAGGTTCGATCTGGGCAAAAGAAATAGATGTGGATAAAGACTCAAAAGTATTGTTGAATAGTTCATTTTAACTAAAATTACTTTCAAAAAAAGGTAGGACTAACACAACTTAGGTTGTCCTACCTTTTTTACATAATTTGTTTTGATTATGGAATGCGGATCAAACCGAACAAGATAATCAAAGAGAGTTGATATATGAAAATTACAAAGCTACTTGTTGTTGTCGTAAGTTTATTTGTAATTGGATGTAATGGTTCAAACAGCCATCCTTCAGATCAAATCCAAAAGCTGAAGATTGATATCAGTTCAGCCAAAAAATCGATTGGTTATCCGTCGACTCAAGTTCAAAATCAAGGTAAAAGTGCCAGTCTTGATTATATTCCGACTCAGTCTGATTTTGTAGACGGTGTCAAATCATTGATTGTGGGTTCATTGGTCGTCAAATCAAGGTCAACTCCTTTTGATAATAATATGGCTTTTACCGATCAAGCTTTGACTGACATGAAGCTTGATCTTGCGAGTTCGTCTAATTATTTCAGCGTCATCGATTTAACTGACCCAGCAAATCAGAACGACATAATTGAAGTTAAGATACCTCCAAAATCAGATGAAAACTGGCAGATTGTTGTGGCGGGTCTCAGGACCATTCCGAATGCCCCTTTGGATTTAGGTAATGCTGAGCATGATAACGCCATCGCCTATTATGGATTTTCAGATAATTTTATGACAGAAGCTGATTTGAACGGATCGGAAGTTTTGTCCATTCATCTTCAACGCGCTTGCCTCT
This sequence comes from Deltaproteobacteria bacterium, assembly GCA_029881655.1. Classification (GTDB taxonomy): domain Bacteria; phylum SAR324; class SAR324; order XYD2-FULL-50-16; family XYD2-FULL-50-16; genus JAOUME01. The sequence goes on along the minus strand of JAOUME010000035.1, from coordinate 12,518 downwards.
TAAAATCTAGGCCTAAGGGTTGCGCAATTTATAAAAAAACTGGGACCTATGAGGCTAATTTTTTCGGATCAGTGCAAAGTTTTTCAGCGATAGTTTCCTACCCGCTCGAGATCCTTGAAGTAAAAGTCAATGACGATTCCAATCCAATAATAGTAAACGAGATTCCCTATCCTATCATTGTTAGAGAAGATCAGGAATTTAAGGATCTGGATAATTTGCCTGTAGGAGAGAAGTTGAACTTGACTGCCATGCAAGATCTTAGTCAGATAAAAGACGCGATCGTTAGTCAATTGACTTTAACCGCACAGGATTTACTCAGCATTACCATTGTTACGACCCATTCGCAAAATCCGGCAGAGACGGCCCAATGTCAAGCTTTAGCCAATCAGCCAGATGTTTCCTCTGATGCTTTGAGGAATGCTTGTGAAGTGGCCGAATACAAAACTATTTATAGCGAATAACCCCCCATTTTCAGTAGAAACCCGCTAAATACTTTGCTTGCGGGTTATTTTACTTCCCAATCTTACTTCCTTTTTCTACAATCCCATTGATTGGTGTAATATCAGTTAGACTCATAATTATCTACGTTATAATATAAAAATCTAAATAAAATGCGCTGGTTGCTCCTTTTTATCAAAGCCCGGATAGATGAGCATATTGTTAGGCCCATTAAGGAAAGTGCCTCACCCGTGGAAGAAGCGGCATTAGGGACCTTTGTCGGTATTTTCGTTGGTCTGACGCCGACGGTTGGGATCCAAATGTGGATTGTATTTATGATTTGGGTTATTTTAAAATATATATTAAAAATTAAGTTTGATTTAATAATTGGTACGGCCCTTGTTTGGATCAGCAATCCTTTCACGATGTTTTTTATGTATTATGGATTTCTACTGACGGGCTACGCTTTTTTTAATATAATTGGTTTAGGTGAGCATGTTGTCACCTATGCTAATTTCAAGTTGAGTTTATTGCAAATCGTTAACGACCCGACATATGGCCAACTTGATATTATATACAAGAGTTTCGAGTATCTCATCATCGACCTTGGATTCCCGATGGTCTTGGGGAGTCTGTTTTACGCTACTCCTTTTGCTTTTTTGTCTTACATCGTGGTAAAAAAATATTTGATTAAGTACCGAACGGCACAAGCAAGAAATATGGGGATAACATATGAAATTTGGAGGGAAAGATACGAGAAGTAATATGGTCCCAATAATCATTTGAGTTGATTGAAATGGAAATTGATGACGAAATGCTGGAAATAAAAGCTAATATCGATGATATGAACCCTGAGTTATATTCATATGTAATTGGACGGCTTTTCGATGGAGGTGCCAACGATGTTTACTTGACCCCAATTATCATGAAAAAGGGCAGACCGGCTCTAAAGCTGAATGTCCTAGTTCATCGGTCAAAAATATTGGTTATCAGGGATATCATTTTAAGTGAGACCACTACTCTAGGTTTGCGGTATTATCCCGTAACCTGCGTCCGTTTGCGTAGAAGTATCGTCAAGGTTGAAACACCTTGGGGAAAAGTGGATGTGAAGCTAGGGTTTCAAGGCGAAAAAATGGTAAATTTTGCACCGGAAAATAAGGATTGTGAAAAAATCGCCGCTGAATGGAAGATACCTTTAAAAGATGTCTATGATTATTTAACGATCAAAATAAAAAAAGAATGAAACTAATTTGATCTTGTTATAATAAGAATGTGAATTTAAATCAAATTTTAGAACATTTTGGGGAATGCAAGAATGACGATGCCATCAAGGGAATGGCAAGGTTTGTGATTAAGCCCGAGAATAGCTTTGGGCTCACAATTCCATTTTTACGCGACTTGGCTAGTAAAATCGGGAAGGAGCATTCTTTGGCATTGGAATTATGGGAATCCGCAATTAGATAGGCAAAAAAACAGCATGTTATGTTGATGATTATTGGCTGGTAACAGACCAAAAGATGGAAAAATGGGTGCTTGGATTTGATTCGTAGGATGTCTGTGACCAGTGTTGCGCAAACCTTTTAGATAAGACAGCTATTGCTTATGACAAAGCTGTTTCATGGAGTCAACGGGATGAGGAATTTGAAAAGAACTGGATTTTGTATGATGGCTATGATGGCGGATGATATGTTTGTGGTTTTGTTTAAATATATTAAATTCTATGCGACCGATGAACGTAATTTCGTTAAAAAGGCTGTTAATTGGGCTTTGAGACAAATCGGCAAACGAAATAGATATCTTAATGAGAAAGCTGTTATTGTTGCTGAGAAAATGCTGAAAATTGATTCTAAATCCGCAAGATGGATTGCTAAAGATACTTTGAGGGAACTAAAAGGTGATCAGGTTCAAGTAAGGTTAAAAAAATAAAATCCATCCAAAGTTTGAAAGGGTTAAAAAATTAATGTCGAAACTAATTATCGTTCATGTTTCTGATTTTCACTTTGCGCCAAAAAATGTGGGATTTTTGAATTTCCTTTCTAAAGAGGATCTTATTTCCAAACGTTTGATCGGCTGGTTGAATTACCAGTATAACCGCCGTCCATATTTTAAAGACCAACTTAAGGAAAATCTTATCGCGAAACTTAATCAAATTGAGTGGGATTATCTCATTATTACGGGTGATTTAACCAATGTCGCGTCCGAAATGGAATTCAAGATAGCCAGGGAGTATCTCGATCCGTTGATAAAAAAAGGTAAAGTGATTTTAACTGCTGGAAATCACGACCGCTATACACAAAGTTCCTTAAAACAGGATTGGTTAAAAAAATATTTTCCTGATTGTTACCCTTATAGGAAAGCCAACTTAAAAGGACAGGATCAAAATATTCTCAGCCTGGACGAAGAAACGGTTTTATTGGGTATTGATATGTCTGCTCCAAGAAACTGGTTTTCTTCCAGGGGATCAATCAATGGTGAGCTAAATCAGTATCAAGAAATATTAAGCAACCATTACAAAAATCACTTTAAGATTGTAATTGGTCATTATCCCGCCTTCCTACCCGAAGAAATCCAACAAAGAAAGCTTCATTCTCTCGAAAACATCAAGTTGTTCCAAGAATTCCTAATGAATTGCGGTATTGATCTTTACCTTCACGGTCATATCCACAAAACATGGTCATTTAAACCAGTGGAGAATCACACTTTAACCAGTGTCAACAGCGGTGGATGTTGTCGACACAGTTCCGGTCCTTGGGCAGGTTTCCATCGTTTAACAATTCAAGAAAAAGAAGCGACTATCCAAAGAGTCCTGCCCAATGATCTTTAATTCAGGAAATTAGTTTCATAGATGTGAGCGGATAAGCCCGAGCATTTTATCGATATCCTGCTGGGAGAGCTTCCCGTCCTTGCTGAATAAAACTTTGCCGTCCTTACCAAAAAGCAGGATATCGTTGCTGTCGTCCCTCAGGTTCCATTGATCGACCAGGACCTTTTTTAAGTCTTTAACATAAAGAGTATAAGGAAATTCTTTCTGTTTCTTCTCGAGGCTAGAAGCGATTGCCATGTTGGGTAGCCAGGTCGCTGCCATATTGATAACCGCTACCGAACCATACTCGTCTCTTGGAAAGTTTTCCTTTTTAATAGCTTGGGAAACCGCGACGTTGAGATCTTTTTCATCAGGATCGACGTAAAATAAGATGAAAATAATATCTTTTAAGCTCTCGCTATTCCAAGCTGTACCGTCAAGTTTGCCTCCTGTTTGGCCACTTAGGACAATCTTCGGTGGAATCTCTCCCACAGGAAGTTCCGAAAAGGCAGTAAAGGGTATTAGTGAAAAGATAATTATAATGATTAATTTTATCATAAATTCCTTTATTGTTAAATAAAATTGACTGTAGGATGTGATATTAATTTCATCTTGTATTTACATAACACTTATTTCTTAAAGAATCAATTTGAAGTTGGTAAGGTAGGCTTTGGGGCATTGAGTCTTTTTATAATTTTAACCAACTCGTCGATGCCATTGTTCTCGGGTGTTGAAATCTGATATTGAGCTACTTCCCTTAGCTTATCAGAGGTATCACCTGCCATGATTCCTATCCCAAAATCCCTTAACATTTCAAAATCGTTTTCTTGGTCACCAACCGTGATCACTTCCTCGGGTGAAATGCCAAGTTTCTTGACAAGAGTTAGTAAAGCTCCTCCCTTTGAGATTTGGGAATTGCTGATCTCATAATAATCGTGATGCGATCTAAAAAAACGCACAGAAGACCGATTACCGAGGATTTTTATAGCATGTTCGACAAATTCTATCATAATTTTCTCATCTCCATGAAGGACCATTTTGATGGGGCCTTCATCCAATTTCGACTGCAGGTTCGGGGTGATGTCTCCTGCAACAAAATGGGTTCCTTCGTTCGGCCACGGAGTATCATTGGATTTCAGGATTCGGCCGTCCGCCATATGGGCCTTTAAAGAGAGATGGTATTGCTGGTGAAGCAGAATGATGATTATGGCGGCTTCGAGAGGAATGCCCATAAGCAATTCACGAAATCCCGTCTCGGGATTATCAAAGACTGCGCCATTGCTAAAAACCATGGGCTCAATAATCTTCAACGAATCCAGAAAAGGTTTTGCGCTGAGGTAGCTTCTTCCAGTGGCGACCGATACACGTAATCCTAGAAGCTTAAGTTCATTGACAGCCTTGATGGTGCAGGGCAGAAGACGGAAATCTTTAGTTAACAAGGTGCCGTCCAAATCGAACACGATCATTTTATATTGGGTGTGTTCCATATTACGCAAGCTCAATATCGACAAGGGATTCATGGAAAACAGGTCCATCTCCCAGGTCAGTTGTGTTTTGTGAGGTCAGGTGATTAATTCCTTGAACCCCTGTCTTGGGATCTTCCCAGAAAACTCCGATCGCGACCAGAAGCCCCCTTTTCGTATCATCGCTGATGACGGCAGTTCTTTCACAAAAACCACGGTGATTAAAAAGGCGAACAGTCTGGCCTTGTTTAATGTCTTTTGATTCAGCGTCATCAGGATGGATCAAAACCGTTCCCTTTTCTCCGATATAGCGCTCCCCGAAGGTGGAGTTTAGAATCCTGTTGCTTGGAGGGGTTATCAATGAAAAAGGGAATCGGCTTCTCAAGTTGATATCGTCGAATTCCCGTGCATCCAATAAACAGGCAGACTTTGGTACACAAGGAATTTTATTTCCTATGGAAAACATAAACTTATTCTCTGGATTATGAAACAGAAATGAGTCCTCTCGGAGAACTTCTGATCGGAAATAGCGTTGCGGCTCTAACTGGGAGGATTTAAAGCCAGCCGGAACACCCTTAAGATCAGACAGGTAATTTTCGATTCGCTCATGGATGCTTTGTGTGAACTCCTTTTCGGGAAAACCCATTTTAATTCCCAAGCTTTGGAAAAGATCGAAATTGCTGATGGACTCACCCTGTGGTGGAAGGACCGGAGCGGTTTTGGTGATGTAAAAATGCCCATAACCCGTAAAAAGATCGGCGTTTTCAAACGAGGTTGTCGCTGGCAAAATCAAGTCAGCGTAGCTAGCGGTCGGAGTAATGAACTGATCGTGTACTACCACAAAAAGATCATCACGCATGAAGCCTCTTTTGACCGTGGAGCTATCAGGCGCGACGCTGATTGGATTCGAGTTGTATACAAAAAGCATCTTTACCGGCGGGTCCAGCGCTGTCAAGGCATGGCCCAGTTGAATCATGTTGATGGTTCGGGCCTCATCTTTCCTTAAATATCCGCACTGAAGCGTCTCAAGGTTGCCCTTAAAGGCATTGCTATAGAGTAGAACTCCTTTTCCTTTTTCCCGTGTAAAAAGACCTAACGACGCAGCTAGGGATAAGATCGCTCTGATGGACATCGAACCACGGTGATTTCTAGAAATCCCAAAGCCAATACGAAAAAAAGCCCGCGGGTTTTCATATAACAGTTGGGCCAATTCACGCAATTGGCCCAACTGAAGACCGGAATCTATAATAAAATCATCAAGCGGGGTTTGTTCCAGATAATCTATTAAACTCTCAAAACCCAAGGTCCTCTCATTAATATACGCCTTGTTGATGCGGTCATCTTTTAGTAGCAGTTTTAAAACAGCCAAGGCAAAAGCGGTGTCGCCTCCGGGCTTTACTTGAAAATAATAATCGGCGGATTTGGCAGTCTGGTTTTTATAAGGATCGATAACGACAAGTTTGGCGCCATTTTTCCGGGCTTGATTGATGATCGTCCAAAAATGGATATGGGTGACTCTGACGTTGATACCCCATAAAACGATTAATTTCGAATGGGTCGCAGTTTCAGGGTCACAACCCGGTGTCGCTCCCACGTGAGCGGTCCAGGCGGCACTGGCGGCAGCCGAACAAATCGTCATGTTCAGTTTGCTTGAACCATAGCGGTTAAAAAAAGAGTAACCGGCCATGCGGTTAATGATACCCATGTTTCCAGCATAGGAATAAGGCATAAGTGCTTGCGGTCCGTATCGGGATTTAACCTCCTTGAGTTTATCCGTCAGTATTTGCCAGGCTTCATCCCAACTGATTTGGACAAATTGCGCCTCATCTTTTTTCCCGATCCTTTTTTGCGGGTGCAAAATTCGATTTTCGGAATGAATCCTCTTGTGGAAGGTCCTGACTTTCTGACATAAAAAACCCTTGGTGAAAGGGTGATCAGCGTCACCTTCAACTTTTACGACACGACCCTTCTCCAGGGTCGCGACCATACCGCAAGCATCAGGACAGTCCAACGGGCAGATGGTTTTATTTCGTTCTACCATAAAATTATTGTCTAATCCCTGCCTGATAGATTTTTGGGTTTAAGGTCGGATCGTTATACATTTTGTACTGACGATAAAGCATAAAACGCCTCCTTCCTTCACTGACATCTTTAATAAGCTGATAAAGGCAACCAAATAGATCATTTCTTTGAATTTCTAAAATCCTGACTTTTTCCGAGGAGTCAGCTAAATGTTGTTCATCCACGTCTTTTCTTTGAACCTGTTCTTTCATGTGATAAATTTTTAGCGCCATAATGGAGCAACGATCAATCATACTGCCGGGTGTCTCCGAGTTCAAAGCGCAATTTGGATTAGATGAAATCCCGCCTTCGTGGAGAAATTTTAATATTTCTTCATCGATTTTTTCGATCAGGTCATTTCTTAACTGATTAAATCGGTCGATGCATCTCTTTACCCGGGCGATTTCCTGGTCGTTGACATCAGGCGCTCTGGCGATATCTTCCTCGTGCCATAAAAGAAAGTTCTGCATGTGCTGATTCTCCACCAGCCCCAAGAACCCATTAAGCTTGACTTGAGGCGTTTGGTGATGCCAACACATGACCAGCTCGATTTGCAACTGGTTAATTTTATATAGATTTTCCATCAAGAATAATTATCCTTTTGACAAAGTAAATTAAAAAAGATCATAATTTAAAATCAACAAGTATTATTAGAGGATTGTGATTTAAGAGTTCAATCTTATATCGATCTCTACTATAACGGCATCTTGGTTTTCTTTCAATAACGGTGTAAAAAATAATATTTCGATTGCCGTAGAGAATTGAAATACCAAAAAATGCTTATCGATTCTTAAGTTTAATTGGTTTTGGTATAAAATTGGAATGTAAATAAGGTTCCAACTATTTTCCATTGAAGTAAAACGTAAACTTATTTAAGGAGAGGCAATGTTATACAAAAAGATATTAATGATTTTAACGGCTACTACGGTTCTTTTTTTCGGGGCTTCAAGTGCGCAAGCGGCGATTTTATTTAATGTTAGTGCCGGCGTACCCTTAAGTAATGCATACACTGATACGGCTAATGTTGAGTCTGACGGAGTATCTGGTGTGTTGTTGCATGCGTCACTGCCCATGTTGCCAGGTTTGGGTCTTGAGAATTATGAAACAAAGTTAGTTGACACAACCGGCAGAACCGGTGCTGTGGTCAAAACCACGATGTATGATTTGTTTTTTACGCTACCAATACCTTTTGTAAATCTTACAGGTGGAGTGGGTGTAGGAAGTCTTGACGCGTCATGTGCGCTTACCTGCACCGCCGAAAAAGGGGCAGCGGCCCAATGGTACTTGCAGGCGGGGCTATCTATTCTGGTGTTTGACATCCATGCCCGTATGCACACTATTACTGGTAAGGCAAAATTCAATGGTGTCGAGCAGGATTTAGCCAGTTCCTTGTTGTCTGTTGGTGTCAGCGCTGGATTTTAATTCTTTTTACTTTAGCAAAGCGTTTCATAGAGATTCGCTTTGCTTCCCCCGCCTTAAAAAAGACAATTTCTGTCTGTTTCCCGTCATTTGCGTACAAAATTGTTCCTTTCATACCCGAATTTATACATCATTTCTTATTGATTGGTCAGCTTTAACCTACACTGTATCCCGTTTTTATCTGGCAAGGAAAACTTCAGGCTACAGCCTTGCCGGGTGGCGGTCTGATGAATGATATAATTGTAAAGGGAAAGGGGAGCGTACTCAAAGAAAACCGAATCGTAAAGGTTCAGCGGTTTAACCAAAAGATCGTGCTGTTCCTTGGTCAAGGTCAGATTAATCAAGGATATCATGATCTCGACTCCGTTGTCCCAGTTCATTAAGTCCAATTTAAGACGTATCTGAGTCTCCTTTGAACAATAATGATGAAACTGACAGAGAAAATCAAAGAGATTCCTGATGGTTTTGGTCAGAGAAGCGTAGTTGGCTCTCACCATGAACTTTCCGGTAGATGGGACATCTTCAAATTCGATATTCACGGCCTGGGCACTTTCGGAAAACAGGGCCATTGCGGCGTGCAGAAGATCAAGTGAGTTGAATTCCTCAAAGATTGCAACCGGACGGGAGCGATCTTCCTGCATGGTTTCATGCAGGAGGTCCAAGATATTTTTCTGGGAAAGGACCTTGTTGTAAATGATCTTCTCTAGATTTATATCAAAAGCCCTCTTGTTCTTCTGATTTCTGCTGAGGATTTCGATTAACCCCAGATCGATGGCTAGACGGTTGCTCATTTCCACGATCAGATTTTTAAAAAAGAAACGAATCGAATGGTAAAGTCGATCCAGTTCGATATTCTTTTTCTTAAGTCGTTCCAATTCCCCGATCAGGTTATTTTGAAATTGATCAATTTCCTTCTTTAATTCAGGATTATCCTTAAAAAAAAGCAAAGGCTGATTTTTTTTTCGAGCGTAATTTTCGATCATCAAGATAACCGATTTTTGCTGCCGGTATCGTGCTTTCAACGATATTTGATCCGCATCGGCCCCATTCCAGAATGAAGTTGAAGAAGGCGGCGGGTTTATCGCGAAAGAAAGGCTTTCGTTTAAAAGATAATAATTCTGAGCGGAAAGGCTGTATTGCTTGCAGACCAGAAAAAGAAACGTTTCTTTCCCGGCGGAAAGTTTCGACTTACTAATCAATAGTAAATGTTCCTGGTTAAAATCAGTATCCGGAAGAAGTTCGATTTTGGTAACGTTTGTATTTTTGAGTAAGGACGGGTCCGCCATTTCCTTGACTAACTTGTTCGAACGGATCTGATATCGATCCTGGCTGATAAGGAAATGGAAGCTGTCAGGTTTGGCTATATGGTCGATCGCTTGAAGAAAAAGGAAGATCAGGTCTTGGATGCTGTGGATTTCCGTAGCAAAGAGCGTCTCGCTGAACTCTAAAAACCGCTTTGATAGATCCCAGCGTTTTTTTGTCTTAGTTTCCATTAAAAGTTGAACTTTTATCTGGATTTGTTATGCGGGTTATGACTTCATATGTATGATCGAAACAGCTTTTATAACAGATCCTGATATAAGATCCGTCAAATACCGCAGATAGGTTTTTTTCATTTTTTCGAATCGGTTGCAAAAAAGCGGTAAAGCTTCGCTCTCATTAAAAAAAAAGCCCTAAAATGGATTTCCCGATTATCTATAGATTTGCTTTTGCCGATTCCGCAATATTTTTAAAAGCCTCGAAGTCAGATACAGCCAACTCCGCTAAGACTTTCCTGTCGATGGTGATATTCGCTTTGCTTAGGCCATGAATCAGCTTGCTGTAACTGATTCCGCAAATACGGGCTGCGGCATTGATCCGGATGATCCACAAGGAGCGAAATTCCCTTTTTTTTACTTTTCTATCCCGGTAGGCATAACATCTGGCTCGGTCAACCGCCTCCTTGACAGTTCTTAAAAGTCTGCTTCTTCCGCCACGGTAGCCTTTAGCCGCTTTAAAGTAAGCGTTCTTCTTTTTTCTGGCGTGGACGGCTCTTTTTACTCTAGACATAGTTTCCTTTCTTGTTTTTTAATTACATTTAACTGATGTTATAGTCGTTTAACCGTAAGGAAGCATTCTTTTGATAGAAGGCATATCCACGTCGGCAATACATCCAGTTTTGCGGAGTTTCCTCTTGGAATTGGAATTTCTTTTGGTCAAAATATGCCTTAAATTGGCTTTTTTGTGCTTGATCTTGCCGCTTGCTGAAAATTTAAAACGTTTTTTAGCGGAGCTTTTTGATTTAAGTTTGTATCCAGACATTTTCTTCCTGTTATTTTTTAGGAGCCAAAATTACTTGAGCCGTCCTGCCATCGGCATGGGGTTTAAGCTCAACAATGCTGACATCCTCGGTTTCTGTAACGAAACGGTTTAAAAGAACGATACCAAGATGGGTGTGAGCCATCTCGCGCCCACGGAACTGAACCGTGACCTTTACTTTGTTGCCTCCAATCAGAAATCCCCTGGCGTTTTTCAGCTTAAACATAAAATCGTGATTTTCCGTTTTCGGTCTTAACTTTATTTCTTTGATCTTGATAATTATTTGTTTCTTTTTCGCGTCGTGCAGTTTTTTGCTGGATTGATACTTAAATTTACCATAGTCCATGATCCGGCAAACAGGGGGGTCCGATTTATCGCTTACTTCTACCAGGTCCAATCCCCTTTCTTCCGAAAGTGCTAGGGCAGAACTAAGATCCATGATACCTAACTGACCACCTTCTTCGTCAACGACTCTGACGCTGGTAGCCCTGATTTGCTCATTGATCAGGTTCTTGTCCGGCTGTTGCTCCGGTTTTCTACGCCTTATTGAAGCTATCTTTCCTCCTATTTGAATGAATCAGCGTAGGCGCGGTCGGGATTGAACCGACGACCACTACCTTGTCGAGGTAGTGCTCTCCCACTGAGCTACGCGCCTATCGGCAACTGCTATGAAACTCATAATTTATGGTGGAGGATAGCGGGGTCGAACCGCTGACCTCCTGCTTGCAAGGCAGGCGCTCTCCCAACTGAGCTAATCCCCCGATTCCGTATTTTTCGCATCGTAACTGGTGGGCCAGGGTGGACTCGAACCACCGACCCCATCCTTATCAGGGATGTACTCTAACCAACTGAGCTACTGGCCCCAGAATCGTTAATTTCTAACAACGAATACCAAAAATTAATGAAACACAATTATTAGCTCAACGCCCAGTTTGTGTCAATTCAATAATGATCAATTTATTTACATAACCGATCCTGAAATGATAATGGCAAGCTGAAACTACGTCAATTATTTTTTGGTTGATGGAAATAGACGGGAGTAGTTAAGATAAATTTTATAAAGAAATCGGGCAGTTCTAAGTGAATTATTTTAAAATAATTAAAATTGTCATATTTCGGGTTAGCAAAGTTGGGTTATTATTAATTATTTGAGATATGTCGAATCGCTTACCAGTCATTGTTGGTTTTGGAGGTGTTTGCCCCGCTGGCAGGAGTTCATCCAGTCATGCTTATAAGCGGATAATCATCGATCATTTGTCGAGTGATGAGCAGGCAGATACGCTTTTGAATCTGGCATTGATGATGGGGCTTGTGCATTTTGAAAAGGGTGAGTGTCTGGACCGGAATAACCAGTCATTAGCCAGAAAAGATTTGAATTCGGTTTTAGGTGAATTCATCAATCAGAACACCTTAATCAGAAAGATGGAGTTGGAGCATTTTGATTGTGATAAGGTTTCCGTTCATAAAGCAATTCATGCGAAAACGGATCCTGATAAGGCTGTCCAGATCCGAATGTCGAAACGGGATTTACCCATAAGTTTACCTGCGAACTGGAAGCTTCAAGATGATCCGTTGAAACCAGAAGATGTTATTGTTGAGATCAAAGGGGATTTCGAATTTTTATTTCCCGATCAAAAAAAGCAATTGGCAAGCTCGGCCGGCCAGCTTCCAACCGGATTTAATCCGGGTGATCATTATTCATCGAAAAATCACCCCAGAGGATTGCAAATGACCGTATTCGGGGTGAGTGACGCGCTATCTTCGATGGGAATGGAACTTGATGATGTGATTCAGTTTGTCCGGCCGGAGCAAATCGGAGTTTATGCCAGTAGCTCAATGGGGCTTTTGGACGATTTCGCTCTGGGGGGATATATGAAGGGGCCACTTTTGGGGAGAAGGACTTCTTCTAAGCAGATGCCCTTCAGTTTCGCCGAGATGCCGGCAGATTTCATCAACGCTTACGTCCTGGGGAGTGTCGGTCATACCTGCGGGATTGTTGGCGCGTGTTCCTCTTTTTTATATAACCTGCAGTCGGC